>CAZJAX010000009.1:14915-24530 GCA_964543965.1 uncultured Planctomycetia bacterium
ATATTGTTGATGAGGGAGATTACGCTCAAAGCTATTTCTTACACTTCTTGATCAGGATATCGAGCAGCTCGACCGCAAGGTCCATTTCGTCTTCTGTAATATCGAACGCCGGCGCTATCGTGAACACGTTCTTGTAATAACCGCCCACGTCGAGCACGAGACCCATCTTTTTGCCGCCGGGGCCTTCGAGGTCGCCCTTCATGCCTTCGGCGAATAGGTGATCGGCGAATTCCCTGTCAGGAGCGTAGCCGTCAGATTTCACGATCTCCATGCGCAGCGCCATGCCCATGCCGCTCACGTCGCCGATGACCTTGGGGTGCTTAGCCATGAGCTTCTTTAAGCCTTCGAGGAACTTCTTCCCCTTTTCGGTGACCATCTTCTCATAATTCTCTTCTTCGCAGATATTCATGACTTCGAGACCGACGGCCGTGCCCAGCGTGTTGGACGAAAACGTCGAGTGCGTGGAACCGGCGCCGAACACTTCCGGCTTGATCAGCTCTTCGCGCGCCCAGATCCCCGAGAGGGGATTGAGCCCGTTGGTCAGCGCTTTGCCGAAGATCATGATGTCCGGCTTCACACCGAAATTCGCCAAGCCCCAGAGTTTGCCCGCGCGATGGAAACCCATCTGGATCTCGTCGTCGACGAGCAGGATCTTGTGTTTCTTCAGGATCTCCTGCAGCATCGGGAAATATTCCGGCGGCGGGATGACATATCCGCCCGTGCCCTGGATGGATTCGACATAAAAAGCGCCGAATTCCGACTCGTTGAGCTTCGTGTCCAGGACGCCGTTATACTCCGTCTCGAAAAGCTTCTCGAACTGCTTCACGCAGTACATCTTGCAGTCGGGATATTTTTTGTCGTAGGGGCAGCGGTAGCAGTAAGGATACGGCACGAACTGCGCGCGGTCCGAGAAGTGCCCGAAACGCCTGCGGTAGCGGTAGCTCGACGTGATCGCCGAGGCGCCGAGCGTGCGTCCGTGATAGCCGCCCATGAAGGCGAAGACGAGATTCTTCTTCGTCGTCTGACGTACGAGCTTGAGCGAGTCTTCGACGGCCTGAGCGCCGCCGACGTTGAAATGCACGCGGCCTTTTTCGCCGAAAATTCGTTCGACGGACTTGGCGATCTTCTCGGCCAGAAGCACTTTTTCCTCGTGCAGGTATTGGCAGGCCAGCTGAGGCAGCTGGTCGATCTGGCCTTTCAGAACAGTGTTGAGCCGCTCGTTCTTGTAGCCGAAGCTCGCGGCCGAGTACCACATCTGGAGATCCAAAAACGGCACGTCTTCCCTGTCGTAAAGATAGGAGCCTTCGCAAGATTTGAAAAATTTCGGGGGCTCGAGATAATGCACGGTATCGCCGTATGAACAGTATTTCTTTTCCTTTTCCAGAAGTTCCTTTTCAGAAATTCTCTTGTCAGATATCGGCATGTCGTCCCTTTCTTAAAAAAGTGTGTGAAAAATTACCGCGAGGACTTCGCGGCCGCCGCGTTTTCCCGCAGCCATTCTTCGATGCGTCCGAAATTTTGATACGGCAGATGGTTGATGCCTTCTTCCGCGCAATACCTTAAAAGCTTGCCCTTCGCAAATGTGAGGTCTGAGCGCTTGGCCGCGTAGCGGTCCGAAAGCCCGTCCCCGATGAACACGATCCTGTCGTCCGTCGCAGCGGTCTTGCGTATAGCCTCGGGTTTACAGTTGGCGCACCCGTGTGCGCAGACCGCCGCGCTGAAAAAAGAAGCTTTGGGCCGGCCATGCGCCCACTCGATCCTATTGGCGTAGACCGGCAGCGCTTTGAGAAGCTCCGGATACGGCGCCAGCACCCTTTTAAGCACCGGATGGATGACGTTCTCGAACCCGTCGCTGACCACCGCGACCGGCACGCCGAGCTCACGGGCGCTTTTCAGAAAATCGATGAAATGAGCGTCGATCTTCACGTCCGCGCAGAACGCTTCAAGCGCTTCCGGAGTCGTTTTCAGGAACGCGACCTGCCTGTCCAGGCATTCGCGGGAGCCGATCTTGCCGGACTGCCACTCGGCTTCGACTTCCTGCCAGGCCTTGTCGGCGAAGCGCTCCAGCACCCTATCGACGACGTCGGTCTGCGTGATCGTTCCGTCAAAATCGACGTAAAACTTAAGATTTTTGCTCAAGCGAACCTTTTGACGATGAGCGTGATGTTCTGCCCGCCGAAACCGAATGAGTTGCTCAAGACCGTGTCCACTTTGGCTTTTCGCGCTGTGTTGGGCACGTAGTCGAGGTCGCAGTTTTCGTCGGGTACGCGGTAGTTGATCGTCGCCGGGATCACGCCGTCGCGTATCGTAAGCACGCTGGCGATGATCTCGACGGCTCCTGCGGCCGCGATCATGTGTCCCAACATGGACTTGATCGAGCTCATAGGAATCTTTTTAGCGTCGGCGCCGAAAACCGCTTTGACCGAGTGAGTTTCAATCTGGTCATTGAGCTGAGTGGAGGTCCCGTGGGCGTTGATATAATGGATGTCGGACGGCGCAAGGCGCGCGTCTTCGAGCGCCAGCTTCATCGCTCGGATGGCGCCGCGCCCTTCCGCATGCGGATCGGTCATTCGGTAAGCGTCGGCGGTGCCGCCGTACCCGGCCAGTTCCGCATATATTCTGGCGCCTCGCTTTTTGGCATGTTCAAGCTCCTCTAGGATGAGAACTGCGCCGCCTTCGGAGAGCACAAAACCGTCCCGGCCTTTGTCGAAGGGGCGCGAGGCTTCTTGGGGAGAATCGTTGCGCGTCGAAAGCGCCGTTAAGAGGTTGAAACCTGCCACGCCGAGAGGGTGGATCATCGAATGGGCGCCGCCCGTGATCATGACGTCGGCGTCCCCTCGGCGTATGATCTCCGCGGCCTCGCCGATCGCCTGGCTCGAGGCGGCGCAAGCCGTCAAACAGTTTGAAACAGGTCCTTTTGCGCCGAAATGTTCGGCCAAGTGCTGGATGACCTGGGCAGGCTCATGCTCAAGAACCTTTTTCATGTCCGAGTGGGCGGCGTCTTCGGCCATGTAGCGGCTCGGATTGACCTCAGAAGTTTCAGAGTCGAGCGAGCGCATGAGCACCGAAGCGTATTCACTGAAATGAAATCCTCCGTCCCCTGCGCCGAAATAAATACCGCGCCGCACGGGATCCGTTTTGACCGTGTCTATCCCCGAATCCTTTACAGCCTCGGCGGCCGCTTCGAGCGCAAAAAGGCTGTTGCGGCCGAGAAACGAAAAACCGTTGCGGCCGACCCACCGTTTGGCATCGAAATTTTTGACTTCACCGGCGATCTTCGTCGGAAACGTCGCCGCATCGAAAAGCGTGATGGATCCGATTCCTGAACGCCCCGCGATCAGGGCTTCCCAAGTGCCGGCGACGGTGTTGGCAAGAGGCGTCACGGCGCCCATACCGGTAATGACGACCCGCTTCTCGCTCATTTAAGCCTCGTACACTTTCGTGACCATCGATGCGGTCTGGCCGTTGAAGCCGAACGCATTAGTCATCGCATATTTCATCTTTTGATCCTGCTCGGCCTTGAGAGCCACGAGAAATCCTTCGGTGCCGGGAGACTTTTCAAAATTGAGCACGGGCGGCACGGTGCGCTCGCCGAGCGCCATCGTCGATATCGCCAGGTCCAGTGCTCCCGCAGAAAATCCCGTGAAGCCTGTGACAGGTTTGGAAGCGCTGACGCGCGTCGTTTTAGCGCCCTCGCCGAAGACTTCACGGATCGCACGCGTTTCGAGCGCGTCTTCCCCGGCGATGCCGATGCCCGATGCTTGGATATATTTCACGTCCGCGGCCGCGATCTTCGCGTCTTTGAGCGCCGCAGCCATCGCGATCGCATGTCCGTCGCGGGAGGAGGAGCCGAAACCCGCGACCTCAGCATAAATTTTTGCGCCGCGTTTTTTTGCATGCTCGAGCTCTTCAAGCACAAGAAAACCCGAGCCTTCTCCGACGATGAAACCCTGCGAGTCCGGATGGAACGGGCGGTACTTTTTCTTCGGATCGCCGTCGGTCGAGCCTGAAAACGCACCGAGAATTTTATACTCGGAAAGTCCGACGGGATTGAGCTTGGACTCTGCGCCGCCTGCCAGCATCGCGTCAGCGTCTCCGCGCTGGATGATCCGGAGCGCCTCACCCACGGCCTGAAGCCCGCCGGAAGCGCCGGTCGTGATCGTATTGTTCATGCCGCGCAGGTCAAAAAGAATGGAGATATGGCAAGCGGGCATGTTGGGCAGGTATTTGAGAAGCCAGAGCGGAAAAAGGCTCGAGAGGCCGGCGTCGCCGAATTTCTTCATGTCGAGATTGCCTTCGGCATCCGCAGCCGGCTGGACGCTGGCGGCCAACTCGTCGAGTTCGTGGTTCAGGACGCCCGAGCCGACGATGACGCCGAAACGGTCGCGGTCAAACGCGGCGCCGGCCAGCCCGCTGTCGCGCATCGCAAGACTCGCTCCGGCCACAGCCAGCTGAATATCGCGCGCCATGACTTTCAGCGACTTTCTCTGGGCGATATATTTTTCAGGTTCAAAATCCGTGACGCGCGCGCCGGCGGTCGTCCACTCGCCCGAACCGCCGGTGAAACGCACGAGGCTGATCCCAGAACGGCCGTGCTTAGCAGATTCCCAAAGAGCTGAGACTCCTTCGCCGACTGCCGTGACGGCACCGATGCCCGTCAGAACGACGCGCTTCATCAGGCAGCGCTCCCGGACGCTTCGCTTTTGCGGGCGACGGCGCGGATATCGTAACTTTTCATGAAATGGTCGTTGAACACGATATTGCTTTTTCCTTCGATCAATGCGTCGA
The DNA here is from genome assembly GCA_964543965.1 of uncultured Planctomycetia bacterium. Classification (GTDB taxonomy): domain Bacteria; phylum Omnitrophota; class Gorgyraeia; order 2-02-FULL-51-18; family 2-02-FULL-51-18; genus CAMDWQ01. Next base: position 19,704 of record CAZJAX010000009.1, read on the forward strand.
CGGCGGCCAAAAGCACCCGGCCCTCCATCACCTTGCGGTCCTGCCAGGACACGGAGCCGCTGATCCAGGCGCCGTCCTCGCGCTCATCTTCGATACGCGCCTCGACGATAAGATCGCACGGAGGGGGTACATCGAGATAAATCTTTACATCCTCGATCTTCGCGAGAATGATCTCTTTTTTAAAATCAAGGCCGAGACCAAAAAGCACGCCGCCGGCCTGCGCGATCATCTCGATGAAGAACGGCTCCGGGACTCGAGGAAGTCCTGGAAAATTTTCTTTGAAGAAATCTTCGGCGCCTGTGAAAGATTTGACGGCGCGGGAGCGGCTTCCTTTTTTCAGGACCTCAAAACGCGTGATCAGTTCCCAGCGCATGGACGGGAGTGGCACTTGGCGATGACGTAATTCCGGCTCTTCGTAAATGTGAGAGCAGGCGTTCTCCGCTTCGTAAAACTCCTCTTGAAGTTTCCGCGCAGACGGAAAGAAAGCTGCCGGCTGCCGCGAGCCACGATCAGGATCTCTCGAAAACCTTGCGTACCCATCCAAGGAGCGCCGCAGGACTTGAAAACGGCCTCTTTGGCGGCCAAGATCATGGCCAGGGTCTCGTGCGGCCTGGGGCCCTTTTCGATCATGGAGATCTCGGCTTTTCCAAAATAAGAAGAGAGGCGGTTTTTATGGCGGCCGTAAAATGCGCGGGCCTTTTTATATTCGACGAGATCGACGCCCATGGAAGGGACTATTTCGGCGCCGTACCTTTTCACGGATGAGGAAGAAACTCTCCGGCCCATGAAGCTTTAGATTACTTGCTCGCGGCCGCGAGCTTTTCGGAAAGATAGTCGACGATCATGCCGACCGTGAACATGTTGCCGAGATTGGCGACCTGCGGGTTCTTTGCGAACTTGTCCCAGTCGAGCGACGGGATGCGGGTCTTGAGCTCCTGGATGCCTTCGGCGGTGACCTGTCCGGCCTTGACGAAGCGCGCGTCCGTCAAAAGCTTTTCGGGGAAAAGCTCGCCCTTAGGGATCTTGATCTTGAACGTCTTCTCAAGACGAAAAACGATGTCCAGAAAATCGATGGATTCGGCTCCCAGGTCGCCGATCAGCGAGGAGTCTGCGCTGATCTTGGACTCGTCGACTTTGAGCGCCTGTGAGATGATGGTCTTGACGTGCTTGATGATCTCGTTTTTATCGGTCATGATTTCCTAAAACTCCTTTAACTCACCGGAACAAGGGTGAAATCTGCGAGAATGGTCCGGCCCGCTGTCATCCCCCCGCCCGCAAAATCGATACGGCCTTCGAAATAGAAGATACTGCCTTCTTCTTTGATCAAACGAACAAAAATTTTAAGCTTGCTGCCGGGCGCCACGAATTGGCCGTATTTGACCGAATTGATGGTTTGAAACCTGAAGCGCGGTTTTTCCTCCGCCCTTTCCCAGAGAAGCCGCGAGGCGGTCTGCTTGAGCGACTCCAGCTGAAGGACTCCGGGCATCACCGGAAAATCCGTAAAGTGGTCTTTTAAAAACTCTTCGGTTCCCTTAAGCGTGAAAAATGCGGTAAGGCTTTCATTCTTTTTGACTTCAGAAACACCGTCAACGAAGCTGAATGCGCCCAAAAAAAGACCCTTTTTCTATCACGGCTCAAGGATTTATAAGTCCATTAATATAGCAGAATATAGGCCCCGTGACAACAGAGCTTTGGGAGCCCTCTATTCGATCTCCCAGGCGCTCTTATAGGCTCCGGATTCCTCTGAATATTGGATAAAATCCTTGTAAAATTTAAGAGAAGAAAGCGTAGCGCTGTCTCCCACGACGATGAGCTTCTTTTTGGCGCGCGTCATCGCGACATTCATGCGGCGGGTATCTGCCAGGAAGCCCATTTCGCCCAAAAGATTAGACCGGACAAGCGAAACAATGACAAGCTCCTTTTCGCGGCCCTGAAACCCGTCCACGCTGTCGATCTCGACGTCCGGATGAGGCGAGCGGCTCGCCAGCAGGCGCACTTGGGCGCTGTAGGCGCTGATGACGGCGATCTCACGGGGCGGCACTCCGGCTTTCAGCATGCGCTCAAGCATCGAGAGGACGAGACCCGCCTCCTCGGGGTTATACCGGCTCTCGCTGCCTTCTTCGAGCTTTTCCTCGAAGCCTTTGCCGGCCGTATCGATATAAAGCAGAGGCTCGCGCGTGTCCGGCGAGTCCTCCACACCTTCGAGGTCAGCGAGCGTATGCAGCCTCACGGATTCGTCGGCGACCAAAAGACCCTGATAAAATTCTCTCGAGGAAAAAGTCATGATCTTTTCATGCATGCGGTACTGCTGCACGAGCAGCGCGCGCGATGCCTGAGGCAGGATCTCATAATACCGCTCAAAAAGGCTGACACCGAGACCCTTGTCCTCGGCCTCTTTCGAGCGCACCGTCGGCGGCAGCTGAAAATGATCGCCGGCCATGATGATCTTCTTAGCCCGCGTGATCGGGATCCAGCTGATCGGCTCAGTCGCTTGAGTCGCTTCATCGATCACGACGAGGTCAAAGGTTTTATCCCGGATCGAGCGGTCCTGGATACCGGCGGGCGTGGCGACAATGACCTCGGCCTCCTTCATGACACGCTCGAACACTTCTTTTTTCAGATTTTTTATTTCCTGTTTGAGGAAGGATATCTCCTGCTTCATTTCCCGCTCTGCCTCGCGGCCGGGACTGCGGCGCTCGTGATAACGGTCTTCCCTTTTAAAAAGTCGGAAAAGCTCGGCCTCCTTGGCCTCGAGTTCGCGGGCCGCCGGGTGGAGGGCGAGTTTGAAATCGAACGTGTGCTCTCTAAGAGCCGCTGAGATCCTTGCCGGATGCCCGAGACGGAGAGCGTTGATGCCGCAGGCGATAAGCCGCTCGAGCACGTTGTCGCAGGCAGTATTGGACGGAGCCGTCACGAAAACGGATTTTTTTTCCAGCAGGTGCTGGCGGATGATCTCGATAAGTACAGTGGTCTTGCCGGTGCCGGGAGGCCCGTGCACAAGCGCGACATCGCGAGCCCAAAGCGAACAGAACACGGCGTTCTTCTGAGATTCGTTGAGCCCTGCGTCGAAAAAGAGGACATCGCGCGGATCCTTTTCCTCGATCACGGCTTTTTTTAGGCCGAGCGAGATATCGCGGAAAAAAGCCAAGCGGGTATTCTGCGTCTGGTGGACGGCGTCAAGCGCCTCGAACATGCGTTTGTACGTGACTCGGTTGAGAGAGCGGTGGAGTTCATACACCGGCCCTTTTTCGAACCATTCGGGCCAGGGTTCATTGAGCGCCACAGTGATCGCCTCACGCGTCTTTTCGTAAACTGTGCCGGAGGGGATATCGTTGACGCGCACGCCGCGGGCGAAAACGCTCACGACATCGCCTTCTTCGAGCGTAAAAAGAGGGAATTCTTTGCGGTCTTTCAGCGTGAAAGTTGCCAGCGCGTGGCCGGCCGGACTGAAATGTTTTTCATCCAAAAAAAGATTGAGGAGCGCCTTGCCTCGTGCCTGGCGCTCCTCAGAAGTGCAGTCTTTTAATTCCTCTCGTATCTGGTCATTTTCTTCCGCTTCTTCGAGGCGGACCAGATCTTTGAGGTATAGGAAATAATCCCTGTCTCTCAGGGCTTATTCCGGCATTGATTCTTCGGCAGCCGTCTGTTCGGGAGCCGAAGAATTTCCCACGTTCGCGTTAGAACCCTGGTTATGGCCCTGATGCGGCCTTCTGGGACCGGAGTGACGGTTGCTGTTGTGGCGTCCTTCGGGACGTCCGCCGCCGAAATTGCCGCGGTTGTCATCGTTGCCGCCGCCGAACGGGCGACCGGGGTTGTAACGGCGAGGACCCTGCCCTGCGTAACGGGTATTGCCGCCTTCAGCGCGCTGGCCGCCGCGATTGGCGCCGCCGCGGTCGCGGTTGAATCCGCCTCGATCACGGTTGAATCCGCCGCGCTGGCCGCCGCCGAAAGACGGACGGGAACCGCCGCGATTGCGCATTTCTTCGAGCACTGAATCGATCTTCTTTTCAAGGAAACCGAGCTGATCCATAATGCGCTTCAGCTTTTCCTGAGAATCCATATCCTCGAACGAGGTTTCTTTCCTTTTAAATAAACTCACTTTCCACTCCTTGTTTGTCTAGGCTTCTGGAAGGAGGGACGGGTCGTCCCTTTGTCTTCAGCCTTGTGATGAAAAAGATGGATTCATTCCATCTCTTTGATGATTTTCTCTGCAGCTTCCTGGGGGCTTTTATCCTGTGTGATGGGCCTGCCGACGACGACAAAATCGGCACCCTTCTGTATCGCTTCCTTAGGAGTAATGATTCTCTTTTGGTCTCCGTGAGCCGCCCAAGAGGGCCGGACGCCCGGAGTTACGATGAGGAAATTCTTACCGGCTGTTTTCCGGATCAATTCGATTTCCTGGCCTGAAGCCACAACGCCGTCTAATCCACATTGTTGCACAAGTAGGGCCAGCTTTTCAACCTCTTCTTTTACCGTCCCCTGCACCCCGATCTCTCTCAGGTCCTGATCCGCCATGCTGGTCAGCACGGTCACTCCGAGGACAATGGGCTTGGGGGAGGTCTTTTGGGCGGCTTGGGCGGCCCCGGAGAGCATATGACGGCCTCCGAGAGCATGGACATTCATCATGAACACGCCCAACGCCGCAGCCGCCTCACAGGCGGAGGCGACGGTATTGGGAATATCATGAAATTTGAGATCTAAAAACACTTTAGCCTTGTAGCCGTGCACCATTTTCACGGCTTCGGGGCCTGCCGAAGTAAAAAGCTCCTTGCCGACCTTGAACGTCCGGACAGCCGGGGCCAGCGTCTTCACCAGCTTCTCGGCTTC
>CAZJAX010000009.1:24630-27506 GCA_964543965.1 uncultured Planctomycetia bacterium
CGGGTTCATGAAATTGGCGGTTCCGACCTGGACGGCGGAAGCGCCGGCGATGAGAAACTCGGCCGCGTCCTCCCCTGTCATGATCCCTCCGATGCCTACGACGGGGACATTCACCGCTTTGGCCGCTTCCCAAACCAGGCGGACCGCGATCGGGCGGATGCAGGGACCGGAAAGGCCGCCGGTTTTATTGGCCAGTACCGGTCTGCGCGTGCGCACGTCGATCTTCATCGCGACAAAGGTGTTGATGAGCGCCACCGCATCCGCGCCTGCGCGCTCGGCGGCTTGCGCCATTTTTCCGATATTGGACACGTCGGGCCCGAGTTTGGCGATCAGCGTGCGCTGCGTGACTTTTCGCACGGAACCGACCGCGTCCTCGATCATCTTTTCATCATGAGCGAACATACGCACGTCCGTGAGTCCCCGGTCTGCGGCCGCTTTTGCGACGGCGGTATTGTAAGACACGTTGGGGCAGGAAAGATTCATCTCGTAGCCGTCGATACCATCCTCGTTCTCGAGAAATTGGACGAGCTTTACGAATTCATCGACGCCGTAGGCCATGACGCTCACGATGACGGGCACGCCGATGCGGCGCAGGAACGGAAGCTTCTCGGAAACGAATTTTTCAGCGCCCGGGTTCTGCAGGCCGATGGCGTTAAGCATGCCCGATGGCGTTTCGACGATACGCTGAGGGGGATTGCCGAGACGGGGCTTCAGCGTGATCGTCTTGGTCACGATGCCGCCGAGTTTGCCGAGGTCGATGAATTTCTCAAATTCTTTGGCGTGGCCGAACGTCCCGGAAGCGGACAGCACCGGGTTCTTCAGCTTTATTTTTCCGATCTGCGTCGAAAGATTTACTCCCATACGATATCAGCGCCCGAAAACACGGGCCCTTCGCAGCAGGCGATCGCGAACCGGTGATCCTGACCGCCGTCTTTGACTTTGAGGGCGCATCCCAGGCAGGCGCCGAAACCGCAGGCCATCGGAACTTCGACCGAAACTTGGCAGGGAACCTTATACGTGTCGGCGATCTTTGAAACGGCCTTCATCATCGCCGTCGGGCCGCAGGTGTAGAGATGGGCCTTGGGGGCTTTGCCTGCTTTCAGAAATTTTTCGAGACTTGCCGTGAGGAAGCCTTTGGAGCCGCGGGTGCCGTTGTCGGTCGAAAGAAAAAGACCAGCGCCGAGTTTTTTGAAATCGCTCTCAAGCAGAAGCAGGGACTTGTCGCGCGCGCCGAGGAACACCGAAATGTTTTTTTTGGGAATTTTTTTTGCGATCAGCTCTTTGGCGAAATGATAAAGCGGCGGGATACCTACTCCGCCTCCCGCCAGAAGATACTGCTTGTCCGCTGCCGCCAGCGGCGCCGAAAAGCCGTTGCCGCAGGGTCCGAGCACCCAGAGTTTCTCCCCTATCTTAAGCTGGGAGAGGATCTTGGTGCCCTTGCCGACGACGTGATAGAGCACGGAAAACTGATTTTTATCCGCGGATAGAAAGCTGAACGGCCTCGGCAGGAGCGGATCAAACGAATCCTGGCAGAGGATCTGGACGAATTGTCCGGGCTTGGCTCCTTTGGAGATTTTCGCGGAACGGAACGTGAGGACGTAATGACCGTCGGCTATTTTTTTCTGAGAGACGACGGGGCAGAGTTCTCTATACATCGACGGCTTCGAGACGCGCCTTTATTTTTTCGTGATACGCCTGCAGCGAAACGGCCTTCATGTCTTTCTTCTTCATCGCCTTGATGCCTTCGACCGACGCGTAAGCTCCCTGGATCGTCGTGACGCACGAAAGACCCCGCGACACCGCATAAGAGCGTATCTTGATCTCATCGACGCGGGGCTTTTCTCCGCTGGGAGTATTGATGATGAGCTCGATCTTTCCGGCCTGGATGAGGTCGAGGACGTTGGGACTGCCCTCGCTGATTTTTTTAAGCGCCTGCACGGGGATCCCGGCGGCTTTAAGCACTTCGGCGGTGCCTTCGGTCGCCACGAGGCTGAACTGCATATCTGAAAGGGACTTGGCGATCTCCGTGATGGCATCCTTGTCGCGGTTTTTGACGCTCAAGAATATCGTGCCTTTGACCGGCAGAGAGGAGCTTGCGGCCAGCTGAGCCTTGGCGAAAGCCATGCCGAAGTCTTTGTCTATGCCCATGACTTCACCGGTGGACTTCATTTCTGGGCCGAGCAGGATGTCCACGCCGCGGAAACGTACGAAAGGCAGGACGACTTCTTTGACCGACGTATACGGCGGGATGATCTCCTCGGTGAATCCGAGATCTTTTAATTTTTTCCCCGCCATGACCTGCGCCGCGAGCTTCGCCAGGGGTTTGCCGATGGCTTTGGAGACGTAAGGGATGGTACGCGAAGCGCGAGGGTTGACTTCCAGAACGTAGACGGTCTCGCCCTTCACGGCGAACTGCACGTTCATGAGACCCACGACGCGCAGTTCCTGCGCCAGCGCTCGGGTCTGGCGCTTGATCTCCTCGATGACATTCTTCTTCAGCGAGAACGGCGGAAGAGAACAGGCGCTGTCTCCCGAATGCACGCCGGCCTGCTCGATATGCTCCATGACGCCGGCCACGACAAAGGTCTCGCCGTCCGAGATCATGTCCGCGTCGACTTCCTTGGCCCCTTCGAGAAACTGGTCGACGAGAATGGGGCGGTCGGGCGTGACGTCGGTCATTTTGGCCATATAGGCTTCAAGCGTCGGCTGGTCGTAAATGATCTCCATCGCGCGGCCGCCCAGCACATAAGAGGGACGCACGAGCACCGGGTAGCCGATGCGCGAGGCTTCGCGCTTGGCGTCTTCGAGCGACACAGCGATGCCGTTGGGCGGCTGTTTGAGGTCGAGAATATTGAGCACTTCGGCGAATTTTTTCC
>CAZJAX010000010.1:0-12838 GCA_964543965.1 uncultured Planctomycetia bacterium
AAAAGCTATACCGCGGAAGATGTGGCCGAGATCCAGGTGCACGGCGGAACGGCTGTTCTCCAGGAGGTTCTCCAGCTTGCGTTGCGCGAAGGCGCCCGTCTGGCCGGCCACGGCGAATTCACCAAGCGCGCATTTCTTAACGGCCGCATCGATCTCTTGCAGGCCGAAGCGGTGCTTGACCTCATTCAGGCGCGCGCCGAGAAAAGCCGTCAATGGGCCAGCGCACGTCTCGCCGGAGCGCTATCAAGAAAAATGACGGGCCTTAGATCGATGCTCGTAGAAACGCTGAGCGTGCTGGAAGCCTCGGTCGATTTCCCCGAAGACGGACTGGACACCGGCGGACAGTCGTTGATCCGGACAAGGCTCGGCGCTGTCCAGTCCGAGATACGGGCGCTTTTGGACGGCTCGGATCTCGGCATTCTTGCGAAGCGCGGCGCACGCGCCGCATTCTGGGGCAGGCCCAATACGGGGAAATCGAGCCTGATGAACCGGCTTGCCGGACAAGACCGCGTCATTGTGGCGCCGGTCCCCGGCACGACACGCGATGTCGTCGAAGAAGAGATCCAGATCCAGGGATTTCCTGTGCGAGTTCTCGATACAGCGGGTATCGGAGAGACGTCCGACCCCATTGAGATCGAAGGCGCGGCGCGTTCCCGCCGCGCCGCCGCGGAAGCGGGGATCGTGCTCTTTGTGCTCGATTCAAGCGCGCCTCTCGGTGAAGCGGATCGGAAGATCTTCGAAGAGATCCGAAACAAGCCGAAGATCATCGTGCTCAATAAAGCCGACCTTCCCGAGAAGATCAAAATATCAGAAGCTCAATCCCTTGATCCCTCGGCAGCCGTGGTGCGGACGTCTTGCCTGACGGGCAGGGGTGTCCCGGATCTGGAAAGGGAGATGCTGCAGCGTATGACCGGAGGCAAGATCGATGTCACCGATGACGCCGCTGTCAGCACGGTCCGTCAGAAGGAAGTCATCGTGAAAATGCGTGACGCTGTGAACGATGCGCTCAAGGCTTGCAGATCCGGCCTTTCTCCGGAATTTATTGCGGTCGATGTACGGTTGGCGCTTCATTTTCTGGGGGAGCTGGTTGGTGAGGTCACGACCGATGATATGCTGGAAGTCCTTTTCAGTCAATTCTGCATCGGTAAATAATATAAACATCCGGAATAGGCAGATAGCAAACTCCTTGCTCCTCCGGCTTAAATTGATATAATAAAGCTGTTTAAAAACCGGCAACCCTTATCCCTATTATGCTTTCCGTATCTTCTGATAGTTTTTTATTACAGCTGGGCCGGAATAAGATCGTCATTGCGGCACTGACGGCATGGTTTGTCGCACAGGTCATCAAGGTAGTGTTGGGGCTGATCCGGACGCATAAGTTTGATTTTCGGTGGCTGATGCGGTCGGGAGGGATGCCGAGCTCGCATGTCTCGCTGTCGATATGCCTGGCCTGCTCGATCGGATTGTATTACGGGTTTGACTCCGGTCTTTTCGCGGTCGCTCTGGGGTTCGCAGCGATCACGATGTTTGACGCGCAGGGAGTGCGCCGCCACAGCGGGCGCCAGGCCGTCATATTGAATAAAATTTTAGACGATATTTACGAACACAAAGGCGTGCAGGAAAACCGCCTGAAAGAGTTCGTGGGCCATACGCCGGTAGAGGTTTACGCCGGCGGCGCCCTAGGGATATTAATCGCGGTCCTATTTTACAGGAGTGCTGTTTGAACCTTAAAACTGCCTGTCTTTTTGTTTTGACGCTTTTCACAGCTCTTGACGCCCTCGCAGCCGTGTCTTCCTCCGCTCCGCCGCAGTCCCAGGAAACGCCGGCGTTCGCAGAGTTTATTTCTCCGAAAATCGACGCTCATTCGGTGATGTACCGGGTGCAGAAGGGCGATACCCTCACAAAGATCGCAAAAAAGAACAACGTCACCGCCGACCTCCTTTCGCTGATCAACCGCGTGGACGAGAAAAAGCTGAAGATCGGTGCAGGCATCAAGATCCCGACCTACAAACTCAGTGTTGTCGTGGACAAATCCCAGAACGTGCTTATTTTGAAGGGGGATGAGGTGGTTCTGAAGACCTATGTCGTCGCCACAGGATCCAACAACTCGACGCCTGTCGGCACTTTTAAGGTCACCGAAAAGCTCGTGGATCCCACCTGGTGGAAGGACAATAAAGCCATTAAGCCCGGCAGCCCCGAAAATCAGCTCGGTACGCGCTGGCTCGGCATTGATAAGCCCAGCTATGGAATTCACGGCACCATTGAGCCGGAAACGCTCGGTCAGCAGGTCACGGCCGGCTGCGTGCGCATGAAAAACGAAGAAGTTGAAGAGCTTTACCGTATCATTCCCACAGGAACCGAAGTCACTATCACGGATTAACCTATGATCACTGCGCTTGATTTTGAAAAACCGATCGTCGAGCTTGAAAAAAAGATCACAGAGCTTAAGAACCTTTCAGCCGACGGCAGCCTGAACCTCGACTCCGAAGTCAAAAAGCTTGAGTCGCGTCTGGTGATGGCTAAGAAAGAGACCTATCTTAACCTGACGCCCTGGCAGCGCGTGCAGATCGCGCGTCACCCGCGCCGCCCGTACACGCTCGACTATGTGCAGGGCGTGTTCACCGATTTTGTAGAGGTGCACGGCGACCGGACGTTTGCCGACGACAAGGCGCTGGTCGGAGGATTCGCGCGTTTTGAAGGGCGGCCCTGCCTTGTGATGGGCCATCAGAAAGGCCGCGACGCTAAAGAGAATATCATGCGTAACTTCGGCAGCGCTCACCCTGAAGGCTACCGCAAGGCTTTGCGCCTCATGAACATGGCCAAAAAATTCCGTCTCCCCATCATCGCTTTTGTCGATACGCCGGGAGCTTACCCGGGCATCGGAGCCGAGGAGAGGGGACAGGCTTACACGATCGCCGTCAATATCCGCGATATGGCCCGCATCGACGTGCCGATCCTTGTCTGCGTCATCGGTGAGGGCGGATCGGGCGGCGCGCTCGGTATCGGTGTCGGCGATCGGGTTCTTGTGCTTGAAAACGCCTACTATTCGGTGATTTCGCCCGAAGGCTGCGCAGCGATCCTCTGGAAGGACCGCACGAAGGCGCCTGAGGCGGCGGCGGCTCTCAGGCTCACAGCCAAAGATCTTATGGAGATGAACCTCATCGACGACATGGTCAAAGAACCGCTTGGCGGCGCACATAAGGATTTTCCCGAGATGATGGAGGCTGTGCGCCAGGCCATCCGGAAATTCTGGAAGGATTTTGATGGAGAAGACCCGGAAAAACTGATCGAAGCTCGCTACAAAAAATTCCGCGATATCGGCGTTTTCCAGGAAACCCAACTGCAGTCAGCAGAGAAAATTTATGCTAAAAGCGAAAAAAAGAGAAGCCGTAAAAAAATGGCGAGTGCCCAGTGATCTGTCCGTCCTGCGCAAAGCAAGCGCGCAGGCGCTCACGTTCTTTAAGCCTTTAGGTCTGAGCGACGCATATCAGTTTGACATCCGTCTCTGTTTTGAAGAGGCGCTGATCAATTCGATGAAGCACGGCAACGGATTTAAAAAGAATCTGCCGGTAGATATTGAGGCCGGTTATGATGACCGGAAGATCTGGATGCGCTTCGAGGATCAGGGTAAAGGGTTCAATGTGTCAGGCATCAAGGACTGCACGCAAGGCGAGGGTCTTTTGAGGGGCGGGGGCCGTGGAGTTTATCTCGTCCACCAGCTGATGGACGAGGTGAAGTACAACGCCAAGGGCAATGTGATCACGATGGTAAAATCGATTCAGGGTCCCCAGTAATTACGGGCAAAAGTCACGGGAGGTTGGGCATGGAAATCAAGCTGTTGCAGGTCGAAGAAATAGCGGTTTATCACGTTAACGGCGAGATCAATATCAGTACGTCGCCGGATCTCAAGAAGCAGTTCGAAAAGCAGCCTTCAAAAAAAATCATCGTCAACCTTGAAAAGGTGACCTACATCGACAGCTCGGGCCTCGCGACTCTCGTTGAGATGCTCAAAAAAACGCGATCACAGGGCGGCGACTTGGGGCTGGCCGGCATGTCGGACAAGGTCAAGAGCATTTTTGAGATCACCAAACTGGACAAGCTTTTTTCGATCTTCCCGAGCCAGGACGAGGCCGTTTCAAAAATTAAATGAATCTGACCTTTTTCGAGTCCGTCGGCCGTTCGACGATATCGCTGTTCACAGAAACCTTCAACATCCTGAAGCTTTTCTTCCAGACGCTTTACTGGATATTCATCGGGCCGTTCAAGAAGAAAGGCGTCTCTCGTAAGAACTTTTTCTTCCAGACCGTTTTTGCCGGCATCGATTCTCTGATCATCGTCTGCTTCGTCAATCTCTTCATCGGCATGGTGCTCGCGATGCAGTCCGCTTACCAGCTCCAGCAGATGGGCGCGACGATCTACGTTGCGGCGCTCGTCGGAGTGTCTATGACGCGCGAGATCGGTCCGGTGCTCTCATCGCTCGTCATCGCCGGCCGTGTCGGAGCGGCTATCACGGCTCAGCTGGCCACGATGAAGGTGACCGAACAAGTCGAAGCGCTCGAGACCCTCTCGCTCAACCCCGTGCGTTATCTGGTCGCCCCGCGATTTCTGGCTCTCCTTTTCATGCTGCCGTGCCTGGTGTGCATCGGCAATATCGTAGGCATGTATGGCGGATACCTCATCGGAACCACTCAGCTGGGCCTCACTCCGGGGCTTTACATCGACACGACCATCCAGTTTTTGACGATGAAGGACATCAACACGGGTCTTTTTAAGAGCGCCGTTTTTGCGATGATCATCGCGATGGTGGCCTGCTACAAGGGAATTTCGACGGAAGGCGGGGCAGAGGGCGTGGGCCGCTCCACGACACAAAGCGTCGTGATGTCGTTCATTCTGGTGATCCTGGCCGACGCGGTGCTCACATTCATCTTTTACTTTGCAAAGACATGACCATGGCCGATAAAAAAGAAGTCGTTATCAGCGTCAAAAACGTCGTCAAGAATTTCGGCGCCCGCCGGATCTTGAACGGCATCACCCTGGACATTTACCAGGGTGAAACGCTTGTCATTATGGGGGGGTCGGGATGCGGAAAGAGCACGTTTCTGCGCCATTTGATCGGCTCGATACGGCCGGACTCCGGAGAAGTCTGGATGTTCGGAAAGGATATCGCCAAGGCGACCGAGGATCAGATGGACGTGATCCGCAAAAAATTCGGCATGCTTTTCCAGTCAGGCGCTCTTTTCGACTCGATGACGGTCGGTGAAAACATAGCGCTGCCTCTCCGTGAGCACACCAAGCTCGACAACAGCGTCGTCAGCATCATCGTAAAGATGAAGCTCGAGCTGGTCGGCTTGCGCGGTTTCGAGGACTTGATGCCGGCGCAGCTTTCGGGCGGCATGAAGAAAAGGGTAGGCTTGGCCCGCGCCATCGCGCTCGATCCGACGATCATCTTCTATGACGAGCCTACGGCCGGCCTCGACCCGGTCATGACCGGAGTCGTCGACAAGCTGACGATCGATCTGACGAAGAAGCTCAATATCACCTCTGTCGTCGTCACGCATGACATGAACAGCGTTTTCCGCATCGCGGACCGCATCGTGATGCTGCACCAGGGCAACGTGCTCCAGATCGGCACGCCCGATGAGATACGTCACTCGAAAAATCCGATCATCCAGCAGTTCATCACCGGAGAGGCTGAGGGGCCGATCTCGTTCGTGCAGAAAGGCGATGATTACCTAGATCATCTGACGACCGAGCTCCACGAGAAATAATTTTTTTAAATACTAATCAAACCGGGAGGCGTAAGGGAATGAAAATGAGCAATGAAGTGAAAACGGGGATTTTCGTCGTGATCTGCGTCGTGGCATTCGGCGTGCTGGCGGTGAAGGTGGGCAACTTTAATTTCACCAAAAAGGGCTACGTGCTGAAAACCAAGTTCAATTTTACCGGCGGCGTGAAAAAACATGCCCCGGTCTGCCTTTCCGGCGTCGAAGTGGGCGAAGTCAAGGATATACAGCTTCTTTACGATGAAGGCACGGTCGTAGAGCTGCATCTTTTCATCCAGGAAGGCGTGAAGATACGCCTGGATTCCAAGACGATGGCCTCCACATTCGGCCTCATGGGTGAAAAATACATCGAGATCAAAGCAGCCTCTACCGGGGAATACGCCAAAGAGGGAGACACTATCGGCGGCGAAGATCCTTTCCGCATGGAAGAACTTGTCGAGATCGGAAAGAAGGTCGCCGGCGACATCTCAAAAACAACGCAGGATATCGGTACGGTCGCTCGCCACGTGGACGAGATCATCGTCGAAAACCGCCCGAAGATCGGCAATATGCTGGACAACTTCGGCGAGACCTCCGAGAATTTCCGCGAGTTTTCAGACGACGTGAAGTATCATCCGTGGAAGGTCCTTATGAAGGGCAAGGAAGTGCCCAAGGCAGAGAGGGAGCGCGCCCGCGCCGAACGCCTGGCCGCCAAGGCCCGTGAACTCGGAGCCGCTGTGAATGCTGAAGTCTCCGCACCGCAGGCGTCTCCGGTCGAAACTGTTGTCACACCCAAGCAGAATTTCGGCCCCGCCAAAAGCTAAAAGGGCCATGAGGGAGCACTTGAAACGCAGCAGCAGGTCCCGGGTTCTTGGCCGCGTTTACCCTTCCTAAAAAAATAGTCCGTCCTTTTCTTGCGGCCGCTGCTCTAGCGCTCGTTCTTCTGGGCTCCTATTTCCGCGTCTTTGAGCTCTATGAATTGCAGAGCTATGACTGGCGCTGCCAGCTCCGCGGCCCCCGGCCCGTTTCCGACAAAGTCGTTCTCATCGATATCTGGAACGATACCCTTGAAGTCCTTGGAGCTTGGCCCTTCAGCCGGGAGTATCATGCGCACCTTATCCAGACCCTCGAAAGCTGCGGGGCGAAGGCCGTCATTTTCGACATCATCTTCCCTGATCCCCGCGAGCACGACGATTTAGTCGCCGAAGCGGCCAAGAGAGCTCAAAACGTGTATTTTGCCTTTTCCTTCGGCGCTCCCACCCAAAAGAACGGGATGCATTACGGAGGGAACCTGTCTTCGGACCTTCTGCAGCCTTACCGCGAGGGCGCTAAAGGGGTCGGATTTGTGAATACCCAGCCCGACATTGACGGAAAGCGCCGCCGTGTGATGCCCGTCATCCACTTCGAGGGTAATCCGTATTACCAGTTATGTTTCCGCGCCGCCGCTGACATCCTCGGAAACGGCATCGCCGGAATCAAGCATGAACCGCGCCGATACTTCGAGGTCGCGCCGGGGCTGCGGGCCCCGCTCGACGACAAGGGCTGCTTTATCATCAACTATGCAGGAACCTGGGAAAAGGCCTTCAAGCATTATTCGTATCTTGATGTTATTTATTCAGCGCAGCAGATCACTGAAGGGGAGAAGCCTCGCATAGACCTGCAAAAGCTCAAAGGGAAAATATGCATCGTAGGACTCACATCCCAAGGCTCGATGGACACTAGCCCTGTCCCGATCCAGTCGGTCTATCCGATGGTCGGTTCCTATGCCAACATCATGAACAGTTTGCTGACGAAGGATTTTATTTACCGAGCTCAGCGCTGGCACAATCTGATCCTTTTGGTGCTTTTCGGTGCGCTGATCCGATGGATCGCTATGCATTACAAGCCGATCAAAGCGCTTTGGCTGACGCTGGCCGTGATGACGTGTTTTCTGGTATTGGCCGTCAGCGTGTTTTGGATCTGGGGGTGGTGGATAGACTTCTTCTATCCGATGGCAGCGTTTATCGTGCTCTATGCCAGCACGACCCTCTCCAGGGTGTTGAGCGAAATGCGCAAGCGCGAGCTGATCGAAAACGAACTCAAGATTGCAAGCCAGATCCAGAAGAGCTTTCTTCCCGCGGCGATGCCGGAGATGAAGGGCCTTTCGGTGGCCGTATTCTTTCAGCCGGCCAAGGCCGTCGGAGGAGATCTGTATACATTTGTGAAGCAAGCCTCTGACGATCAGCTGGGCGTCATGGCCGGCGACGTGTCGGGCAAGGGCACCCCGGCCGCTCTTTTCATGGCCAAGGTCGTATCTGAGTTCAAGTTTTCCGCGCGCGACCGCGTGGACCCTTCTCTGGCTCTCGAGCAAGTCAACAACGCGATCTCCGCGGAGAGCACGGGGGGCTTGTTTGTCACGATGGCATATGCGATATTTAATATAGGAAAGATGACTGTCTCGCTTTCGAACGGAGGCCACTTGCCGGTAGTCGTGGTGGGCGCCGACGGGAGCACAGAGCTGTTGACGGCAGGAGAGGGCATGCCTATCGGAGTCATGGAGGGCATACCATTCGGCACCGTCGAAAGGCCGCTCAAGCCGGGCGATATCTTTGCGTTCTATTCGGACGGCGTCAGCGAAGCGCGCAACCGAAAGAAGGATGAGTACGGTATTGAAAGGCTCCAAAGCGAGCTGGTGCGGCACCGAGCTTATCCCGTTCAGCAGGTGCTGGAGTTGACGGTCAACGACCTGACGGCTTTCATGGGCAAAGCCGACCAGCATGATGACATCACGCTTATCGTGGTCAAAATGGACAGCGCGGAATGAAAACAAGAATCCTTTTGATAACGCACGACAAGGAGTTTATCTCCGGTTTGACGTCGGAGCTCGAAAAGTTTCCCTACGAAGTTGCCGTGCATGAGGGGGGAGAGGTCCTTCAGGTCGTATTTGACCAGGTGCCTCACCTGATCCTTCTCGATGAAGAGTATGATAAGCGCCGCGGCAAGAACATCGGACTCACGATCAAACAGGACGTCGTTCTCAAGTATATCCCGATCATCCTCATCGTCAAAGACCGCAAAGTCGCGACTAACACGGATCTTCACAGCATCGATCATTTTTGCGAAAAGGCCGCCGCCCAGAACGTCCTTTTCGATCTCATCCACGAGACGCTTAAGAAAAACTCCAATGAGCTCGATGTCAATCCTCTGACGCATCTGCCGGGCACGCGCTCGAGCCTCCTTTGGATCGAAAGGATCCTTACCGAAGACAAAAAGTTCGCGGTTCTGTACGCGGATCTCTCAGACCTCGGTGTTTTCAACAAGGCGTACGGCGACTCGCGCGGCGATGAGGTCATCATACGCACGAGCGAGCTTCTTAAAAAGGCGCTGCGCATGCACGGCGACCCAAACGATTTTCTGGGTCATCTTGGGGGAGACGATTTCGTCATCTTCACGGCGCCTGAGCGGTCGACTGCGATCGCTGACGCCATGATCCAGAGCTTCGATAACGAGATAAACTCGTTTTACGACGCGCAGGACCGCGAGCGCGGGTATCTGGTCCAGCGGGATGCCGAGGGAGAGCTTAAGCAGTATCCTGTCATGACCATTTCCGTCGCTATCATCGACAACCAGCATGGCGAGTTCACCGAGATCACGGAGATCAACCGTGCCGCCGCAGAGCTCGACAAGGCGATGCGCACCGTCCCCGGCAGCTGCTACGCGCTTTATAATAAGCCGAAAAAGAACAGCGTCGATGGAAGCGTGGAAAACAGCTACAAGATCCATTTTCCCGGGCGCATGAAAAGCGTCGTCATCGCCGGCCTCGCTGAAAACCCGGATCAGTACGGGACCTTCTTCCGGACGATCCTGAAGGAACAAAAGATCATCACGCTTTACCAGCCGCTGGTGGATGTCCGGCTGAAGAAGGCGGTCGGCTATGAGGCTCTTTCGAGGCCGGGAGCTTTCTATCCTCACAATGAGGCGACGACGCTTTTTGAGATCGCGCGTCATCTGAACCACGTCAAAGAGCTTGATCTCCTGTGCGTCCAGCTGGCTTTGAAGAGGGCGCAGGGTTTGGGTCCCGATCAGAAGCTTTTCATCAATTTAAACCATGAAACGCTCCTGGATTCCCAGGCTATGCGCACGCTTTTTGACGGCAAGGGAGCGATCGGATT
Organism: uncultured Planctomycetia bacterium; assembly: GCA_964543965.1. GTDB lineage: Bacteria > Omnitrophota > Gorgyraeia > 2-02-FULL-51-18 > 2-02-FULL-51-18 > CAMDWQ01. The sequence goes on from CAZJAX010000010.1 coordinate 9,914, forward strand.
TAAGAATATCGTTATCGAGATCACCGAGCAGAGCATTCTCCGTTCATTTGATAAGGTTCGTGATGCTCTGGCTGAGCTCAAAGAGCAGGGCGTCTCCGTCGCCATCGACGACCTGGGCGGCGGCGCTGTGAGCTTGCGCGATGTCGCGGTCCTCAAGCCGGACTACATCAAATTTGACCGGTCACTGATACGCCAGATCGACGTCAGCACCATCAAACAGCAGATCCTTTTATCCCTGATCCTCTTCGCCAAGGGCATCGGCGCTTCGACAGTGGCAGAGGGCATCGAGACGAGGGAAGAGTTTGAGGCGGCGGTCATGTGCGGCGCATATCTGGCTCAAGGGTACTATTTTGCTGAACCGGGACCTGCATTTCCAAAGCCTTTTTTCGGGGCAAACGCCGGCAAATAATTTTTTCACCGCCATTTGTATTTTCATAACACATAGTGTATACTGACCTTAAATAGAGGGTAATATCGATGCTCGCAACGACAAAAAAACAGAAACCGCAGAAATCGCAGCGCATATCCAACTACATGGAAGAGCTCACCGGAGGCATTCTGGACGGGCTTTTGGCCAAGGAAAGAGCGCGTTTCAACGAGCAGGCGATACAGGATATCAAGGCTTTGGCTTTGAACCGCCTCTGGCCCATGTACGTCACGACTCCTACCGGCAAGGATTTTGCCAAAAGAACCGTTTTGGAGGATAAGATCGAGCAGGATGTGGTGCGCGAGCTTCGTGCCGCGATGGATATCGTCCGCTCTCATCCCCGAAAGTAACGCGCTTTAAGTTTTACCCACAAAAGGAAGCCTCTCACAGGGCTTCCTTTTTTGTTTCCCGCCCCCGTGTTTCCAAGTATAATTTTTCAAAGGAATTTAAAACATAAGCCATGGCCCAGCTAGAGCTTTTGGTCTCGCCCCCGGGCACCGGGAAAACTACCTACTGTATCGACCTTTTCCGTGAAGAAGTCGGCAAGTCGCGGGCGGGGCTCGACAGCCGCTGCTATTTCATTCTTCCGAGCCGCGAGCACGCCGAGCGCGTGCAAAACCTCGTCCTCAAGACCGGCGTCCCCGGCCTTTTCAACGCTCACATTCTCAGCATGAACGACCTGGCACCCCGCCTTTTAAGGTCGGGCGCGGCAATGCGGCCGACGGACTCGATGCGGCGTTCCATTGTCCGGCGCATTCTTTCCGGGGAGGCTTCGACCGGCGCGTTCGGCTATTTTGAAGCCGTAAAAAACTTCCATGGATTCCATGAACTTCTGGCCGACGCGATCAAAGAATTCAACGCGGGGCTGATTCGCGTCCCGGAATTTGAAAAAGTCGCACAACCGCATATAAAGGACACCGAAATCCGCTCAAAATTCCGGGACTTTACGATGGTGCTAAAGACTTACGACCTTGAGCTCAAACGCTTAGGCTTGGAGGAGGCTGAGGAAGATATCCTGCGCCTCAAGAGCGGAGAAGATGTCACGGAGAAACCCGACGTCGTCATATTCGACGGGTTCTATCATTTTACCCGCGCGCAGAGGGCGCTTATCGGCGTCGTCGCGCGCCATGCGAGACGAGTCGTCGTCACGCTGACCCTGCCTGACAGGGCGGAAACGAAGGAGCATCTATTCGAATATCCGGAAAGGACGAGAGCCTTCCTCAGAGAGGCGGGATTTAAAGAGAAAAAAAACGCTGCGCCCGCGAGTTTCCGTGTCAGCGATCCCGCGCTGCTGCATCTGGAGAAGAATTTGTTCTTGACGAATGCGGTGGTCTTCGACGGCTCGGCGTCCGCTGTGCAGCGCATTGAGGCCCCCAGCGAGCAGGCGGAGATAGAGATCATCGCGCGCCGGATACGGCAGCTTTACCGCTCCCGGACGATTCACTTCAGCGATATCTGCCTTATCTTCCGGTCAGTGGGATCTTACGAAAAGCTTATCCGCTCAGTGTTTTCCGAATTCGAGATCCCTGTGCAGATCCACGAGAGGCATCAGCTGATCCAGAACGGCCTGGTGCTGACGCTGTACCGTTTTTTTGAAGTGCTGCGCCAGAATTGGAAACGCGAAGACCTGATGTTTGTGATGAAATCCAGCTTTTTCAGCGGTCTTGTGAGCATCGAAGAAGTGATCGCGCTCGAGACCGCCTCGCTTAAGGAAAACGTGAACTTGGGCCGCGAGAATTGGGTCCGTCTCGCCCAGGCGCCGGAGATCTCTGCGCGCGTGAGAAAATTTTTGACGTTCCTCGGGCTCTGGGAGAGCCACTTTTTGGATGCGCGGAGCGTGAGGATGTTCAGCGCGCATGTGGAAAGGTTCCTCGCGTCGATGGACGGGGGAGACGCTTCCAAGGATATCCGCCGGGAGGACTTCGAGGCGCTGTCTTCACTGAAAGCGAGCCTTCAGTCTGCGAGGAAATACTATGAGACTTCGGGAGCTCATGAGTTCAGCGCGGGAAATTTTGTCGAAGAATTCCAGGAATCCATCGAGCGGGGTCTTTTTTCCGTGAAGCCGGAGGGCAAGAACCGGGTGCAGGTTTACGACGCGGTCATGGCTCTCCCGAAGGAATTCAAGATCGTCTTCATCGGAGGGCTGCTCGAGAAAAGTTTTCCGCAGAGCATTTCGGAGGATCCTCTCTTCAAAGACCGCGAGCGCCGCGTGATGAACCGTAAAGAAACTCTCCTTGAAGAAAGGCTCTGGCGCGCGGCCGGCGAGCGCTATTTTTTCTATATGGCAGTGACGCGGGCCAGGGAGCTGCTTTGCCTGAGTTACCCCGCTTACAGCGCGCAAGGCAAGCCGACGCAGCCGTCCTTTTTTATCGATGAGGTCGAGCGGTGCTTCAAGCCCGGCTCTGTCGCTGTGACGCGCAAGACGCTCGGGGATTTTTTACCGGATCAAGACGATTGGGAGACCGGCTCGGATGTACTGCGCGGGATCGGTGAAGGTC
>CAZJAX010000010.1:12848-22665 GCA_964543965.1 uncultured Planctomycetia bacterium
TCCGACACCGTGGCGCAGCGCGCGGTCGACGATCCGAAGCGCCGGCGGAGGCCGCAGGAGTCCTTCTGCCGCTCTACAACGCCCGCACGGGATCCGCGCCCCTGCTCAGGCTCGCCGGGTACGCCGCCAGGCCGCAGGGCGGCCAGATCTCGGACCCTGCCGCTAAAAAGGAATTTTCCCGGCTGGAAAATATCTACAGCCCTACGAGGCTTGAGACGTATGCGAAATGCGCTTTTCATTATTTCTCATCCAAGATCCTGTCTTTGAACGAGCCTCTTTCGGGGCGCGTGGAGGCTGAGATGGGAACCATGCTCCATGACACCCTGGACGAATTCTTCAAAGGCATCACAGAAGCGGACCGCAGGACGAGGGTCTATCTTAAAGACCCGGCGCAAGCGAAGGCCGGGCTCCGCGCCATCCTCGAGCGCCGCATGGCCGGGGGGCCGTTCCGCAACGAAGCCTTGTACCGCCAAAAAATGCATCTCGAGTCGATGAAGTCAGCGCTCGATAGTTTCGTCGATCATGAGGCCGCGCTCGATGCCGCCCGCGGTCTGGTGCCGACTCATTTCGAGATCGGCTTCGGAAAGAAAGTGAAGGGTGAGCTTGAGTATCTGAGGATTGCCGGCGGAAAGGAGCCTGTCCTTATTGGCGGCAAGATCGACCGCATCGACATCTCCGCGGACGGCAAAAGCGCATTGATCATCGATTATAAGCGCTCACAGCGCAATCTTTTAAAAAAGATCGAAGAAGGACTTGAGCTTCAGCTGCCGATCTACATGCTTGCAGCCAAAAGGCTTCTGGGTCTGCGCGTGATGGGCGCCGAACATCGCATCCTGACGAAGCCCGGCAAACAAGGCGTCTATCTCGAGGAGTTCTCGGAGCTGCTGGACGCCGGAGAGAAGCAGGTCCGCACCGAGATGCAGATGGACGCCTATCTTGCGGGCATCGAAACGGCGATCGCCGCAATCGCGGACAGGATCCGTTCAGCCGATATCTCTGTGAAATCCAGATCCTGCGATTACTGCGAGTATGACCCGGTGTGCCGTTTTGAAAAATGGAAGCTTGTTTATGAAAAAAACTGACCCAAAGGCTATGCCGGGAAGAGCGTATTCGGAGAGCCAGAAGAAGTCCATCGAGACCGACGGTGTCGATCTGGCCGTGTCAGCCGGGCCCGGCAGCGGCAAGACATCGGTGCTCGTCGAGCGTTTTCTGCATACGGCCACGGCGCGCGATATCGACCCTGAGCGGATCCTCGCGATCACATTCACGGAAAAAGCCGCTCAGGAAATGAAGACGCGCCTGGTCAGGGCCTGCCGGAGCCGCGGTCTGTCGGAGCTCCTCAAACGCATTGAGAATGCGCCCGTGAGCACCATCGATAGTTTTTGCGCGAAGCTTCTCAAAGAGAACCCGATCGAGGCCGGCGTCGATCCCTATTTTCAGATCCTCGGAGAAGGCGAGGCCGAGATCCTGAAAGAGCGCCTCCTGGACGATCTTTTCCAGAGCGAGTCGTCGAGCGAGTTGTGGCTCAAGCTTCTCGTGGAGATCGGTGAGGACCCGATGCGAAGCCTGCTCAAATCATATTACACCCAGACGCGGTCGCGGCTTTCCGGCGCCGCCCTGCTTAGCGTGCGGGACCATGAAGAGGCTAGGCTTAAGACAGAAGGGTATATTGAGGACTTTGTCCATCATATCATCGCGGAGACCGAGCGGCCCGATCTCAAAGACACGGAGGCCGGGATGAGGGCGGCCTCCAAAGAGATCCTTGGGATGCTTAAGTGCGTAGACCTGAAATACGACCGGGCGCTTTTCGGCAGGATCGCGGCGCTTGCAAAAAAGATGCAAAGGAAAGGCAGGCTCAAAGACACCGCCGCTGAAGTCAGGCCGCTGATAGAGTATTGGCTCCAATGCCTGGTATCGAGGATCGCAGGACCTCTAAAGCTGGAATTTATACGCGTCTACAGGCTGTTTGAGGCGGCGTATGACACCGAAAAAAGAAGGCTCGCGGCCTACGATTTTACGGACCTGCTATTCAAGGCCTACGGCCTCTTGAGCGCGCCTGCGCCTGAAAACAAGGCGCTATGCGCCTACTACCGGGAATTTTATTCCCACATTCTTGTCGACGAGTACCAGGATACCAGCCCTCTGCAAGCTTCGCTTATCGGGCTTTTGAAGCGCTCGGACAACCTCTTTGTCGTCGGCGATCTCAAGCAGTCGATCTACAGCTTCCGTCAGGCGGAGCCTCAGGTGATGCGCGACCGGGTAGAAACTTCTCATGCGGTGACGCTGAGCGAAAATTACCGCTCCCGGCCCGAGATCCTGCGCTGGGTGAACGAATATTTCGCCGCCGCGTATCCCGCAGAACGGTTTGAGCCGCTCAAGGCCATGCGCCGCTTCAAGATCGAAACAGATCACGCGGTCGAGCTCCTCTGCGTCACCCGCGGAGAGGACAGCGACGAAAGCGCGGATGAAGCGCGCGTGACCGAGGCGGGCGCGCTGGCAGCGAGGATACGGACTCTGGTGAAAAGCGGTGCGCAAGTGCAGGAGAACGACGGCGCCTTGAGGCCTATCCGTTACGGCGACATCGTTCTTCTTTTGCGGAGCACGGCCGGATCGGCATTTTATGAAAAGGCGCTTTCCGATCTCGGAGTGCCTTATTTTGTGGTGAAGGGGAAGGGCTTTTACGGGAAGCCTGAGATCAAAGATCTTCTTCATTTTCTTAAATGGCTCGAAAACCCGGATCTGGACATATCGCTGGCCTGTATTCTCCGTTCGCCGCTCTTCGGTCTCAGCGATGACGGTCTATTTTGGATTTCGCGCGCGGCGAAAGCCGCGGATGATCACGCACCCCTCTTTACCGCGCTGAAAGAGAAGCGGGACATTCAGGGTTTGAGCCAGGCGGATAGAGAACGTCTTGACGATTTCGTTCTGTTCGGCGCCCGTATGAGAGCCGGTAAGAACCGCTATAAAATATCGGAGCTTCTGGAAGCCGCCGTCCGCGAAACCTCTTACGAGGCCAAGCTCCTGACCGAGACCGACGGCCGGCGCAAGATCGCAAACATCCGCAAACTCATCGACATGGCGCGCGCCGCCGAAGAGAATAATATTTTTGGCGTGGGCGATTTCGTGCGCTATCTGGAAAGCCTTGCGGACCGCGAGACTGCTGAAGAAGAGGCCAAGATCGACCCTGAAGAAGGCGACGCTGTGGTGATATCGAGTATCCACTCCGCCAAAGGACTTGAGTTTCCGTGTGTGATCACGGCCGATCTCGGGAGAAAGCCGAATACGCAGTACGATCCCGCGCTCATTTCTTCCGAAAAGGAGGGGATGGGCTTCAAATACAGGGTACCGGGGGTTCAAAAATCGGTGCCCGACGTTTCCTACACACAGATAAAGGCCGAACAGGATTTAAAGCGGCAAGCCGAGGAGAGCCGGCTTCTTTATGTCGCGATGACCCGCGCCAAAGAACTCCTCATCCTTTCCGGTTCGACCCTGTGGAACGAAAACAAGTCCGAGCCAAAAAATGACGGTTCCTGGATGCAGCATCTTCTGAAGACGCTCGATCTCGACCCCCGCGGCGCAGGATCGCTGGATTTTCGCGGAGTGTCGGTTCATCGCTTGAAGGCCGCCGCGCCCGTTTTGAGAGGATCTGCCCGGAGGTCGTCTCTGGAGGGGATGACGGCAGAGATGCGGAGCCGTATCCTGTCCGGCGCAAAGATGCCCGCCGAGGATTGCCGCAAACTCTCGATCCCCTATGACTGCGCCGCAGCGTCAGCTATCGAGTCACGGCTGACACTCCCTCTAAAGCCTTATTCGTCTTTTCGCGACTCGAGCGTGACGGAACTTTTGAGTCGGGAAAAGGGAAGCGGGGAGCCTGACCGCCCGTATTTTGGATTCAGCGACGAGGACGGTCTGCCGCGCAATGAATTTGGAACGCTCTATCATCGCATCATGGAGATCTCGGTTTTGCGTTTGCTTAAGGGCGGGACCGTCACCGCTTCTTTTTTGGCTCCGCTCACGCGCGGACTCAATGCCGCGGAAAAAAAAGAAATAAATTCTAGTGTGCTTAAGTTTTGGAAAAGCCCTCAAGGTAAGGCAGTGCTTTCTGCTAAGAAATGCTATCCGGAGCTGCCGTTCATTTACAAAACGCCTCACGGCCTCCTGAAAGGGCAGATCGATCTCGCGTACCAGACCCGTAGCGGCGCATGGCATATTCTTGACTATAAGACGAACCAGATCACGGCAGCTCAAGTCACATTGACAGCGTCGGAGTACGAGTTTCAGTTGGGGCTGTATGCGCTGGTATTTGAGGAGCTTTACGGTCAGATGCCAGCCAAGGGCATTCTGTATTTTTCGTCGATTAATAAAACTTATGAGTTTTCCTATAATAAGGGCTCATTGGAAGCTATTCAGGAAAGGCTGGCTCAAGGTTTCGCGGGTCTCGCTGCAGGTAACGGACTTTAGAATGCTATTGTACGCCGGGCGCTTTTTTTGTAAGATGATGCTTACACAGGAGAACTTTTATGGCAAAAATTGCAGCCCCTCAAGCCAAGAGCACTGCCCGCAAAACCGCTTCTTCTCCCTCTTTTACTCAGGATGAACAGGCACAGATCGCAAAGATCGCTTATCAATTCTTTGTGGACCGGGGTTATCAGCATGGCCACGACGCCGAGGACTGGGCGCGCGCCGAAGAGATCGTCCGCAGTAAAAAGAAGTAGTCCGTTTTTTTACCCTCAAAAGCTCTGGCTGGCGCCGCTTTACCCGCTTTTTAAATCGTAATCGAGATCCTATTCATGGAAAATATGTACTCCGGGGGCGTATGGAATGCGACCGCCCTCAGGCTTCTGCTTGCCTGTTTGATGGCTGCCTTAGGCGCCTTGATAGCGGCCGGTTTTAAAAAGATCCCGCACAAAAACCTTTGCCTGCTCATCTCTTTTGCTGCAGGCTCTCTTTTGGCAGTTGCGGTTTTGGATATCTGGCCGGAAACTGCTGAGTTGGTCGGCACGGCCAGTGCTCTGATCAGCTTTGCGACAGGATACCTCCTGTTTTGGGCCATCACGCGCTTTGTATTTCATGTGTGCCCCGCATGCTCTGCCAGCCATACGGAGATCAACTTCAAAGCGATCACCACGGCTATGCTTGTAGCGCTTTCCGTCCATAGTTTTATGGACGGTTTGGCGATATTCAGCGGTTATGCCGGTGAATCCAGCATCGGGATCTTTGTGCTGATCGCCGTCGTCTTCCATAAGCTTCCCGAAGGCATGGCGCTGACTCTCGTCGGCATCGCTTCGGGGATGTCCCGCGGAAAAGCTTTTTTTCTCACCCTTGCGCTGGAATCGCTGACCACGATCGCGGGCGGCCTCGCCGGAATATACTTCCTGATCCCTGCGGAGTCCCGTTGGAACGGTTATGTGCTGGGGCATGCGGGGGGCGGATTTGTGTTCCTCGTGACGCACGCGCTTTTCAGCGAGATCTTTAAGCACAGCCCCCGCAACACCATTCTGGCCATGATGGCGGGAGCGCTCTGCATCGGCGCCGCCGGATTTTTTTCGGGACACTTTTAAGCATCGTCATGGCTTATGCTTAACCGACTCATTAACAGCGACATAGAGCCAGGTCAGCGCCGAAAAATCAGCGAATGGCGCGTTGCCAGCGACACGTTCATAAAACTGGTCCGCATCCTGCCGCTGATGAACCGGTTTTGGACGCGGCGCGTGTTTCTTTCTCTGTTTAGCCTCGTTTTCATTCCCCTGGGACTTCTGAACCCCTATCTTAGCCAGCGCGCGGTCGACGGTCCGCTAATGAACAAATCGGTGGAACAATTCATCCAGATCGGTTTTTGGATGGGGGTGATATCGCTATCGACGATGATGCTTCAAAATTACTACTCCTACCTTCAGAGCCGCCTAGGCATCGATGCCCGCGAATACATCACGCAAAAACTTTATTCGGATCTCACGCGCATGTCGCTGGATTTTTTCCGCCGCGGCGATCGCAACGCCCACGCCGGTATCTTGGGCGCGGACGGCGTCGATGTGGCCGTGCAGGCGATGACGCTGATTCCCGAGATCGCGATCGCCGTGCTCTCGTCGGCCGTGAAGCTTGTGGTCGTGTTTGTCATCGATTGGCGTCTCGGCCTCATCGCGCTCTTGTCGCCGCCTCTTTATGCGCTGCAGTCCATGATCCTTGCGCGCCGCAACCGTGAAGTTGCAAGGGTGGAGCGCGAGGCGGGGCTGGTTTTTTCGAAGGAGCTTGCGGATTCGATCGGAAATATGGATCTAGTAAAATCATTCCGAAGCGAAGAGTATCATGCCGGCCGTTTTTCGAAAGCGCTCAAAAATTTATCCGGCGTATGGACCGGTAATCAGAAATTCGCGCTTTACTTCGGGTGGGGCTCAGGCGTTCTGCGAAAACTCGTGGACGGTCTTCCGGTCATCTTTGCGTCGTATCTGGTCACGCGCGGCAGCCTGTCGCTAGGTCAAATGGCGGCGAGCGTGCTTTACACGATGCAGTTCATGGACGCCAACGCCAAGCTCATCGATTATATTCCGCGGCTTGGCCAGCTCTCCGTCTCAGCTAACATTTTTACCGATTTCATGCGTTTGAGGCCGACGGTAGCCGAATCCCCAACGGCCCGGGAAGTCGTATTTGAAGGCGGGGCGGTGACCGTCGAGAATGTTTCCTTTTCGTATGTGCCTGGAACGCCTGTGCTCAAAAAGTTGAGCCTCAGGATACCCGGAAACCGCTGGACCGGCATCAAGGCGCCTTCCGGTTTCGGAAAAACCACTCTGCTGAACCTCATCGTGCGCGTGTATGATCCCGAATCCGGGCGCGTGCTGATCGACGGGCATGATATCCGCGAGATTAAGTTCAAATCGCTCAAAGACCAGATCGGGATCGTGCTTCAGCAGAGTTTTTTGACGCGCGATCCGATATGGAAGTGCATCGCTTATGACAAAGAAGACGCCACCAGAGCAGAGATCGAAGAAGCGGCCCGCATTGCGGGGATCCACGATCAAATCCTCGGATTCGCTCAAGGCTACGACACGTCCTGCGGTGATGCAGGCCTCAATGTTTCGCAGGGTCAGCGGCAGCGGTTGACCATCGCAAGAGCGTTGATACGCAGGCCCAGGATACTGATCATGGATGAGGCGTTCGGTTCCGTCGACAGGGAGACCGAGGATAAGATCGTAAGCGACATACGCGCGGCCTTCCCTGCGATGACCGTCATCGTTGTGTCTCATAACCAGGCGGTTTTGGACAAGATGGACGCTGTCATCGATCTGACCAAGGTTTCAGCGGCGCCCGCCGAAAGGCTGGGGCAGATGGCGGGCGTATGAGCGCAGATTCTGAAAAAGACCTCCAGGCGGCAAGCCTGATCCGAGAGTTCAGAGAGAATCTCGTGCGGACACCCGAGCATGAAAAACCCATAGCCAGTGTGCTGGCAGGGAAGAAAGAAATATTTTCCATTGAGGTAAACAAGGCCGAGCTCGATGCGCTTCTCTGCGATCTGCGTCATACGATGACGATCCCCGTAGAACCCGTGCCTTCCCCGCAGCCTTTGCTTGGAGTCCTCAAGACTGCGCTTAAAAGAATGGTCTTGCGCGCGTTGCGGCCGTTTTTGGCGATGTCGATGACCGAGCAGACGGAATGGAACGAGAACGCATACGAATCCATCAAGCGGCTGCATGAATCTCTGGAGCATCTCCGCCAGGAAGTGGAGTTTTTAAACCGCAAGCTCGACGCCTACCGACTGAAGAAAGACGATGACCGCACGCCTTCTTGAAGTCCTGCGCGATCAGAACTGCGGCGCCGTGATCGCGGTACCCCGGAGCCAGTATCCTGAGGCGGGCGGTCCGATGATCGACCTGCGTCTTCAGAGCGGGGGAGCCAGCCCCTTCGGGAGTTTGGAAGACTTGGAAATGCTTTCGGGTCAGCCTTTTGTCGTCCGGCCGGATCTGGCCTCTGAAAACGATACGCGTTCTCCGCATTTTTCCGATCTCGATGTGATCTTAAGTGTCCGAAAAAAAGGACACCGTGTCCTGTGCGTGCCGGATGACGCCAAGCTTTCCCCCCGCATCTCTCTGACCCCGGAAGAAAAGCTGGCTTCGAGACTTTGGCTTGCGTCCGCATATTTCCCCGAGCTCTTCTTGAAGCTTGCCGCCGAAAGCGGCGCGCTGGCGCGTCTGGACGCGGCGCGCGATCCGGCGCTTTATTCCCTGATCAAGCGCTTCATTGACGGACAGGACGCCGATTCGCTTAAAGAGACGCTTCCGGCGCTTCTGGCTCTCATCTCAAAGTCATCGGGCGAGGCGGGAGCCAACCGCATCTTTGCGCGTTTCGAGCTTTTCGCCGGATACCGGGAGAGGCCGTCGATCGGCATCTATGATCATGCTCTGCAGCTGGCGGGCGGAGGCCAGAAGTACGCTTGTGTGATGGCGGCGGCTCTGCAGAAGGATTTTGACGTGACGTTCATTGCGAACAAGCCGGTCACGCTGCAGAAGCTGGAAGAGTGGTACGGGCTCGATCTGTCCGGCTGCCGCATCAGGATACTGCCTTTGCCGTTTTATGAGGAAAAAAAGAGCGAGTTCATCGATCACGGCATGGCCAAATACGCGCCTCACAACCCCTTTGAGCCTGTTTCCGAAGAAAGCAAACGCTACGATATTTTTGTGAACGTGAACATGCTGACGCTCGTGAAGCCTCAGTCTCCTGTCTCCGTTTTTCTTTGCCATTTTCCCGACTCGAAGAAGGGGCGTTATTTCTCGGTGCAGGAATACACCTACATCATCGCCAACAGTCTTTATACGATCGAGTGGCTCAAAAAACGATGGAACATGACACCCTCCGTCCACATTTATCCTCCGATCAATATGCCTGCACCCGAGGAGCCCAAGCAGCGCCTCATCCTTTCGGTGGCCCGCTTTGAAGAGGGGGGAACCAAGAAGCAGCTGGAGCTCATCGACGCCTACGCGCGTTTGCGCGCCTCGTCTGCTTCGGCGGCCGATTGGAAGCTCATCCTGGCCGGGGGAAGCTTCGGCCGCAGCCTGTACCTGAAAAAAGTGCAGAAAAAGGCCCGCTCTGTTCCCGGTGTTGAGGTCTACGCCAACCTGCCCGTCGGCGAACTGAAGAAGCTCTATGCGCGCGCTTCGATCTTCTGGCACGCCTGCGGTCTCGGCACGAATGTTCCGGAAAGGATCGAGCATTTCGGCATGACGACCGTCGAAGCTATGCAGAACGGCTGTGTGCCTGTCGTGATCAACAAGGGAGGTCAAAAAGAGATCGTCGAGCCGGGAATTTCGGGCTTTCTGTTTGACGATTTGGGAGGTCTATGCGAAACTACTTTGAAATTGACCGGAGACCTCGGTCAGCTGACGCGTTTTTCAAAAGCAGCCCGCGAGAGGTCGCGGAGATTTGCCGGCGTCCGCTTCGACGACGAAGTAGTGGAATTTTTCCGCCGTGTCAGCCTTGCGGATCTGAAAGTGACCTTAAGCCGATGAAAATGCTTGAAAAGATACGCTTGGCGCTGCGCCCGAGCCTCACATCCCGCGTAGAATACAAGCATTTCAACGACCGCGATATCGAGATCCCGGCGATGATGGATTTCATGCGGCGGCATGAAGGCCGATTCTTCTCTCTGCTTGACGTCGGAGCGCATTATTCGCACGCTTACTACGCGCCGCTCATCCGCTCGCGCTATCCCGGCGTGGCTTATGACGGCGTGGATATCTGCCCGGACCCCGAGACAGCCAAACTTCTCAACACTTATCACGTCGGCAATGTCACCGAGGCCTACCTCGGGCCGTACGACCTTATCACC
>CAZJAX010000010.1:22675-27458 GCA_964543965.1 uncultured Planctomycetia bacterium
CGGGCTTACCAGTTACCGGCGCGAGGACTACACGGCGGAGCAGCTCAAGGTGTTCAAGCGTGTCTGCGAGCTTGCCAAGAAATATGCCATCCTTACTTTCCCGTACGGAAAAGAAGGTCTGATCCCGGGTCAATACGCCAACATCACGCCCGAGCAGCTGCGGAAGTTCATCGAGGTTTCGGGGGGCACGGCGGTAAAAAAGTTTTTCTATAACGAGTTTCCTCAAGGCCGGAAAAAATGGCGCCAGATCAGCGAAGCCGAGGCGTCGCGCGTACCCTTGCGCGAAGACCGCGGCGTCCAGTGTCTCTGTGTTTTGGAGATCGAGAAGCCGCTGAGCCGGCTTCAGGGAGATTTCTTCGGCATCAGCAGACATCTGCTTAAGAAGACGAAGGCTCTCGACCCTCAGCCTGAATACACGCCGGGACGCGAAAATTATACGATGTTCAACACCGGCGGCGTCGAGCTTGAAGTGGGGGAGTTCTTGTATGCTTTCGTCAAAATGACCAAGCCGCTCCGCATCCTGGAGACGGGGACGCATCTTGGTGTTTCCGCGATGTACATGGCTCAGGCGCTCAAAGAGAACCGCGGCGGCGGCCGGGTGATCACGCTCGAGATCTTTGACGAGAACATCAAGCAGTCCAAGAAGCTCTGGCGCGAGACGGGTGTTTCCGAATATGTCAAAGCGGTCAAGAAGCCGTCGCTCGAGTACGAGGCTTCGGAGGAGTTTGATCTGCTTTTTTTGGATTCGGAGCCGGATATCCGCTTCGATGAGGTCAACCGCTTCTATCCGCGCCTCAAGCCCGGCGGTTTTATCTTTATCCATGACCTTCATCCCAACCTCGGACAATCCAATCTTTTTATCAACGGCATGAAGAACTGGCCTTTCGGCGATTACAGGGAAAAGTTCGGCCATCTTCTTAAGGATCATTCCCTGCAGGCATTCACGTTCCGCACGCCAAGGGGGCTGGTCATATTCCAGAAATCAGCCGACGATTTTGACCATGCCAAATTCCTCCGCGAAAACAGCGAGCCTGCCGCCCATGCCAGTTAAAGGCGCTCTGCGGCCCGAAGATTTCGTTTATCACAGCTCGACTGACAACCGCTCCTGGTTTTTTCAGAAATATTATTACGCCGGCGCCAATTTCCGCTATCACACATTTCGTCTGGCGCTCAATCTGCTTTATCAGGAGCACCCCGAACCGCTGATCGTAGAGACGGGATGCCAGCGCCAAAAAGACGATCTCGGCGCGGGCATGTCCACGAGCATCTTCGGAGAGTTCACCCAGCGTTACGGCGGACGCGTCGTGACGGTCGACATCGACGAGAGGGCGCTGGCGGTCTGCCGTGAATGCACGCGCGAGTATGCCGGCACGATCACTTATTTCCGCTCAGACTCGGTCGCGTTCTTGAAGAACTTCAAGGAAAGCCCGTCGCTGATCTATCTCGACAGCTTTGATTACGACGTGACAGGCGACACGCGTCTGCAGCGTCAGGCGCAGGATCACTGCCTAGCGGAGCTTCTTGCCATCGAACCGCGCCTGACGGAAAGATCCGTTGTCCTGCTCGATGACAGCGATTTCCCCGGGGGAGGCAAACCTTTGCTGGCAAAAAAACATTTGGCGGGATCCGGCTGGACGTGTTTGCTCGAATGGCAGCAGAGCCTGTGGGTGAAGCGCCGGTGAAAATTCTCTATCTTTCCTGCCACTCGATCCTTGAGTATGACGAAGTCAAGCTTTTTACAGAGATGGGGCTCGACGTTTTCTCGCACGGCGCTTATATGAATCCGGAAAATCAGGGCGACGGCCTCCGGCCTCGGATCGACGGTCTCAAAGACGACAAAAAGCTCCTTGAGATAGCCTGCAGGACCAATAAGGATCACCTGACCGAAGAGATGCTCGAGCCCTTTGACACCGTGATCGTCATGTCTTTGCCTCACTGGATATCCAATAACTGGAAGATCATGAAGGGTAAGCGCGTCATTTGGCGCACGATCGGACAGAACAATCATCATAATGAGCGCATGATGAAGCCTTACCGAGAGGAAGGTCTTCAGATCGCGCGGTATTCGCCGCGCGAGTCTACGATCCCCGGCTACATCGGAGGCGATGCCGTGATCCGCTTTTACAAAGACCCCAATATTTACTGCGGCTGGACGGGGGAGAAGGCGCGTGTGATCAATTTTACGCAGAGCATGAAAAGCCGCGCCCGCGAATGTAATTACGCCTTTTACCGCCGCGTGATGAAAGGTCTTCCTCATACGCTTTTTGGACCGCAGAACGAAAATATCGGCGAGCCGTGGGCTGTCGGCGCTATCAGCTATGCGCGCATGATAGAGGAGCTGCAGGAAAACAGAGCCTATTTCTATTCACCGACATACCCGACAAGCTATACGCTCAATTTTATCGAGGCTTGGATGACCGGCATTCCGGTCGTTTCGCTCGGCCGCGAGAGGGGAAATGACCCCGAGCTTTTGCGGCACAGCCTTTACGAGGTGCCAGACCTGGTTCGCCACGGAAACGACGGGTTCTACGCGGACGATGCCGAAGAATTCCGTGAAATTCTCCAGGACCTTTTGAATGACCGCGCGTACGCCGAAAGCATCGGCAAAAAGGGCCGGGAGCGGGCCGTCGAGATATTCGGAAGGGAAACCGTAAAAAATCAATGGCAGCAATTTTTAGAAAGGGACGCAAATGTTTTCATTTCTCACGCAGCCGGCGCTGAAACAGCACGTCTATAACACTTTCGACGGCGTCCCGTGCCCGATGTATTACCGCGAGGGCACCAGCGACTGGAACACGCTCATGGCGGCTCTGGAGCAGGACGAGTATCATCTGCAGCGCTTTGAGCTCAAGCCGGGTCACACCGCCATCGATATCGGATCGCACATCGGGGGCATCAGCCTGCTTTTAGCCACGATGGGCCTGCGTGTTTTCAGCGTAGAGGCGCTTCCCGAAAACGCGGCTCTCCAGAAAAGAAATCTCAAGCTCAACAAAAGAGGCCGCCAGGTCACCCTGATCAATAAGGCGATCGCGGCATCCGCCGGAGGCAGGACGCGCCTTTTTTACGGAGACACGTCCGAGGAGCAGGGCAAGCATCACGAGTTTATCGGGACCTCGGAAGGCTTTAAGCATTTCTTCGGCAAGGGGCGCTCGGTCGACGTGCCGACGATATCCATCGATGAAATATTCCGGCAGTACGGCATCATCCGATGCCGCCTTCTCAAGATCGACGTGGAGGGGGCCGAATGGCAGGCGCTTGAAAGCGTCTCCGACGCTTCACTGGACCGCATCGATATCCTGCTGGGCGAATGGCACGTATCCGGCAGGAATAAGTCCCGTGCCGACCTTTTGAATCTCTTGCGCGGGAAGTTTATCGATGTATCCGAAAGATTCGGAGCGCCGGTGAACGATTTCGTGTTTCTTAATGCGCGGGCATCCGCCTGAAGCAGCTATGAACGTCCTGTGCGATTTTCATCACACGGACCTTTTTCGTTCTTTCCGCACGCTGTTCGAAAACCGCCTCGGCATGAAGCTCTTCCGACCCATCGGCGAAGATTGGTGGGAGAAAGGCTACTACCATCATCCCGAGCCCGTGTACGGCCGCGGCTGCCTTTCAAAAGAGTCCTTTCATCGAGGTCATCTCAGGGATTACGATTCGAGCGGCCCATCGCATTATCCGCACGGCTCGGATTGGAAAGAGTGGAGCTGGATCACTCTGGCCGAGGCTTCCGAAAAGATCGATATCATCGTGTCCACGCACCCGGCCAACGAACGCGCGTACGCCAAATTTCAAAAAGAGGCCCGGCCCCGCGCGGAGCGCATCCGCTATATCGGCAATGAGGGGGAGGAGCCTTCGGAGATTTCAAAAAACCTGTTATGTTCCAACCTGATCGCTCATCAAGCTTCAAAGAAAAAATACCACTCGCTCTTTTTTCATCCCGAATTCGACACCGCCCTTTACAGCTGGTCCGAGCCGCCGCGCTGGGAGAAGCCGGTCATAAGGACATTTTTGAACTACATCTACCACAACGCTCCTCAAAGCGACAAACCGCTTTATCAGAAGCACCGCGCCGCGCTTATTTCCAAGTACTACTTTTTTACGCACGGCCTCGGAACGCCGCCGCCCGGCGTCGATCTGCCGCCGGGCGATCCGCTCTGGTCTTATCTTCTGGAAAAGAACGGTGCCGGTTACCGGATGCCGGATCTGATACGGTCCGACGGCGAGCCCGAGACGCACGAAGAGATCAGCGCCCTGATGAAACAGACCAATCTCGCCTGGCATGTGAAGAATGCTGACGGGTACGGCTATGCGCTGCACCAGCTCTACGCCTGCGGCAGACCGGTGATCTGCCGCCGGGAGGATTACCGCGGAAAGACGGGAGCGCTTCTGCTTCAGGACAAGAAGACTTGCGTGATGCTGGATGGAAATGAGCGCGACGACATCAGGAAGATCGAGCGCTTTCTCGAGCCCGATGAAAATGCGCGTATGTGCCGCCGCGCGCACGACCGCTTCCGAAAAGTCGTCAACTTTGAAGCCGAAGCCGTGGCCGTGAAAAAATTCTTGAGGGGGCTCAAGCGGTGAATGTCCTCATCGATAACCATCATACGGAGCTTACACACTCGCTCGAGCTGCTGTTCGGCAAGCGTCTGGGTGCCCGGGTCTATTATCCGATCGGAGAGGAGTGGCACCGCCGGGGTTATTGGAAGGTGTTTCCTCATCCGGAAACGGTCAAGCAATTCCTTCGCACCGACCAAGCCGACGCTTCGGTGCACGAAAGAAAGGA
>CAZJAX010000011.1:0-3046 GCA_964543965.1 uncultured Planctomycetia bacterium
GTTCAGCTCACGCGCGAGAGCTTTGAGCGAACGCGAGATCTCGGAGATCTCCTGCTGGCGGCTCTCGGTATTGGGAGCGCCCTGCATCAGCTGAAGATAGTCGACGATGATCATGCGGATATCGAACTGCGCTTTCAAACGGCGCGCCTTGGCTTTGAGCTCAAGCACGCTTAATCCCGGGGAGTCGTCGATGTAGATCGGCGCTTCAGAAAGTTTGGCTGCCGCGCTCGTGAGCGCCGGCCAATCGGACTGCGCAAGAAAGCCCGTACGCACTTTGTGCGCGTCGACGCGGGCGCGCGAACAAAGCATTCTCTGGATCAGCTGTTCTTTCGACATTTCCAAGCTGAACATGGCGACCGGCGTCTTCAGCACCATGCCGGCATGCTCAGCGATGCAGGTCATGAATGCGCTCTTCCCCATCGAGGGACGGGCTGCGATCACGATGAGATCGGAAGGCTGCAAACCCGCGGTCAGGCTGTCGAACCCGTGAAAACCTGTCGCGATCCCGGTAACGCTTTCTTTGCGCTGGTAAAGGCGGTCGATGACTTCGATCTGTTTGCGGACGATATCCTTGATCGGAGTGACGCCGCCTGCGAATTTTTTCGATGCGATCTCGAACACGGTCTTTTCCGCGCGGTCAAGCAGGCCGTCGACATCCTCGGTCGTGTCGAAGCAGTCCTGGACGATCTGAGTGGCGTTGGTGATCAGATGGCGGAGGATGTATTTTTCTTTGACGATCTTGGCGTAATAAAGCATGTTGGCGGCGGTCGGGACAGCGGTCGTCAGAGTGGAAAGATATCCGGGGCCTCCGACGGAATCCATCTCGCCCGACTTGTAGAGATATTCGGTCAGCGTGATCAGGTCGATGGCTTTATTCTCATTGAAAAGGCCGATCATCGCCTGATAGATCGTCTTATGCGCGTCGCGGTAGAACGCTTCGGGTCCCAAAAGCTCGATGGCCAGCGCGATGGCTTCGGCCTCGATCATGATGGACCCGAGCACAGCCATTTCAGCTTCAAGGTTCTGCGGGGGGACCTTATCCTTGAGCTGCAGGTCTTCGACGGTCTTCATTATTTTTTCTTAACGACCGTGACTTTAAGCTTCGCGGATACCTGAGGGTGGAGTTTCACGGGGACCTGATAGTCGCCGAGCTTGCGCATAGGCTCTTCGAGGTGGATGTCCTTGCGCTCGATGCGGATATTTTTCGAAAGAAGTTTTTCGACGATGTCCTGGGAATTGACCGCTCCGTAAAGCTTGTCCCCGTCGCCGGCGCTGACTTCCATCGTCAAAGACATGTCATTGAGCTTTTGAGCGATCTCGCGGGCGCGGGCGAGGCGCTCGGCGCTTTCCTTCTCTCGGCGTTCCCTTTCCTGCACGAAAGACTTGAGGTTGCCGGGAGTAGCGGCAACTGCTTTCTGATGGGGAAAAAGGAAGTTTTGGGCAAATCCTGTGGAGACTTTCACGACGTCGCCGCGCTTACCGAGCTTCGCGTCATCCTGCAAAAGAACTACTTCGATGTTCATAAGTCCGTCCCTTTTAAATAAAAAGAAGCCCCGGCCGGCGGTATGCCGCGGCCGGGTTAGAACCGCGTACTATTCCGCGACGTACGGTAGCAGAGCGATCTGACGCGCGCGCTTGATCTGGCGGGTCAGAAAACGCTGAGACTTCGCACCGGCGCCGGAAATACGGCTCGGGATGATCTTGCCGCGTTCAGTGATGAAAAAACGCAGGCGGTTCACATCTTTATAATCGATGGTCTGGATCTCTTCGGGCTTGAACTTGCAGATCTTCTTCTTGATGAACTTCTTTTTGGGGTCACCCTTCTTCTTGATCAGCTTCTTTTTGAACACGTGTTTTCTCCTTTAAAAGATCAGAATGGAACTTCTTCTTCGCCCTTACTGCTCATGCCGGACAGATCATCTGCCGGAATATCCGAAATATCATCCTTGCCGCCGCCGAAATCCGTATCGCGGGACGCTCCGCCTCCCGCACCCGCGCCTGCGCGCAGGAACTGGATATTCGTCGCGATCACTTCGAGCGTGCTGCGCTTCTGGCCGTCCGCTCCGTCCCAGCTGCGGCTCTGCAGGCGCCCTTCGACGAACACGGGGCTGCCCTTCTTCAGGTACTCGCCGCAGACTTCCGCCAGCCTTCCCCAGACCACCACCCGGACGAAACTCGATTCTTCTTTTTTCTCACCGGTCTGCAGTTTGTAAACACGGTTCATCGCCACCGTGAAACTTGCCACCGCCGATCCGCTCGGGACATACCGGAGCTCGGGGTCTCGCGTCAGGTTGCCGATCAGAAGAGCTTTATTCAGGCTGGCCATGGGATTTCTCCGTTACAGGTTGTCCTTGTTCACGAGCAGGTAGCGAATGATGTTGTCGTTCAAACGCAGCGACTGCTCCAGCTTCTTGGTGAACTGGGAGTCTAGCTGGAAGTTCAAGATGATGTAATTACCTTCCTGCTTCTTGTTGATCTTGTACGCCAGACGCTTTCTTCCCCAGTCCTGCAGGCTGTCGATGCGTCCGCCGTTCTTCGTGACGAGGTCCTGCAGCGTTGCAACCGCCGCCTTGGACGCGTCAGCCGTAATGTCGGGGTCAATAATGAATATGCCTTCGTAATTAACCATCTCTTCTCCTTTTTCCCTGCCTACCGTCAGGCAGGCTATCCTTGTAACTGACTCAGCTTTTTCTGCGCCGCGTCAAAACCTTCGTTGATCCAGCTCTTGCAAACTAAAACTGCTCTATCCAAGATCTCGGGCTTCGCCTGCTGCTCGTCTTTGCTGAATTTTTCCAGCACGAACGATTCCAGGTTGTGAGGCATGTCCGGAGTCCTGACTCCAAAACGAAGCCTTGGAAAATCCCCGCTGTTTTCCAGCGCGGTCATAATGGACTCGAGTCCGTGATGACCGCCTGACGAACCTTCTTTGCGGATGCGCAGCTTTCTAAAATCCAAATTCACGTCGTCGCACACCACGAGGATATCTTCCGGTTTCGGATGATATTCCTTCACGATACCCGCGATGCTCTCGCCGCTGCGGTTCACG
>CAZJAX010000011.1:3056-27174 GCA_964543965.1 uncultured Planctomycetia bacterium
CGTAGGTCAGGGGCTTGATGAGCATCACTTCTCCTGACCCGCATACCAAAGCCTGGAGCTTCCGCACTTCCTTCCAGCCTTTCCCCGCGCCTTCTAAAACCGCAAGACCGTCCAAAACTTCGAAGCCGGCATTGTGTCGGGTCCCCTCGTATTTGCGTTCGGGGTTGCCGATGCCGACGACGAATTTCATTTAAGCGGTTATTTCTTCTCCGCTTTGGCTGCGTCTTTCTTCGGCTCTTCCTTCTTATCGCCGGCTTTCGCCGCCGCAGGATCTTCCTTCTTTTCGCGGAGCACTTCGACTTCAGGTGCGGGCGCCAACGGATCAGCAGCCTTCTCTTCGACCGGCAGCTTCACGTGGAACAGCAGCGTGTCGGGGTCGGTGAGGATCTTATACTTGTCGGATGCGGCCAGATCGCGTATGTGGATCGATGCGCCGATCCCGAGACCGGAAACGTCGACGTCGATATGTTTGGGAATATCCATCGGCAGACACTGGACTTTGACGATGCGGCACGGGTGGTCCATGATACCGCCGTCGTTCTTCACACCGATCGGGGTGCCGTTGGCCGTGACTTCGACTTCGACCTGGATCTTCTCATTGAGCGAGATCTCGTTGAAATCGACGTGGAGGATGAAACGCTTTACCGGATCGTACTGCACTTCCTTGATGATCGCGGGGCGGGTCTTCTTCTTTTCTTTCTCGATAGTGAGGTTGATCAGCACGTTCTCGCCGGCGGCGTCGTGGATGATCTTGGTGATCTCGCGCTTCTCCAGCGAAATCGAAACGGGTTGTTCGCCGCGGTGATAGACGACGCCGGGCACGAAGCCCTGATTACGCAAAGCTTTATTTTTTTGCTTGCCCTTGGTGTCCCTGACGGTCGCTTTGACGTTGATCTGTTCCATGATTCACTTCCTTGCTTTTGCCGCTGCCAGCCTCGTCGCTCTCTTTACCGAAGCGCCCCCATAGGCCCTTCGTCGCTCCGCTCCCGGCTGCGGTCGTTGACTAATTAAACAGGCTCGATACCGACTCTTCGTCGTGAATTCTCTTGATAGCTTCTCCCAGAAGCTCGGAGACCGAGAGGACCTTGAACACGGGGTCCTTTTTGTCTGCGCCCAGCGGAATACTGTCCGTGATCACAAACTCCTCGATCGGAGACTTTTTGATACGTTCGATCGCCGGACCCGACAGGATCGGGTGCGACACCGCGGTGAATATTTTAAGCGAGCCGGCCTTTTTCAAAGCCACGGCGGCTTCGCACATGGAGCTGGCCGTTGCGACCAGATCGTCGACGATGACGACATTTTTGCCTTTGACTTCGCCGAGGATGTTCATCGTCTCGGTGTGTTTGTCGTCGATACGGCGCTTGTCCACGACGACGAGCGCGGCTCCGAGCCTCTTAGCATATGCTCGGGCCATCTTGATGCCGCCAACATCCGGAGACGCGACGACGAGGTCTTTAAGCTTCTTCTTCTTGAAATAATCCACGATCACGTTGACCGCAAAAAGGTGGTCTAGCGGTATGTCGAAAAATCCCTGGATCTGGCTGGCGTGCAGGTCCATCGTCAGCACGCGGTCCGCTCCGGCCGCTTCAAGGATATTGGCCACGAGCTTGGCGGTGATCGGCACGCGCGGCTGGTCCTTGCGGTCCTGTCGGGCATAGCCGAAATAAGGTATCACGGCCGTCACGCGCCGCGCCGACGCGCGTTTGAGCGCGTCGATCATGATCAGAAGTTCCATCAGGTTGTTGTTGGTCGGAGGGCAGGTCGGCTGCACGATGAACACGTCGCGGCCTCGCACATCCTCGTTGATCTTCACCCGGATCTCGCCCTCGCTGAACGTCGAAACCAGCGCGTCTCCAAGAGGCACGTTGAGGAACTTGGCGATCTTTTTTGCCAGTTCGATGTTGGCATTACCCGAAAAAATCTTGATTTCGCCGTTCATTTTCTTCCTGTTCTGTTTAAGATCCTCGCCGGCACGCCGACGACGATGCCCCGGTCAGGGACATCTTTATTCTTTGTGACCACGGCGCCCGCGCCCGTCACGGCTTGTCTGCCGACGGTGACCGGCGCTACTAAAACGGTGCCGCTGCCGATCCGCGCTCTATCCTTGATCACGGTAAGATGTTTGTTTTTGCCGTCGTAATTGGCGGTGATCGTGCCCGCGCCGATGTTCACGTACGAGCCGACCTTCGCGTCGCCTAAGTAAGACAGGTGTTTTACCTGGGTGTGGTCGCCGATCTCTGAGCGTACAACTTCCACAAAATTGCCGAGGGTGGTATGCCTGCCGATACGGGACTTGCCGCGGACACGCGCATAGGGCCCGATCACGCAGCCCTCGCCGATAACCACCCCCTCTTCCAGGGTGGTACCCGGCATAACCGTAGTATCTTGCCCTATCCTCACGTCGGCGTCAATGGTCACGGTTTGGGGCCTCCGGATGCGGACCCCCTGCTCCATGAGCGCCTTCAAGACGCGTTTCTGGGCGATTTCCTCGACTTGCGCCAGATCCGCGCGCGTATTCACGCCCAAAACTTCCTTGCGGCAGGCCGCCATGACCGCTCCCACGCGGCTTTCCTTAGAAAAAATACCGACGACATCGGTCAGGTAATACTCTTTCTTGGCGGCGCTCTGCTTGATCTTTTTCAGCGCCGGAAAAAGGCGGAGCGCGTCGAACACGTAGCAGCCGACATTGATCTCTTTGATCCTCTTTTCTTCTTCCGTGGCCTCTTTCTCCTCGACGATGCTCAAGACCTCCGATGACGGCCCCCGCAAAATACGGCCGTAGCCGAAGGGTTCGTCGAGCTCTACCGACAAAAGTGTGCACGCCGTCTTTTCTGCGGCAAAATTCTGATAAAGCTCTTTGACCGTCTCCTGCCGTATCAGCGGAGTATCGCAGTAGAACACATACACGGCGCCCGAGAAACCTTTCAGCGCAGGCGCTGACTGTAATACCGCATGCCCGCTGCCCAGCTGTTCCTTTTGCTCGACACAGACGAGCTTCTTGCCAAGACCGAGAGATTTCAGATATTCGCGGACAAGCTCGATCTTGTATCCCGCGACGACGACGATCTTTTCGCATCCCGCCGCGAGAGCTCGGTCCACAAGGTAGCCGAGCATCGGCTTTCCGCAGATCGGGTGCAGCGCTTTCGGAAGCACGGACTTAAGCCGCGTCCCTTTTCCCGCTGCGAGGATGACGGCCGCTTTACGCAATTCGCTTCGCCTCGCCTTTTTTGTCCACCAGCCTCGGGTATTCGCGGTTCAAAACCGTATCACGGCCCACCACGCATTCTTTGATGCCTTCCATCGCGGGAAGTTCGTACATGACGTTGAGCATCACGCTTTCCATGATCGCCCGCAACCCTCGGGCGCCGGTCCCTTTCTTCACAGCTTCTTTCACGATCTCCTGCAGCGCTTCGGGCGTCAGTGTGAGCTTCACGCCTTCGATCTCAAAAAGTTTTTCGAACTGCTTGACCAGCGCGTTCTTGGGCTGGGTCAGCACGTCGAGAAGCTCTTTTTCACTGAGCTTTTCCAGCGTCGAAATGACCGGAAAACGGCCGATGAATTCGGGGATAATCCCGTACTTCACCAGGTCCACGGTCTCGACAAGCGGCAGAAGCGAATGCTCCGCATCGCCGGCCTTGTAGACCGGATGCGTGCTAGCCTGGGCACGGAAACCGATCTGGCCCTTGCCGAGGCGCCGCTGGATGATCTCGTGCAGAGAGCTGAAAGTGCCTCCGCAGATAAAAAGGATATTGGTCGTATCGACGGTCAGGTTTTCTGCTTGGGGATGCTTGCGTCCGCCCTGAGGGGGTACGCTGGCCTTCGTGCCTTCCAAAATCTTCAGGAGCGCCTGCTGGACGCCTTCACCGGACACATCGCGCGTGATAGAAACGTTTTCAGAGGTCTTGCCGATCTTGTCGATCTCGTCAATGTAGACGATGCCCATTTCCGCGCGCGGAATGTCGTACGAAGCGTCCTGCAACAGACGCTGGATCACGTTTTCGACATCGTCTCCGACGTAGCCGGCCTGCGTCAGCGTCGTCGCGTCGCAGATCGCGAACGGAACCTTGAGAACACGCGCCAGAGTGCGGGCCAGGAGCGTCTTGCCGCTGCCCGTCGGGCCGATCAGCAGCACGTTGGATTTCTCGAGCTCGACATCTTTAGTGTCGGCCGACGAGATCACGCGCTTGTAGTGATTGTATACGCTGACAGAGAGCTTTTTCTTCGCATCCTCCTGCCCGACGACGTACTGGTCGAGGATCTTTTTGATCTCCGTCGGCTTCGGCAGGTCTTCGAGCTTGAGCTTGGGGGCGCGGACCTCTTTCGGGTCCTTCGGTTCTTTGCCGTCCTTTGAAGGGGCGGTCGCGCCGGTGCGGGTCAGCGTGTCATGGCAGAACTTCACGCAGTCCTCGCAAATAAGCGAGTCGGGTCCTGAGAAGATCTTCTCATGACCTTTGAGTATTTTTTGGCAGAACGAGCATTTTTGCATGATTATAGGAACGATCCGGTGACGCGTTTAAATGACCTAATGGCTTTTAGAGTTGCCCCGCATGGATTCGAACCATGACTCTAGCCTCCAAAGGGCTGTGTGCTACCGTTACACCACAGGGCAATTTTTTTTCGTGTAACGCTTACACCCGCTTCGTGTGCGACTTCTCGGTCTTTAGACCGAGAAGGAGTGCCGCCGTCCCAGAAGACGGCGGCCTGCCGTTACACCACAGGGCAGAAGTCGGTATCAATCAATACGTAGACGCCACGAACACCTGCCAGGCCTTGTGATTTCGTTTCAAGGCTCGGGCTGCACGGCCGGCTTCGCGCTCCGTGCGGAACACGCCGAATACGGTCGAACCGCTTCCGGACATCAGGCTCGCGATAGCGCCCTGCCGCAGCAGTTCATTTTTTATTTTTGAAATTGTTGTAACTCTTTTATTTAGAGAGACTTCCAGACTATTAGTTAAGAGCTTTGAAAACTGCCTGAAATCGCCCTTGTGAATAGAGTGGACGAGCATTTTAACATCGCTCCCCGGGGGTGTCAAGGCGCGGGGGTTCAGGCCTTCGTAGGCCTCCTTGGTCGAAATTCCGAAAGACGGCTTGACCAGACAGTGCCAGATCTTACGCTTCGGACTCGGCAGCCGCCTCAAGATCTCCCCCCGACCCTTTGCCGCCGCAAAAGGCGTGTTGAGGACAAAAAAAGGAACGTCGCTGCCGAGCTCAGAGCCCAGAGCAAGCAGTTCCTTTTCGGAAAGACGCAGATCCCAGAGCCGGTTCAAGCCTAGGAGCACGGCGGCGGCGTTGCTGGAACCGCCCCCTAGCCCGGCCGATACGGGTATCCTTTTCTTCAGGCGGATCCTCACGCCCTTTTTGACACCGCATCGCTCCTGCAGGAGACTGGCGGCGCGCCACGCCAAATTTTTTGGGCCGGAGGGAATGCGGCGCGTACCGGTCTGAAGCTTGATGCCGGAAGGGATGAGATGCAGAGTGACATCATCGCCAAGGCTCAAGCGCTCGAACACTGTTTCAAGATCGTGAAAACCGTCAGGGCGGCGGCGCACGACCTTTAAGTAAAGATTGATCTTAGCCGGTGAGAATAGTTTCAAAAAAGAACCGCGGGAGATAAGTCTTAAGGGGCTGCGGAACCGCCGGTGACGGCGGCCGGGGGTTCTTGTCCTGCTTCAGCGCCGGAGCCGTTGAAACCGAAAAGCTTGAAAGCGTCCTGCACCGACTGTGACTCCTGCAGAAAACGCGCGATGATATCGGCATCCTTGATCTTCTGCTTCTGGTAGCTTAAGAGCGTCTGGCGGTCGAGCACGAGCTTCTGACGGTTCAGGTAATCCTGGATCTCGATCTGGTCGAAACCCGTGAACTGATAGCCCGCCAGCACTTCATTGACGGTCTTGAACACTCCCAGCATCGTCTCTTTCGGGTCCTCGGACTTCATAGAGAGGATGGAAAAGCGGTAATTCTTCTTCCCCTGAAAATTCTCAAATACGCCGTCGACCAGGATGAACGCGGGATTGAAAGCTTCGTCGTCCGGGCTCTTGTCTTTTTTGTTTTTCGTTTCAGCGATCTCGCGTGAAAAACTGTAGCGTATTCTTTGCACGATCTGGTCGGCAAGAAAATTCTCAAGACGCACTTCTTTGAGAATGAACGGACTGTTGCCGAGAGCGTCGGTCGTGTATTTACCCTGATCGAAAAGCGTGCGGCTGATAGATTCATCGACGCCGAGCGCCTCGGCATTTGCACGGCGGGTATCATCGATCGAGCGGGTGATGGTAAGTTCGTTGGAGCTTTTTTTGTCGCGGATGACCACGGAGCAGAAATCAAGCTCAAGGTCGGTCGAAAGCGATACGCGCGACACGACCTGCAGGAGCTTGCCCATTTTTTCGTGCACTTCCTTCGGGATCACGCCGTTGCTGTCGATGAGCTCGTCCACGTAAAGCAGGGCGCCGACGGTCTTTCCTACGACGCGGGCGGTCACGTCTATCTTGTATTCCTGCTTCGATATCTTTTCGATCGATTCGGGTACCAGAGGCGCCGGGTAGGTATAATGCGAGACGCAGCCGGACAAAAACAAGACCGCGAGGACGGGAACCGCGAATTTCAGCGCGGAACCCGGCCTGCGTCCGTCTTGGAGCTTATTTAGCGGGAACGTATTTGGAGCTGATACGGGGATTGGCTTTTCCATATTCCTTGAAGATCGCCTCGATCTCGTCGAAATCGAGCGTCTCCTTCTTGATCAGTTCCTGAGCAAAGCGCTCAAAGATCGTATTCTCTTTTTTCAGAAGCGCCTCGACCTCTTTCATGCACTCCTGGATGATCTCCTGAGTCTCGAGGTTGAGCTTCTGCTTGATATCTTCGGAAAGCTGGTCCGCGGGGATGGAGCTGTAATTTCCGACCCAGCCGATCTTGCCCATACCGAGATCCCAGACCATGCGGTGTGCGGTCCACATCGCTTTTTCGAAGTCGCTGTTGACGCCCGAGGTCGTGGTATTGAACTTCAGCTTTTCGGCCACATATCCGGCCAGAGACACCTTGATGTTGGCCAGAAGTTCGTTGCGGTCGATCGAATACTTGTCGTCCGGAGGAAGATGAGACACCAGACCCAGAGCGCCTCCGCGGGGGATGATCGTCGCTTTAAAAACGTCGTCCGTCGGATGCAGGAGATACAGCACGACCAGATGACCGACTTCGTGATAGGCGGTCATGATCTTGTCTTTCTGGTTGAGCGTAATGTTGCTCTTGAGACCCAGATAGATGCGCTCCATAGCCTCGGACAGATGGCTTTCCCTGATCTTTTCGTCTTTGTTTCGGATCGCGATGAGCGCCGCTTCTTTCGTCAGGTTCGCGATGTCGGCCGGGCTTGAACCCACGGCCTTACGCGCGATCTTGGCGACGTCGACAGACTCCTCCGTCTTCACTTTGGACAGATAGAAGCGGAAAAGCTCTTCTCTTTCGATGAGGTTGGGCTTGTGCACGAAGATCTTACGGTCGAAGCGGCCGGCGCGCAGAAGCGCATCGTCCATGATCGACTCAGGCGCGTTGGTCGCGCCGAGCACGACGATATTTTCCTGCTTCTCACCGAGGCCGTCCATTTCGACGAGGAGCTGATTGAGCGTCGTATTTCTTTCCTGCATGCCGCCGAAACCGGTATCATGCACGCGCTTGTGGCCGATCGCGTCGATTTCGTCGATGAAGATGATGCAGCCGCCGTCAGCATACGCGAGCTTCCGGGCCCGGCTGAAGAGCTGGCGGACGCGGGAAGCTCCGACACCGACGTACATCTCGGTGAACTCAGAGCCGGACATCGATATAAAGGGTACGCCCGCTTCGGTCGCCATGGCTTTAGCCAGATACGTCTTACCGCAGCCCGGAGGTCCCATCATCAGCATGCCGCGGATGATATTGCCGCCGATCTTTTTGATGCGGGCGCGATCCTTGATAAGCTCCACGATCTCGCGGGCTTCGGCCTTGGAGGCTTCCATCCCGATGACGTCTTTCCAATGGATGTTGACCGCGTCGCTCTTGACCTGGGATTTGCGGAGTTTCTGCATACCGCCCTGCAGAACCCAGGCGTAAAGCACGACGAATACGACGGCGCTGACCGTAGCCTGGAGGCCGGTCGTGGATAGAAAAGCGACCATGTAATCGCGCTGATATTTGTCGAGAGAACCCAGGGACTGGGCCGGGAACCAAAATATGAAAATGATCCAGACGATGACGGCCGCCTTAGGCCAGTTGTTCCACCAAAAAACTTTGAATTTTCTCCAGGTCACTTTAAGGCTCCTTTGGATCGAAAGTGATTGCATCGCCGCCTCGGGCCTTGGAAGGCGCTTTTGCGAGGCGGCGATCGAAACGCGGTACTCTTACTAGTATATACGAAGGACCCTCTAAAAACGATTGGTCAAAAAGGGCTTACTGACCCTTCTTGTGACGATCCCGGCGACGGCGCTTTTTTCTCTTATGCACCGCCATCTTATGGCGCTTTCTCTTTTTGCCGCAAGGCATGTCGCTTTCCTCCTTTGGGTGAATTTAGTAAATGACTTTGTTGAGCGGGTATTCGATGATGCCTTCGGCCCCGGCCTCTTTAAGCTTAGGGATGAGGTCGCGCACCACTTTTTCATCGATGATCGTATCGATCGCATGCCAGCCCTTGAGGGTGAGCGCCGAAACGGTCGGGTTCTTCATGGCTGGCAAGAGAGAGAGGACCTTTTTCAGACTTTCTTCGCTGACATTCATCTTAATGCCGACTTTGGCCTCGGCGTGGATAGCGCCGACCAGAAGCATCGCGATGTGCTCCATCTTCTGTCTCTTTTTCGGGTCTGCCCAGGCCTTTTTGTTGGTAATAAACTGTGTGGTCGAGTGGCAAAGCGTCTCCACGATTCGGAGATTATTAGCGCGCAAAGATGAACCCGTCTCGGTAAGCTCGACAATGGCATCCACAAGTCCTGATGCCACCTTGACTTCCGTCGCCCCCCAGCTGAATTCCACATCCGCCTTGACTCCATGCTTTTTGAGATACTTTTCAGTGTAGCCCTTCAGCTCTGTGGCGATACGCTTGCCTTCGAGGTCTTTGACGTTCTTGATCTTGGAGTCATTGGGCACGGCCAGCACCCAGCGGACGGTGTTCATGCCGGACTTCGCATAGTGAAGCTCGGCCACGCGCACGACATCGGAACCGTTTTCCTGGATCCAGTCTTCACCGGTGAGACCGCAGTCGAGCGCCCCGTCTTCGACGTAGCGCGACATTTCCTGCGCGCGGATGAGAACGCCCTCGATCTGAGGATCGTCGACATATGGGAAGTACGAACGCGAGCCGACGCTCACGTTGTATCCCGCTTTTTTGAACATCTTAAATGTTGAATCCTGCAGACTGCCTTTTGGAAGACCTAGTTTTAATTTGAACGCTGCTTCGGACACTGAAAACCTTTCTTCTTTAAATTTGGGATTAGAAAATCTTTATAAATTGTAATTCATTGAAAATAAATAAGTTGAGAAAAAAAATTATAAGCCATAATACCCATGAATGGCTTACAAAAGTAAAAAGGAGTATAACATGGCTTAAAGTTAAAGTCAATTTAGCTTGCCCGGCCTGCGCGCTTTCGGTATAATGCCCAAATTCATGTTAAAGATACTTCGGAATAACAAAACGAAAAAACATATCTATATCGTGCTGACCATCGCGGTCATCGCGACATTCGCCATATCCGGCATCTATCTCGGCCAGGAAAAGGGAAATCGAGCCTCCTCGGTGGCCCGCCTGAACGGGCGCAATATCACCGTCCAGGACTACCTGGCCAGCTATAAGGCCATCGACCATCAGGCGCGTATGATGTACGGGAACAACTTCGATCAGATCCGCCAGTACCTAAGGATCGAGGAGCAAGCCTGGGACCGCCTTCTGTTCCTGAACTATGCCAAAAAGCAGGGCATCAAGGCCACGGACAAAGAAGTCGTCCAGTGGATCGGATCCCAACCCTACCTGCAGACCAAAGGCCGTTTCGATGAGCGCACCTACAACCTTTTTGTGACGCAATACCTGCGCCAGGATGCCCGCCGCTTCGAGGAAGAGGTCCGCGACACGCTGACCATCGGCAAGATCCGGGATAAATTTGAATCCTCTCTAGAGGTCGGAGACGCCGAACTAAGAGAGTTTTTCGCCCAGAAAACCGGTGAGCGCCAGATCCAGTATATCGTCCTTTCGGAGCCTTCCGGCGGCGCGGCCGACATATCCGAACAAGAGCTCAAGACCGCGTTTTCACTTTATGAAAATTATATGCTCGAGCCTGCCAAGGCGCGCATCCGCTACGCTTTCGTTCCCAAAGATAAATCCCAGGATTTTGAAGCCGCTCTGAAGGATCATACGGCATCCCTGGAAGATTTGACCTCAAAATATAAACTTGAAACGCTGGAGACCCCCTACTTTACCCGCAATGAGGCGGTTCCGGGATTAGGTCTCATCACCGAAGTGATCGATCAGGCGTTCATCCTTGATTCTGACCGTACGTCCGAATGGATCGAAACAGGCAGCGGCAGCTACAAGATCAAGCTTCTGGACAAAAAACCGGCGGTGAAGCTCACGTTTGAAGAAAGCAAACCAAAGCTCAAAGAGATACTCGCGCGCCAGAAGAACGTTGAAGTTTCCGTGAAAAAGCTCGGCGATCTTTCGAAGGATCTGAAAGCTGCGGACTTTGAGAAATTTGCAGCGGACCAGAAGCTGGAAATCAAGCTGTTCGATAAATTTAAAAAAGGCTCTTATCTGCCGGGCATCGGACCCTCGGAGCCCGTAGAAAAGCCTTTGGCCGCCGTCAAGGAAGGCGAGCTTAGCAAGGTGATCGCGGTGCCTGGGGGCGCGGCGCTCATCAAGGTTCTCAAGAACACGCCCATCGATGAAAAGAAGTTCGCCGAGGAAAAGGAAGCTTTGAAAAAAGAAGCTTTGAATGAGAAATCCGTGGAAAAAATGGAAAGTCTTCTGCTGACTCTGCGCCGCGAGCTTGTCCCCAACCTCAAAGTCCTCAAAGAGATCCTGCCCGAAGAAGAACCTATCAGAGCTTAAGCGCGTTTGCTTAAAAGGTCCTTGAGCTCTTTCATGAATTGATTGATGTCTTTGAATTGGCGGTACACGGACGCGAACCGCACATAGGCGACCTCGTCGATCTTGTGCAGGTGCTCCATCACCAGCTCCCCGACGACCTGTGCTTTGACTTCCTTGTCAAAACTCTTCTGCATCTCCTTCTCGACCCTGTCCACGACGGCCTCGACTTTTTCGACGCTGACGGGACGCTTCTCGCAGGCCTTCATGATGCCGTTGATGATCTTGTTGCGGTCAAAAGCTTCGCGGCGGCCGTCCTTCTTGATGACCATGAGAGGGATCTCTTCGACGTATTCGTAGGTGGTGAAACGCTTGTCGCATTTGAGGCATTCGCGGCGGCGGCGCACGCTCTTGCCTTCGTTGGAAGAACGCGAATCGATCACCTTGTCTTCATCGGACGAGCAAAACGGACACTTCATCGGCTACCTCCCGCCTTTTTAACCCGATCTTGCATCAAGGCTTAAGCTTCTCCAGCAGTTCCGGGTATAAGGGAAATTTCTGCGTCAGCTTTTTGACCTCGACCTTTACGGCTTGGATCTTCGATTCCGATTGGATGTTCGAAAGAACGTCGTGGATGAATCCGGCGATCTGTTTCATTTCAGATTCCTTCATGCCGCGCGTCGTGACCGCGGGCGTGCCCAGGCGGACACCGCCGGCCTTGAACGGGCTCTGCGTGTCGAAAGGAATGCCGTTCTTGTTGACCGTGATCGCCGCATGGTCGAGAGCCGCCGCGCAGTCTTTGCCGGTGAGACCCTTCTGGTTCACGTCGATGAGCATGAGGTGATTGTCGGTGCCGCCGGAGACCAGGCGTTAGCCGTGCTTCACAAGCTCTTCGGCCATGGTCTTTGCGTTCTTGACGATCTGAGACTGGTATTCCTTGAAAGACGGTTCCAACGCTTCCTTGAGAGCGACTGCTTTGCCCGCGATCACATGCATCAGGGGACCGCCCTGCTGGCCCGGGAATACTTCGGCATCGATCTTCTTGGCGAAGTCGGCGCGGCAAAGGATGAGTCCTCCGCGGGGCCCGCGCAGTGTCTTGTGGGTGGTCGTCGTGACGAACTCGGCATACGGCACCGGGCTCGGATGGAGACCCGCCGCGATGAGACCCGCGATGTGAGCCATGTCGACCATGAGGAGAGCGCCGGTTTTGTCGCAGATCTTGCGGAGACGCGCGAAATCGATGATGCGCGGATAAGCCGAAGCGCCCGCGAGGATCATCTTCGGCCTATTTTCGACGGCCAGCTTTTCGACCTCGTCGTAGTCGATGCGCTCGTCCTTCTGGCTGACGCCGTAAGGGACGATCTTGAAGAGTCGGCCTGAAAAATTCATCGGATGGCCATGCGTCAGATGTCCGCCATGAGAGAGGTTCATCGCCAGCACCGTATCCCCGGGCTGAAGCATCGCGAAATACACCGCCGCATTGGCCTGGGATCCGGAATGGGGCTGTACGTTGGCGTGCTCAGCGCCGAAAAGCTTCTTGGCCCTTTCGATGGCCAGCGTTTCCACGACGTCGACATGCTCGCAGCCGCCGTACCAGCGCTTCTCAGGGTAGCCTTCGGCGTATTTGTTGGTCAGAGCCGAACCCACCGCTTCCATCACGGCCTGGCTCGTAAAATTTTCGCTGGCGATCAGCTCGATGTTGTCGTTTTGCCGGCGCGTTTCGTTGGCGACCGCTTTAAATACGTCGGGATCGGTTTTCTTGAGCGCGTTCATTTTTTCTTGGATGCCTTTCGTTTGACTGCTTTTTTGACAGGCTGTTTACCGCAGATTCTTTTCTCGAGATTTACGATCTGGTCGACGCGGCGCTTGTGGCGTCCGCCTTCAAATTTGGAATCCAGCCACTCGCGGACGATAGTCTCCGGCTCGTCAAAAAGATGCTCGGAGCCCAGCACGAGGATATTCGCGTCATTGTGCTGGCGCGAGAGAACCGCGACGTTCTTATCGAAGCAGATAGCGGCGCGTACCCGCGGGTATTTGTTGGCGGCTATCGCCATGCCGTTACCGCTCTTGCAGATCAGAATGCCGGCCTCGGCCTTTCCGTCGGAAACCGCCCTGGCGACCTTTTGCGCAAATTCGGGATAGTCGCATGACTCAGCCGAATGCGTGCCGAAATCGGTCGTTTCGTGCCCCTGCTGTTTGAGGAACTGATGAATCTCGTTCTTCAGCGTGAAACCGCCGTGGTCGGCTCCGAGCGCAATTCTCATAAATCCTCCTGTCCTCGATTGAAGTAAAAATGTTTTTTAAACGGTTTTCGCGATCTTTTTCACGCAGCCGTCGATCATCCCCAGCACTTCCCTGTAAAAATCATCCGACAACCCGATCGGATCAGGCACATCCGAACCACGATCCTCAGCAACCGGCGAGTAATCCGAGAGCAGGCGTACTTTCGGCTCTGCTTCGGGCCAAAACCTCAAGATCATGTCCCGGTGGATCTTTTCCATCACAAAGATGTGATCCGCCTTTTCGGCCATCTCGCGCGTGAGCCGGCGCGTTTTGTGAGGCACAGCGTCAAGCCCTTCACGCGCCATCGCCCGTATCGTTTCCAGCGTCGACGGATAACCGTCCATTGCGGCGACGCCCGCTGAAGACACCGTAAAATCTTTTGGGCGGTCCGCAACCGCCCGCCTGAAGAGACCCTCCGCCATGACAGACCGGCAACTATTGCCGGTGCAGACGAAAAGAACTTGCTTCAAATATCCACCTTTTTCGCGAGCATCTTCTCGACCGTCTTCTTCTTGTAGTCTTTAAGCGCGCTAAGGAGCTTCGGGTCATTCATCGCTAGCAGGCGCACCGCCAGGAAAGCCGCATTCCGGACACCGCCCGAGTGGGCTCCGACCGTGGCGACCGGCGTACCGGCCGGCATCTGGACGACCGAGAGCAGCGAGTCGAGACCGCCCATGAAATCAGTGGCCACCGGGATACCGATGACGGGCAGTTCGGTGTGTGCGGCAACAACGCCGGCAAGATGAGCCGCGCCGCCTGCGGCGCAGATCAGTACGCGGATGCCGGCGCCTTCGGCCGCCTCCGCATAGGCACAAGCTTCCTTTGGGGTGCGATGCGCGGAAAGGACGCGCGCTTCGTACGGCACGCCGAACTGACGCAGCACTTCACCGCATGGTTTGAGGTATTCAGCGTCGGAATCGCTTCCCATCATGATGGCCACTAGAGGCTTCATATTATTCTCCGTTTTTTATTTGAGAACGCGGGCAGCGCGGTGCCCGATATCCTTGCGGTAATACATCTTGTCGAAAAATATCTTGTCGACGGCATTGTAAGTTTTTGAAAGCGCCTCGAAGATCCCCCTGGCACAGCCCACCACGTTGAGAACGCGCCCGCCGGCCGTAACGACTTCGCCGTTCTCACGCTTGGTCCCGGCATGAAATACGTGGATGTCTCGGTCTTCGCGGGCCGTCGAAATACCGGCTATCCTTTTACCCGTTTCATAGAGCTCCGGATAGCCTTCCGAAGCGATGACGACGCAGACGCAGTTTTCGTCCTTCCATTCGAGTTTCACCGAGTAAAGCTTCTCATCAACGGTCGCCAGGATCACTTCCAGGAGGTCGTTTTTCATGCGCGGAAGGATGGCCTGTGTCTCAGGATCTCCGAGACGCGTATTGAACTCGAGCACTCTGAAACCCTTAGCGGTCATCATGATGCCTGCGTAAAGAAACCCTTTATAAGGATGTCCGGCTTTCTTGAAATCTTCGACGATCGGCATGAATACTTTCTGAAGGATCTCTTTTTCCATTTCCGGCGTCACCATCGGAGCAGGCGAATAAGCGCCCATGCCGCCCGTGTTGGGCCCGTGGTCGCCTTCATAGAGACGCTTGTGGTCCTGACTGGATGCCAGAAGATGCACCGTCGTGCCGTCGGTGACCGCGATGATCGAGGCCTCTTCACCCTGCAGGCACTCTTCGATGACGACGCGATCTCCGGCATGCCCAAAAACCTTTTTCACCATGTGCAGATGAATGGCTTCCATCGCCTTCGGCATCGATGTCGCGACGACGACACCTTTCCCGCCGGCCAGGCCGTCGACCTTGATGACGATCGGCACACCCTTTTTGGCCACGTAATCCATCGCCTTGTCCGGCTGTCCGAACACTTCGAAATCAGCGGTCGGAATGCCGAGCTTTTTCATGAGCTCTTTAGAAAATACTTTGTAGCCTTCGAGCTGAGCCGCAAACTTGGAGGGGCCGAATATTTTAAGTCCCTCTTTTTCAAAACGGTCCACGATGCCTTCGGTCAGCGGCGCTTCGGGTCCCACGACCACGAGGCCGATCCCCTCTTTTTTGCAGAATTTCAAAAGACCTTCCTGGTCTTTGGCGGGAATATCGACGATCTCCGCGATCTCAGCCATACCCGCGTTTCCGGGGGCTGCGTATAGCTTGGTGAGAAGCGGACTCTGGGCGATCTTCCAGCAGATCGCGTGCTCCCGTCCGCCGTTACCTATGACCAGGACTTTCATTGTATCGTCACCCCTTCACCCTTCACGATCTCTCCGATGATCCAGGCGCGCTGCTTGAATTTTGCCAGATGAGAGATCACTTTCAAAGCTCTGTCCTTCGGCGTGACGAGAATGAAACCGATGCCCATGTTGAACGTGCGGTACATTTCCCGCGCTTCGACGTTGCCCGCTTCTTCGATCCAGCGGAAAACGCGCGGGATGAACCAGCTGCCCATGTTGATCTTCGCGCCGCAGCCCTTGGGAAGTACGCGCGGGATATTGTCGAAAAATCCGCCTCCGGTAATATGCGCCATTGAAAAAATAGGCTCCCTTTCTATCAGGGAAAGCACGGATTTTACATAGATCTTGGTAGGCATGAGAATTTCAGCCGCATGCTGCTTGAAAAAATCGTCTTTAAGGACTTTTCTTACCAAGGAGAAACCATTGGAATGCACGCCGCTGGAAGCGATCCCGATGATCACATGTCCGGCCTGGGCTTTTTTTCCGTCGATGATCTTGGATTCTTCGACAACTCCGACGGAAAATCCTGCCAGATCGAAATCGCCATGAGAATACAGTCCCGGCATCTCCGCGGTCTCGCCGCCGATGAGCGCACAGCCCGCCTGGCGGCAGCCTTCAGCGATGCCTTTGACGACGGTCTTCATCATGGGGACGTCCATTTTTCCGACAGCGAAGTAGTCCAGAAAGAATAAAGGTTCGGCTCCGAGCGTGAGAATGTCGTTCACGTTCATAGCGACCAGATCGATGCCGAGACCTTCGACGATCCCGGCATTTTGGGCAGCCTTAAGTTTTGTGCCGACGCCGTCGGTCGACGTGACCATGACCGGTTTTTTGTATTTTTTTGGAAAACGGCAGAGAGCGCCGAAGCCGCCGATCCCGGCCATGACCTCGGGACGGCGGGTCGTTTTGGCCAGCGGCTTGATCTCGTCGATAAATTCGTTGGCTTTGTCGATATCGACCCCGGATTTCTTATAACTGAAACGGTTCTTAGCAGCTTTCGGCATTTTTTCCTTTTCCTTTTACCGGCATTTCTCGGCGTGAAATTTGTCCATCTGTTCAAACGGCACGGGATACTTGCCGCTCCAGCAGGCCGTGCAGTAGTTTTCTTTGGGATAGCTGACGCAGGAGAGCATGCCTTCGAGCGACAAGTATTTCACCGAATCGCAGTCAAGATACTTGCGGATCTCTTCTTCGGTGTATTTGTTCGAGAGCAGCTCTTCTTTGGTCGGGAAATCGATGCCGTAGGCACAAGGGAAGCGGTGCGGAGGGCAGGAAATGCGAAGATGCACTTCCTTGGCTCCGGCTTGGCGCAGGCTTTTGACGCGCATCTTAGACGTCGTGCCGCGCACGATAGAGTCATCCACGACGATGATGCGCTTGTCTTTGAGCACTTCACGCACAAGGTTGAACTTCACGCGCACTTTGAAGTCGCGAAGCCCTTGAGTCGGCTGGATGAACGTGCGGCCCACGTAATGGTTGCGGATGATGGCTGTCTCGAGCGGTATCCCGGATTCCTGGGAATACCCGAGCGCGGCCGAGTTGCCCGAGTCCGGCACGGGAACAACGAAGTCGGCCTCGACGTGGGACTCTCGCGCCAGCTGCCGGCCGAATTTTTCACGGACTACATGGACGCTCTCGCCAAATATCCTTGAATCCGGACGCGAAAAGTAAACGTGTTCAAAGATGCAGTGCGCCGGTTGGGTATTTTTCGACGCGACCCGCTCGGATTTGACGCCGGCGGAGGATATAAAAAGAACTTCGCCCGGCTCTATCTCGCGTACTTCTTTCGCATCCATGATGTCGAACGCGCAAGTCTCTGACGCCACGACCCAGGCGCTGCCGAGCTTGCCGAGCCACAGCGGGCGGATGCCCTGGGGATCCCGAGCCGCGATAAGCTCATCATTGGTCAGGAACACGATCGAGTAGGCGCCTTCGACGCGGTTGAGCGCGTCGATGACTCCCTCCCGGATGTTGCGCAGAGACGGTTTGGCCATCAAATGGATGATGATCTCGCTATCCGTCGTCGTCTGAAAAATAGATCCGTACGCTTCGAGCTGTGAGCGCAGGAAGTTGGCGTTGGTCAGATTGCCGTTGTGGCCGATCGCGATCTCGCCGCGTGAGTAATCGACGACGATAGGCTGAGCGTTTTTGATGTTGGATGATCCTGTCGTCGAATAGCGCACATGCCCTATCGCGCGGTCTCCGGGAAGTTTTTCGAGATGGTTGCCGTCGAACACGTCCTGAACGTGTCCCATGCCGCGGTATGCCGACATCTTACGGCCGTCCGAGGTAACGATACCGGCGGATTCTTCTCCGCGGTGCTGAAGCGCATAAAGACCGAGATAGGACAGATAAGCGGCGTCCTGGTGTCCGAACACGCCGAACACGCCGCATTTATCTTTAAGCTCGCTCATTTCGTCATCCTTTTGCCGATCGAATTTCTCCACGTGTTCGTGAGGACCGGCGTCGTCACGTTGACCAGATCGTTGATTTTCAGTTCGAAGCCGGCCACTTTACCGATGACTTCGTAAGGGTATTTGAATGAATTGATCGCGTTCTCAGCTTCTGCCAGATGCGCCGGGTCTACGGAGATCACAACGCGCGACTGCGACTCGCTGAATAGCAGCGCTTCGCCGGAGAGCCCGCTGGCAGAAACTTTCACGACGGCGCCGACTTCATGACCCCGGACTCCGATGCAGGACTCGGCGAGAGCCACGGCCAGCCCCCCTTCGGCGCAGTCATGCGCTGACTTGAGGAGATTTTTTGAAGACAGATCGATCATCAGGTCGATGAGCCTATTAGCCTGGGAAAGGTCTAGCCGGGGGACGCGGCCGGACTTTGTGTTGAATATCGTTTTTAAGAATTCAGAGCCGCCGAGCTCGTCTTGGGTTTTTCCAAGCAGAATAATGACGTCGCCTTCCTTTTTGAAATGGGACGTCACGGGCTCCCGGCCCTCAAGAAGTCCGACCATACCGATCGTAGGCGTCGGATCCACCGAGCCGGATGGGTTTTGGTTATAAAGGGACACGTTGCCGCCGGACACCGGAGTGTCGAAAGCTACGCAGGCGTCACGAATGCCTTCGACGCATTTTTTGAGCTGCCAGAAGATCTCGGGATTGTAGGGGTTGCCGAAATTAAGGCAGTTGGTGACGGAAAGCGGGCGGGCGCCGGAACATACGACGTTGCGGGCGGACTCGGCGACCGCGATCTTGGCGCCTTCGTAAGGATCAAGGTAGCAGTAGGTCGAATTGCAGTCGAGAGAGATCGCGATGTGCTTGTCCGTCCCCTTCACACGCACGACGGAGGCGTCAGAACCCGGCAGTACGACGGTATTCGTGCGCACCATGTGGTCGTACTGTTCATAGATCCATTCTTTGGAGGCGATAGTCGGCGAGTCGAGGAGTTTCAGGAGCGCCGCGTTGAGATCGCCCGCGCTTCCGAGGCTCTTCGGGTCGAACGCCTGCAGTTTTTTGAAATAGTCGGGTTCCTTTTCTTCGCGGTTGTAGATCGGCGCGTCATCGGCCAGGCGCTTGGCGGGGATCTCGGCGACGGTGACGCCGTTTTCCTTCACGCGCATCATCGAGTCTGCCGTCACGAAGCCGATCTCTTCAGCGTGGAGGTCCCACTTTTCAAATATACGCTTGGCGACGTGCTCTTTGCCCTTCTGGATGATGACGAGCATGCGTTCCTGGGACTCGGAGAGCATGATCTCATAAGGCACCATGCCGGTTTCACGCTGGGGCACTTTGGTGACATCGATCTCGATGCCGGTCGAGCCGCGCGAGGCGGTCTCACAGGTCGAGCAAGTCAGGCCCGCAGCCCCCATATCCTGGATGCCGACGACACAGCCGGACTTAAGGAGCTCAAGCACCGCTTCGAGCAGAAGTTTTTCCATGAAGGGGTCGCCGACCTGCACCGCGGGACGATCCTTTTCGGACTCTTCGGTGAGATCCTTGGATGCGAAGCTTGCACCCCCCATGCCGTCACGGCCTGTCGCGGCGCCGAGGTAGAAAACGGGATTGCCGACGCCCTCGGCCTTGGCTTTCACGATCTCTTCTTTTTTTGCAAGTCCCAGCGCGAAAGCGTTGACGAGCGGATTACCCTCATAGCTCTCGTCGAAATAGACTTCTCCGCCGATGGTCGGCACGCCGAAGCAGTTGCCGTAATGCGCGATACCCGAGACGACGCCGGAAAGCAAGCGCTTGTTGTGGACTTCCGCGGGCGTGGACGACGCGCCGCCGATCTTGCCGAAACGCAGAGAGTTCATTGCGACGATGGGACGCGCACCCATCGTAAAAATGTCGCGGAGGATGCCGCCGACGCCGGTCGCCGCGCCCTGGAAAGGCTCGATCGCCGAAGGGTGGTTGTGGCTTTCGACCTTGAACGCGATCACGTACCCGTCGCCGATATCGACGACGCCCGCATTTTCCTCACCGGCCTTGACGAGCATACGCTTGCCGTCTTTGGGCAGGAGTTTCAGCGCGTTCTTTGAATTTTTATACGAACAGTGCTCGCTCCACATGACGCTGAAGATACCAAGCTCCGTGATGTTGGGCGCGCGGCCTAGGATCTTTTTGATCTCTTCATACTCAGACGGCAGGATGCCGTGCTTCTGGATGATCTCCGGCGTGATCTCGGTCGTCGAGACGGTCATAGCCGCCCCGCCGCCTTCTGGTTTTTTGAATGAAGAAGGTGATGCGTTCATGAAAGGGATTCGACCATCGATTGAAAGATCTTGAGGCCGTCGGTCGAGCCGAGCGCGCTCTCGGAGGCACGCTCCGGGTGCGGCATGAGGCCGAAAACGTTGCGCTTGAAATTGCAGATACCGGCGATATCGTCCAGAGAGCCGTTGGGATTGTCCTTGTAGCGCAGGACGATCTGGTCGTTCTGCTTGAGCTCGAAAAGCGTCGCATCGTCGGTGTAGTAGTTGCCCTCGCCGTGGGCGATCGGGATGTTCAGCACTTCGCCGGGTTTGGTCTTTTTTGTGAAAGGGGTGTTGGAAGTCGCGACCTTGAGCTCTACGTACTTGCAGATGAATTTGAGCGAACGGTTGCGCAGCATCGCTCCGGGCAGGAGTCCCGCTTCGAGGAGGATCTGAAAACCGTTGCAGATGCCGATGACCAGCTTGCCTTTGTCCGCGTGCTTGTAGACGCCGTCCATGACCGGCGAAAATCGTGCGATACCGCCGGTGCGCAGGTAATCGCCATAGCTGAAACCGCCCGGCAGGACCATGCAGTCGTATTTAGAGACATCGCTGTCCTTGTGCCAGACGAACT
Source organism: uncultured Planctomycetia bacterium (assembly GCA_964543965.1). Taxonomy (GTDB): domain Bacteria; phylum Omnitrophota; class Gorgyraeia; order 2-02-FULL-51-18; family 2-02-FULL-51-18; genus CAMDWQ01. Next base: position 23,890 of record CAZJAX010000011.1, read on the forward strand.
CCGTGTCCTTCCGCATCACGTGTTTCAGCACATGGTAGCAGTCGTAATCGCAGTTGGATCCGGGGAAAACGACGACGCCGAACTTCATTTAGTTGAGCTCATACCGGTAGTCTTCGATCACCGTGTTGGCCAGCAGTTTTTCACACATCGACTTGATCTTGGTCTCAGCCGCCGCTTTCTCGGTCGAGCCGAGGTCGAGCTCGATGTATTTTCCCATACGCACGTTCTGAACCTCGGAAAAACCCATCGTGTTGAGCGCTTCCTGCACGGCCTTGCCCTGAGGGTCGAACACCGATTTTCTCAATGTCACATACACTTTCGCTTTCAAGGCTGTCTCCTGTTCTTTAGCACCCGCTTGAATATCGTCCCGACATGCTTGAGGTGGTAGTCGAGGTTGAACAAAGCTTCTATCTCTTGGATCTTGAAGCGCGAGGTGACTTCTTTTTCCTCAAGCAAAAGGTCTTTTAGATTAAGTTTTTTATCTTTCCATACGCGCATGGCGTTCTTCTGCACGATCTTGTAGGCGGTCTCGCGGGAAAGACCCTTGCCGATCAGCTCCAGGAGCACGCGCTGGGAGAAGATCAGGCCGCGCGTCCGCCAGATGTTGTCCATCATATTCTGAGGATAAACCTGGATGTCCTTGAGAACCGCTGCCATCTCGCGCGTCATGAAATGAGCCAGGATGAACGAATCCGGCAGGATGATGCGCTCGACGGAAGAATGCGTGATATCGCGCTCATGCCAAAGGGCGATGTTTTCGACGGCGGCGTGGGAGTTGGCGCGGAGCACGCGCGCCAGACCCGCGATGCGTTCGCAGTTGACCGGGTTGCGCTTGTGGGGCATGGCGCTGGAACCGGTCTGCCCTTCGGCGAACGGTTCCTCAAGCTCAAGCGTTTCTGTTTTTTGGAGATGGCGAATTTCCGTCGCGAGTTTTTCAAGCGAGCCGCCGAGGATGGCCAGGGCGCTCAAGACTTCGGCATGGCGGTCGCGCTGGAGAACCTGCGTGGAAACGGGCGCCACGTTGAGCTTCAAAAGCTTCAGCGTCTTTTCCTCGACGCGCGGGTCGATGTTGGCATAGGTCCCGACGGCGCCGGAGATCTTTCCGTAGGAGATCACTTTACGGGCGGCCTCCAGGCGGGTCAGGCTGCGGTGGAACTCATCATAAAAAAGCAGGAATTTGAGGCCGAGCGTTACCGGCTCGGCATGCACGCCGTGCGAGCGGCCCATCATGGGGGTGTTCTGGTACTGAAGAGCCTTTTTCTTCAAAATCCGGGCCACTTCGGAGGTGCTTTCAATCAAGACGTCCAACGCTTCACGGATCTGCAGGCTCAAGGCCGTGTCCAGCACGTCGCTGGAGGTCAGACCCTTGTGTATAAAACGCGCATTGGGACCCACATAGTCGGCGACACTCTTTAAAAAAGCAGTGACATCATGCTTCGTAACCTGTTCATACTTATGGACATGCGCTAAATTGAACGAAGCGGTTTTTTGGATGTTTTGAGCGGATTTCTTGGGGATGAGATTGAGCGCTGCCATGGCATGACAGGCGGCGACTTCGACATCAAGCATGACTTTGAACCGGTTTTCCTCGGTCCAAATCTTACCCATCTCAGGCAACGTGTAACGGTTGATCAAGTCGGCTCCAAAAAACAGTCGGGTGTCAGAAAGGCCTAGATTATATCAGAACCCCAGGGCGCTGTCACGGATGGGGTTATCGGCGGGAATTAAAGGCCTCGAGATAGAGCGCGGTCGTTTTCAGGTCAAGCTGACCCGGAGCTGTGGCTTTGCCGGTATGGGCGAATGTCAGGAGCGATCCCAGCGCCGGGAGCAGAACGCGCGAGAACGCGCCGCGGCTTCCCATGGAAAGCGTGATGAGGTTCTCCGATGCCCGCGCGCCCGTAAATTCGGCCAGGATCCGCAAGTCCTTCTCCGAGCGAGCCATCGCGGCGATCTTGACGATGCCGGCTCCGGCGGACTTCGCGTCTTTTAGAATTTTTTCCAGAAAAGGCCGGGACGGCGTGCGGCTGAAATTATGATACGAAACGATGACCGTTTTCTTCAGGCGGCGGGCTTCGCGCAGCACTTCCTTCAGAATGACTTTGGAACTGAGCTCGATATCGACTGCATCGACGAGCGGGAACACGGCCTTAAAAAGCTCAAGCCTCTCCTTTTCGGAGCCGGACCACTTCCCTCCCTCTTTCCTGGAACGCACTGTGGCTATCACCGGCGTTCCTTTGAATTTGCGGATCTCGCGGATGAAAATATCCGGAGAGAGAGAAGGATAAAGATCGAGCCTCAGCTCGGCGGCATCCATGCCGGCGGCCTTCGCGCGCCGGACGGCGGGAGCCGTTACAGTTCCAGAAAACGGGACAACGATAGCCGGACGGCTTCCGAGAATGAGTTTTCCAAGGCTTATCTTTTTCATGGAAAATAGTATATCAGCCTGTGAAGCAAAAAACCCGTTTTACGCCGTGAAGACGTAAAACGGGTTTTTTGCGGCAAGCCGGGCGCTTACGCCGCGATCTCCGCCTGCTTGGCCAGACGCAAGTCGTTCATTTCCTTGTCGAGATTGAAGCGGAAGAGCATGACGAAGCCCAGACCGCGTATCTCTTTCATCTCGTAATCGAACATGCCCGTGGACGGGATCGCGTTCAAGCGGTCGAGCGCGCGGTAGACCGACGCGACGAAGATCACGGCGAAAGACACCGGGGACGTCCTGTCGGGAGACTGCACGCCGGCGAGCAGCACGTTGTTGCGCATCGCACCGCTCAACCCCTCCGTCGAACCGAGCTGTCCTGATATCTCATCCGAGGTGGAACCGTGTCCGAATACGAGGATCTTCGTGGCTCCGGTCGAAAGATTTTCTGCGCCGTTCTTGTCGGCGATCACGGTTTGAACGGCATCGCTGAAAAGCGCGCCTTTGGCAGAATCGAAGACTTCGATCTCGATGAAGCGGTGGCTGGTCAGGCTCGAATTGATCCTGCGGATCAGAGCCGCGACGCCCTCCGGCACGGACGATCCCTCGGTCGCGATGCGGATCGTGAGCTTCATTTTCTGAGCGGAGGCCATCTGGTTGAAGCGCGAAACCGTATTCTCGAAATCCGTCGTCGACGATATCAGGCTGAGCGGGAATACCGTCACAAGCTCTTTCGTCGTGCTGACGTCCGCGATCTGGGCCTGCGCGCCGCTCCAGACGGATCGGGCTCCTTCACTGGAATTCCAGATCCCGATATAACGGCTTAACAGCTGCTGCCGGTTGGCTTTCGCAGCGAATAGCGGAGTGCG
>CAZJAX010000012.1:0-26185 GCA_964543965.1 uncultured Planctomycetia bacterium
CGGGTAATTTTTCTCCCACCAGTGCTTTTGCGCGAGCGGCAGTACGGCGATGGAGACCAGCAGCAGAAGAAAAGGCAGCGTCCAAAGAAGCTCAACCCATAGTTTTTCGATCATGATGAAATCATACCTTTTTCCGGCTTTCGGGGGAAGCCGTTTGACAAACGCTATTCACCGCGTTAAAGTCGCTGTATGTCCAATCGCGCCCTTCTTTTGACCGGTCTTTTCCTCCTTTTTTTTGTCCCGCTTCTCTATATATCGATCGCGATCGCGCCGAGCCCTTCAACCAGGCTTCAGGATGAGTTCCGCATGGGCAGACCCTTGCCGCAGCCGGCGTTCAAGCTCCATCATGCCGGGGAGCCGCTGCCTCTGGACATGGAGAAATACGGCACTTACGTCAATCCCGGTACCAAGAAATTCAGCTTCAAGCCCTCGGATATGCCGACCCTGCAGAACGCGATGCCTCAGGGGATATATCCCAACCAGAAGGCCGTGTTCAATGATCCTGCTTATAAGGAGCTCAGGCAAAAGGGAGCTTTGGGTCTGAATCACTGGAAAGCGCTCGAAGCGGGAGACTTGCAGTCCGCGTTCTTCATCTGGGCTTCGGCGCCGGAACCGGAGGGCGTGAAGCTTTTCTTCATGGGTATCCTTTTGGAAAGGGCAGGCCATGTCGTGCCGGCGATGCACGCGTATCAGTCGCTCATCTCGTTTCATCCGAAGTCGGTCGTGTATTCGAAGGACGGATCGTTCGTATGGTATCCGGCCGAGGCGGCGATGGCTTCTTTGAGAAGGCTCTGCAACGAATATCCGGTACTCGGTCTCGAATACCGGGGCGGAGATATCATCATCGAAAACGGCGGGGACGCGAAGCTCAGTGATGACACGTTCACGGTCACGCCGGGAAAGTTCGTGAAGAAAAGCGGAGCGCTCCCGGGCCTGGGCTCCAAACTCCGCTCGCTTAAGACCGTCGAGAAAAGGGGACGGGGAAAAGTCCAGCTCCTGAAAGACGCCAACGGCCACTGGAAAATGCGTGTCGACAACAAACCCTATGAAGTGCGCGGTGTCTGTTATTCCGCCACGCGCATCGGTCTGGGACCCAAGTCCGATCCGCACGGATTTTCGTACCGATGGATGTTCAGCGATCTGAACAACAATGGAAAAATAGACGCCCCTTATGACAGCTGGGTGGATGCCAACGAGAATGGTGTCCAGGATGCGGACGAGCCCGCTATCGGGGATTTCGAGCTTTTGCGGCGCATGGGGTGCAATACGGTCAAAATATTTCATATGCCCAGCGCAGATCATCAGTACACGCGCGACACGATCAACGTGCCTCTCTTGAGAGATCTCTACGAAACGTACGGCATCCGAGTCATCATGGGCGACTTTATCGGCGCCTACACCGTCGGTTCCGGAGCGGAATGGGAGACCGGCACCGATTACCGCGATCCGGTGCAGCGCGAAAGAATGAAGCGTATCGTCCGGGATATGGTGCTCGACCTCAAAAACGAGCCGTTCATCCTGATGTGGTCTCTTGGCAACGAAAACAACATGAACCCCGTGAACACCGGCGTCAATGCCACGCGCACCAACGCCGGCGCCTATCCGGAAGTGTATGCAAAGTTTCTCAACGAGCTGGCCGAAATGATACACGAGATCGACCCCGACCATCCGGTCGCCGTCGGCAATCTCGAGACGGGTCTGCTCGATATCTATGCTAAATACGCGCCGGCGCTGGACGTCCTGGGAATCAACTCCTACCGCGGCGCCAGCGGCTTCGGCTCGCTCTGGCTTAACGCCAAAAGACTTTTTGACCGTCCCGTGCTTATCCTCGAATACGGCTGCGACGCCTATCACGAAGGACAAGGCGAGAATCAGGACGAACAACTTGCCTACCTCGAAGGTTCGATCCGGGACATCGTTTTGAACCAAGCCGGAGGCCCGGGCGCCGGCAACGCCCTCGGCGGCTGCATCTTCCAGTATGCGGACGAGTGGTGGAAGGACACGCACTCCAAAGACCCTGAAGACAGCCATCAGACACGTTTTTCGGGCAACATGCCATTTCCTGACGGCTACAACCATGAGGAATGGTTCGGGATCGTGAGCCAGGGCAGCGGCGCCCACAGCCCCTTCGAACGACGGCCGCGAAAGGCGTATGATTATTTCCGGAAGATCTGGGGCAGCGAGACGGCCTGATTTTTTTTACCCATACTATTGACATATAGATAGTTGCTATGTAAACTATCTAGTAGAGGGTCAAACCGATGTCCATATTTTCAGAACTGGGAGTCCGTGAAGGAAAAGACAGGCAGAACGAGGAATTTCTCTACAACCTCGCCGCCTGCTATGCGCTCGCCGAGCGGAGGATCGAACAGGCGCTGTCGCCGTTCGGCTTAAGCGCCGTCAAAATGAACGCGCTCATGATCCTGAAGCACGTCGGCGGCAAAGACGGCATGCCTCAGGTCGATCTCGCGCGCCGGATGATCGTCTCCGCCGGCAACGTCACGCGTCTTATTGACCGCCTCGAAAAGGAAAAACTCGTCGCCCGCGTCGCCCGCGAAGGGGACCGGCGCGTAAAGGCCTTGAAGATCACGCCCAAGGGCTCGGAGCTCATGACCCGAGCCTGGCCTGTCCATCAACGAGAGGTCGACCGCGCAGTCTCGCTGATGCGCGGAAAGGACGTCAAGAGCGCATGCGCTGTCTTGAACGATTTTCGGGAACAGCTTTCAAAAACGGACGCCCAGGAGGCTTAAGACATGAAAAAATGCCAGGCTTGCGGAAAAACCTACGACGATTCGTGGCAGCAGTGCCTGAACTGCGAGAAGCCTCTGGTTTTCACGGAATCGGGCATCTCCAATGAAGAATATTCCCGCTTCGAGCGCGTTATTAACGAGCGCTTTCAGAGACTGGAATCGCGTCTCGAAAGGATCGAGGCCGCCTCGGGTATCGTCGCGGAAAAACATGAAACTCCAAAATATATCAAACTGAAGGAAGTCGCGCCCGTACAGGCGGCTAAAGCCCAGTCTGTCTATCCGTCCGCCGCCCCTAAGAAACAGGATATCGAGTCCACTATAGGCCTGGTTTGGCTCAACCGCATCGGTGTCGTGGCGCTCCTCTTCGGCGCGGCGTTCTTTCTCAAGTATGCGTTCGACAATCATTGGATCGGCGAGACCGCGCGCGTGGTGCTCGGCCTGGCGGCGGGTCTCGGGCTCGTCACAGTCAGCGAAGCCGCGCGTAAGAAAAAATATGAGACGATGTCTCAGGGGCTTCACGGTGCCGGTGTCGGCATCCTGTATCTTTCCGCGTATGCGGCGTTCGGGTTTTATCATCTGATCCCCGCGATGGCGGCGTTCGCACTGCTGACGGCTGTCACGCTTTACTGCGGGTTCTGGTCGGTCAAGGCAGATTGGAGAAGTTCGGCCATTATCGGCATCGCCGGAGGATTCCTCACACCGTTCCTCATCGGTTTCAATAAGATAGATTCCGCTCTTCTTTTGTCGTACCTGGTGCTTCTGGATCTCGGCGTCCTCTACATCAGCTTTTACCGGGGATGGAGAGTGCTCAATGTGCTGTCTTTGGCGCTGACGCATCTGGTATTCCTGGCGGCTCCCGGCCGATTTAGACCGGAGGCCTGGATGGAGATGACGGCTTTTGCGACAGCTTACTTCGCCATTTTTTCTGTATTTCCGATAACCCGCAATCTTGTGCGAAAAGAGAAGTCCGACGGGCTGGACGCGCTCCTTGTGCTCCTCAACGGCGTGATCTATTTCGGACATCTCTATCCGCTGCTTGAACCTCATTTGAAATTTGCGCCGGGCATTTTGCCGCTGGCGCTGAGCGCCTTATACGTCGGCTATGCTTACAGCGCACTCTCGAGAGCTAAGGATGACAAGGGACTGATCCTTACGTACGTGGGGCTGGCCGTGCTTTTTATCACTCTGGCCGTGCCGATCCAGTTCGATCAAAACTGGATCACGATCAGCTGGGCCGTGGAGGCTGCCGTTCTCTGCTGGATCGGGTTCCGTATCGGCAGCGTGCAGGCGCGGCGCATCGCGGCGTTCATCGGCATCATCAGCCTTTGCCGCCTTCTGTGGCTTGATTTCGGTTACGAAGTGATTTCCTATGCGAAGTGCCATCTGATCTGGAATGAGAGGACGCTGACTTACCTTGTGAGCGCTTCCTGCCTGATCTTCGCCGGCCGGCTTTACAAAAAATATGCATCCGCCGTCACGCCCAATGAAAAAAGAATACCGACGATCTTGTTCCTCTCGGCAAACATCCTGTTTCTTGCGATGCTATGCCTTGAAGCCCAGGCCTATTTCACGCAAGCCGCTTACGCGGAGGCCGTAAAAACAGCTCCTGCAGCCGCCGGCGCGATCCCGGCGGAATTCTGGAGCCGATACCGTGAACTCTTCGGGGCGCGTGAACTGACGATCTCCATTCTTTGGATCCTGTATGCGCTGGCGGACATCGCGGCAGGCATCCGGCTTCAGTATCGTCCGCTGCGCATCACGGCGCTGGCGATCTTCGGCATCGCCATCCTGAAGATCTTTTTTTTCGATCTTTCGCAACTCGACCGAATTTACCGGATCATCTCGTTCATCGGCCTCGGCGCGGTGCTCATGCTGACGTCGTTCTTCTATCAGAAGTACAAAGACCGCATCGCCGGTCTGCTTTGAGCGACCGAAAGGAGATCTCGATGAATCACAGCCGTTCAATTTTGCTGACAGCGGTCCTGATACTCTGCGCGGGGATTTCATGGGCGGCCAACGCGTGGGAATTCACGCGAGCCGTGGAGATCAAGGATGCCGGGACCGGAGCCGTCGCGGTCGAGCTCGACGAAAAAGTGCTGGATGCTGCGCGGTCCGATCTAGCGGATGTGCGCGTGCACTCGGGAACTTCACAGACTCCGTATTTTCTGACAAGCCAGCCGGAAGTCTCCAACCGCCGGAAGATCCGCGCCAAGGTCGCAGCCCGCGAAACGCGGCAGACGGAAACGGTGCTCGACCTGGATCTCGAAGAAGCCGGGACCTACAACGAGATCCGGCTCATTCCGAAGCGCAGCAACTTTTTCAGGAAGATTACGCTTGAAGGCTCCGATGACCGCTCCAACTGGACTGTGATCCGTAAGGAGATGCTGGTGTATGGTCTGGATTTCCATGAACGCACGTCCTATCTGGCGTCGTTTACGAATGAGACCTATGAGGGCTACAGCTTCGGACGCTATACTTCGGAAAATCTGAGTTTTGAATTTCCAAAAGCTTCGTTCCGCTACATCCGCGTGACGGTGCCTCACGGCCGGGACAAGGAACCGGTGGAGCTCGAGGATGCTGAGATATTCGAGACCCAGAAAATATCCGCGGTCGAAAGACCATACGCCTGCACCGTGATCAAAACCGAGCCGGATCCCGCGGCCAAAAGCGTCGAGCTCACCGTCGATCTGGGAAGCCGCAACCTTCCGGTCGAAAGGATCGAGATCGACTCGCCCAGCGACAATTTCGCGCGCCGGGTCGAGGTCTTCTCGAGCAATGATTTGAAAGAATGGCGATCTGAGGGCGGGGGAATGATCTTTTCGGTCTCGCTTTACGGCGCCGCCAGCTCGGGAAATCAGATCCGATTGGGAGAAACGAAGGCGCGATATTTCAAACTGACGCTCTATCACGGAGACAATAAGCCCGTGAAAATTTCGAAAGTAACTGCGTACGGTTTGAAGAAGTTCGCCGTCTTTCTTCCGGCCGCAGATAAAAAGTACAGCCTTTCTTACGGCAACTCCCGGGCAGAGGCTCCTTCGTATGACACCGCCCGTGTCCTGAAAGACAAACAGCTTCAGGATTTCACGCAGGCCCGTCTATCCGGCGAGATCAAAAACGAAGATTTTGTGCCTGCCGCAGACGTCAAACCCTGGACCGAAACCAAACCTTACTTGCTTTGGGCCGCGATGGGAGCCATCGGGCTCGGTCTGGCAGGCCTGGCGATCCAAGTGATGAAAAAAACCGATGAAAAATAGCGCGACGCTTTTTCAATACGTTTTTACCTTTGCCATGTATTTTCTCGGAGGCTGCCTTTTGGCCTGCTCGGCAGCGGTGCCGCTTTACCTGGCGATAAGACTTTGGCCGGTATTGAATCCGGCGAGCGTGTTCGGCTTCGTGATGTTTGCCGCCGCCGCGCTGGGGTTCGGGTATTTCATTTTCGGGTTGACGCTGGCATCGCTGACGGTGCTTTTGCGTTTTGCGCTGTTCCTCAAGCTTAAAGAAGGTGAATTTCCGTATTTCTCACCTCAGGGATTCAAGTGGGCTTTCGTCAATTCTCTGGTTCTCATCGTCAACCTTGCTTTTATGGACTACATGCGCCTGACTCCGCTACTGCCTCTTTATTACAAGCTGATGGGCGCCAAGATCGGACGCCGAGTGCAGATCAACACGAAGGGTCTGGCGGACGTCTCGCTTCTCGAGATCGGCGATGACTCGGTGATCGGCGGAGACGCCGTGCTCATCGGGCATCTGGCCGAGCATGGAAAACTTAAGCTCAAGAAGACCGTCATCGGGAAAAAGGTTACGGTAGGTTTGGGGGCTGTCATCATGCCGGGCGCTGTCATCGGAGACAGGGCACTGATCGCGGCGCGGTCGGTGCTGTCGAAGAACACCGTCGTCGAGGCCGGAGCCGTGTTCGCCGGGACGCCCGCCAAGTTCATCAAGTTTGCGGCTTAAAAAAAGTGGAACTGATTAATTCCTCCGGCATCAAGATCTCGATCCGCCGGCGAAAAAATGACGCCGCCTCGGTCGTCATCGTCGCGCCGGGATTTTTCCAGAGCAAAGAAACCAGGACGTTCAAAAGGATCGAGAACGACCTCTCGTCCGAATTCGATGTGATCTCGATGGATTTCCGCGGGCACGGTAAGTCGGGCGGGCTTTATACATTCTCGGCGAGAGAGGCCGATGATCTGAAGGCTGTAGCAGACTATGCCCGCGCCGGGTACGCGCGCGTGGGCGTACTGGGGTTCTCCTACGGCGGTACCATCGCCATTCTCGAGACGGCGCTGCATAAGAACATCGATAGTCTCGTCTGTGTAGGATCTCCGATGGCCAGCGAAGAGGTCGAGTTTAAATGGTGGACTTTCGATGCGATGAAGCTTGGTTTGAGCGGCCTCGAGGCGGGCGCAGGCGTTCGTTCCGGCAACCCTTACCTGAAAAAGACGCGCGCGATCGACGCTGTCTCTGAGATAGGACCGGTGCCGATCCTGTTTGTTCACGGCGAAAAGGATCCGACCGTCAGCGCGCGGCACAGCCGGCAGATGTACGCGAAGGCGCCCGGCACAAAAAAGCTCAAAATATTCGAACAGGGGAGCCACGCCGAAGAATTATACCGGCAGTACCCCGTGGAATTCATGTCGGCCGTCAAAGACTGGTTCCGGCAGACCCTTTGAGGCACCTGCATCTCCGGTAAAGTTTGTCCCTCTAAGTCCCCGAAAAATGATATCCTGATGCCATCATGACAAACCCATCTGCCCCCACGTTTCACGGTCTCGGCATCGCGCCCGGAATTTTGGACATCCTCGACGGGATGAAATTCAAGACGCCGACGCCGGTGCAGCAGAAAGCGATCCCCGTCGCCGCTGAAGGCCGGGATGTGCTCGGCATCGCTCAGACCGGAACGGGAAAGACGCTGGCATTCGGCATCCCGATGATACAGCTGCTTTTGAAAGGCCCGGGTCGGGCGCTGGTGCTTGTCCCTACCCGTGAGCTGGCGCTGCAGGTCGATGAGACGATGCGCAAGCTCGGCAATCCCTTCAACATCCGTTCGGTCATCGTTATCGGCGGCATGGACATGGACACGCAGGTGAAGCTCTTGAGGAAGGAGACGATCCGTGTGATCATCGCCACTCCCGGACGCTTGCTTGAACATTTTGAAAATAAGACGCTCGACGGCTCCGATTTGAAAATGGCTGTCGTCGATGAAGCTGACCGCATGCTCGACATGGGGTTTCTCCCGCAGGTCCAGCGCCTGGAGAAATACCTGCCGAAAGAGAGGCAGACACTATTCTTTTCCGCGACGATGCCGGCGCCGGTCCTGAAAGTCGCCGAGCTTTACATGAACCAGCCTGTCCGCGTCGAAGTCGCCCCGTCGGGAGCCGCTCCCGAAAAGATCATCCAGCAGCTTTTTATCGTGCACCCGGACGACAAACTGAGGCTTTTGGCGAAGATCCTCGGTGAATATCACGGCAGCGTGCTGGTTTTCACGCGCACCAAGGCCGCGACCTGGAAGCTGACGCGTTCTCTGTCGCAGATGGGTCACAAAGTCAACGAGCTTCATTCGGACCGCACCCAGGGTCAGCGCCGCCATGCGCTCGCAGGATTCAAGGCCGGAACCTACCGAATCCTCGTCGCGACGGACATCGCGGCGCGCGGCATCGACGTGAAGGGCATCGAGCTTGTCATCAATTATGAGCTTCCCGACGAGACGGAAAACTACGTGCACCGTATCGGCCGCACCGGCCGGGCAGGCATGCCGGGACACGCGATCACGCTCGCGACGCCGCACGAAGGCCGCGACATCGCGGATATCGAGAAGCTGATGAACGCTAGGCTTGAGCTGGTGAGCTTTCCGGGCATTCCGGCAGAGAAGTTCCTTTTAAAGTCCGGCAAGCGAAAACCTTCCTACGAAAATACAGAGCGTCATGCCGCGGGCCGGCCCCAATTCGCCAGACCCATGCAGTCGCCGACCCGAGAGAAATTTAAAAAAAAGACGCATAAGTAAAAAAACGTTTTGCCGGCCTGTATTCTCAAGGTAGAATAACGCGAGCGTTTTAGAAAAATTCAGGAGCTGATGATGTCAAAAAAATATTGGTTTGCGGCGGCACTTCTTTTTGCGTCCACTTTTTCGGTGTCCGGCGCTTCAGCCGCCTCATATTGCGAGGCCGTGAAGGTGACGGGGGAAGCGAAATTGATACGTTTCGGGAAAGCGGCCACTCAGTTGACTCAAGGGATGAGCGTCCAGAAGGGCGACCGCATTTCGGTCGGCAAGGGATCGTCGGTGGATCTGGCATTCGACGAGGATTGGAACAATGTCTCTCGCTTGAGCGAGAACACCAGCGCCATCATCCGCTACCTGGATCCGGTGCGCATAGAGATCGGCGGCGGAGACCTCTATTCGAAGCTGGACAAGCTTCGGCAGGGATCCAAATTTGAAGTCGTGACCCCGGTCGCGATCGCGTCGGTGCGCGGCACGAAGTTTAGAGTCACGCATTCCAACGGCTCGACGACGATCTATAACGATTCCGAGACCTCGGAAGTCTACGTCTATCATGTCGATGAGAACGGCAACCGCGCAGGCCGTGTGATCATCCTTAAACCCGGCCAGTCGGTGACCATCGAGGGCGATGCCCGGGCGTTCGACTCGTTCGAAGAGCTTCAGGATGCGCGCGACAATGAGGACGAACAGCAGCTTAACGAAGATCTCAATAACCGCCCTGTATCCGGCGGTTTTTCGGAAGAGCCCGAACAAGGCGGCGAAGGACAGTATCTATGATGAAAACGCCCTTATCCCCATTCCGCTTTATCAAGACAACCTTTGTTTTTTTAACAGCCATTCCTCTAACCGCTACCTTTATCTATGCGGCAACTCTTTCGGATACCGAAAAGAGCCAAAAGCGTGAGGAGCTCGACCGCTTTTTTTCGGAAGCGCTGATCCGCACCAAGGCCGAGGCCGCAAAAAAGGTGCATCAGGCGTTCCGTTTTACGGCCACCGGCACCACGCGCGTGGGCTATGACAGCAACGTCGACTTGAATGACAGTGATGAGGACGGCGACGCTTTTCATGAGCAGCAGGCAGCCGCCCGCCTCGAATACGCGCCTGAGTCCGCGGCGATTTTCGGACATGCGGTTGCGGTCGGCGTCGAAGGGCGCTTCGGCTATCTCGGCTATTTTGACCGCGACGATCTGAACCGCCAAAGCGGCCTAGCCTCGCCTTATCTTCGTATCGAGATCAACCCGGACATGTACCTCGAGACCGCTTACCAGTTCAAATCGCGCATTTACGAGAACCGTGAAGAGCTGAGCTATCTTTCCAACGGCGTCAAGACCACGCTCAATCACCAGATCACCCCCGGTCTTACTCACAAGGTGTTTTTCCGGTACGAAAAGCTCGACTATACCGACCGCAAGGCGCTTTTATCCGGGGCCACATTCACCGGCGGTGACCGTGAGGACGACCGCTATGAAATCGCCTATGCGATCCGTAAACGTACCGGCATCTGGACGTTCAGCCTCGAAGGCAACTGGGTATGGAACGATTCCAACGACGAGTACTTCGATTACAACGACTATGACGACGGAGGCCTTGAAGGCGCCGTGTCTGCCCGCGTGACCGAAAGAACGGTGATCACCGCTTTTGGCGGCTGGCACAGCCGGATGTATGACGGGCGCAAGATCGCTCCGGTATTCGACAGGATCCAGGAAGACGACTGGTACTATACCGGCGGCAGGATCTTCTATGCGCTGAATACGTGGTCCGGCATCGATGCGACCCTGACGTACTACGCCAACGACTCAAACGACGGCAACCGCGACTACGATTCTGTGATCACGAGCGTCGGACTGCATCTTTATTTCTAAACTTTTTTGCCAAGCACCGTCATAAACACCTATCAGGAGGGTCTATGTCCTCGATACGAAAGAGCTTAATTATATTTCTAGTGTTGAGTCTTCCTGCCGCTGCTCGAGCCGAGTACCAGGCCGAGATCATGTCGATGGAGGGGCAGGTGTCTGTCATCGACGCGCAGGGAGCGAGCACGCCAGCCAAGGAAGGTCAGATCCTGACGGCGCCCAGCACCGTCGAGACGGGCGCAGCAAGCCATGCGGACCTGGCATTTGACCGCGACTGGAAAAATGTCGTTCGCGTAGAAGAAAATTCCCAGATGAAGATCAGAGCGATCTATCCGACGGATGTCGCGCTTTCGCGCGGCGGGCTTTTTGCGAAGTTGAAAGCCCTTCCCCCCGACTCGACGTTCGAAGTCCAGACGCCGACCGCCATCGCGTCGGTACGAGGCACGGAATACCGCACGGTGCATAGCGAAGCCGCGGGTACCGAGGTCTTCAGCTTTTCGGATTCCCCGGTATATGTTTTCGGCTTGGATGACCAAGGCAAGCTAAGCGGCCAACCGACGACCCTCGCTCAAGAAGAAAAGACCTCCGTTCTTCGCCGCGGGGACGTTCCTGTAAAGCCATTGCGTATGGCCGCCCAAGAACGCAAGATCGGATTTGACCACCGCGCTTCCATCGGGAAAAAGGCGGACACCTTGCGCAAGGCCGGCCGTTTCGGAAAAGTCCAAAATATCGATCTGGTGCGCCGCGAACTCAAGGAACGCCGCCGCCTCCAGCCGAAGTCTTCCGAACAGAATTTCGGCCCGAAACTGCCCGGACATCAGCAGGCAGTCGAGCGCGCAAAGGGTTCCCAAAAGGAACGCATGCAGAAACAGGAAGGCCGCCGCGACGAACAGCGCAAGAAAGGGAAGCGCAAGAAGCCGTCGCCGCCGCCCGGCGGCCCCAACGGACCCTAAGTGAAGAGGAAGAGCCTTTCGGCGGTACCGGCCGTCTTGGGTCTGCTGACAGCTTCATTCATTACGGGCAAGACGGCTTTCGCCGAAACCGACCCGCTGGCGCAGGAAAAGATCGAACGCCGCCTGCAGTTCAACCAATACTACGAGAGCGCTTTACTCGAATCCCGCCGGCCCGATATCCAGGATGAATCCGAAAAACCCTGGGAGCTGACTTTTGCGACGTCCGTCGGCTATGACACCAACGCGCCGCTCGATATCCCGGCTGAATCGGATAATTTTTTCCAGGAAACGGCTGATTTTTCCTGGAGCTCGCCGCATCCGGGTCTCGGCGGACGATTTCCGGGCTCTTACGGTATCCGTTTAGGTGCGGACTGGCTGACGTACGAGGACGAAACCGAAGCGGATTATCTGACTCCCGACGCCGAGATCTGGGCGGAGTTTGAGATCATCAGCGGTCTGACGCTCAAAGAATCTTACCGCTTCGCCTACCTGCACTATCCGAAAGATGAGGACCTTCGTTATCTTTCCCAGGAAATTTCTTCAGAGATCACACATCGGGTGACCGACAGGTTCGAGCATGAACTGTATTTTGACGCGGAGCTTAAGAATTTTACCGACAGAAATGCTCTCGACCCTTCGAACCGCGAGCTTTCGAAAAACCGCCAGGACGTCTATTGTGAGACCGGCTACCGTGTGCGTTTCGAGGCGGGCCCCGGAGTGGAGTTCGGCGTATCGGGCGGCATCAAGAAAAACATGTCCAATGATATTTTCGAGGATTTTAACGACTACCGCGGCGCGCTCGTGTCAGGTTATGTGTATTATCAGGTCCGAAAAGAGATCGCGCTGATGTTCCTGTCAGGATACGACTATAAAAAATTCGAAGAAAGACATTTTCCAGGAAGTCCGCGCAAGGCCGAACGCGATAATTTCATGTATTTCGGGCCTTCGATCTACTGGGATTTCGCTCGGAACCGACAGCTTATTCTCTCTTATCTCTTTTCGGAGAATTATTCGAACGATCCTCAGCAGGAATATATCGATCAGATCGTCACGGCCACGCTGCTCATCCGTTTTTAGACGAAGTCGAACATAAGGAAAGGAAGCCAATCGATGAAACGTAATACTATGATATTACTGATCTTAGCGTTCGCTCTGGGCGTCTGTGCCTCCGATGCCTCCGCGACCAACTTTGCCGGAGCGACCAAAAAACAGAAGGCGATCAGCGCCGCCGATGCCGCACTCGCAAAGGATCCCCAGGATGCCAAAGCGCTTTATAACCGCGGCACCGCTTATCTGGAAGGCGGAGACTATGATGCGGCTATCCGCGATCTTTCGGCTTCGATCGCGATCGAAGCAGGAGCTTCGGACGCCTATTACAACCGCGGATTGGCTTATCGTCAGAAGAAGATGATCGAGGAAGCCATCGCGGATTACACGAAAGCGATCGGGATCTATCAGAATCACGCCGGTTACTATTTCAACCGCGCAAACGCCTACATCGTCAAAAAGGAATACGACAGCGCGATCAGCGACCTGACGCGCGCCATCGAGATACAGCCGGCCGAGCCGGCGAGCTATTTTCTGAGGGGGCTGGCGGAAATGTTCAAAGGAGACAACGCCGCCGCGTCTGCGGACGCGGACAAGGCGCTGAAGTTCGATCCGAATTACGCGGAAGCTCTGAAGCTGAAAGCGCAGCTTTCATCCGCATCGGCGGGCTGAAAAAAAGTTTTAGGGTCTCGCGCAGACCTTCGGCATCAAGGCGCATCCGGACATGCCGGCTGAAGAACAGGCGGCCTTGAGGATGGGAGCGACGCAGACCAGGAACGACACGGTCATCACGAATATTCCGACGATGCGTCCGAACGAGCGGCGGTTGGGACTGCTTTCTTTCGAAGCGTCGGCGAATACCTTGTAACCGACGGCTAAAGCGATGAGCGTGAGCGGTACGTTGCTGTGCATGGGACCTCCTGTTGGTTTTATTTTAGACGGGAGACCGCAGGCGGGTCAACCGGCAATAATTAATTTTTGTTCCAGCCGGGGGTTTAACTGCTATCATAATTTGTCCTCCCGCGGGTCGGTTCCCGCCGGAAAGCGGACGAACTTTTAAAAAGGATGAGACCATGAAACCTCAGCAACAGCAGCAGTTCACCCGACCGGAAAAAAAGAACGAAAAACTCACGAAGCAGGAAAAGGTCTATAACATGCTTCAGAGGGAAAAAAGACGCGCCGAAAGCCGCAAGAAACCCGCCGCGGCCTAAAAGAAATTCTGTTAACACAGCGCTCCGTCCGGGGTTTAAAACGGGCGGGGCGCTTTTCATTTTTAGAAGGGAGGCATCCTGTGAACGTCGCTGTCATCGGAGCTTCGGATAATCCCGAAAGATATTCCTACAAAGCCGTCAAACTCCTGGCTCAAAATAATCACCGTGTTTACCCGATCCACCCGAAGCTGGCATCCATCGACGGGCATACCGTCTTCTCTTCTCTCGGGGCGGTTCCGGACAGGATCGATACGGTCACAGTTTACGTTTCTCCCGAGATCTCCTCGAGCCTAGCCGGCGATATCATTTCAGCAAGACCTTCGCGCGTGATCTTCAATCCAGGAGCCGAAAATCCCGCTTTGGCGGAACAGCTGGAAAAGCAGGGGATACAGACGGTCGAGGCTTGCTCACTCGTGCTCCTGACGACCGGCCGGTTTTGAGGCAGAGTCACCGAAACTGTTGACACCTCAAGAGGGCTGGAGTAAGTTGTTGTCAAACCGCATTCTTATCCTAATAAGGGAGACCGCATGGCCTTAGGCGCCGGATTGCTCACGGGGATCGTCATCTGGTTTGTTCTACGCTGCGTGCTTTTCGGATTTTTTACCGTGGACCAGAATGAACGTGCTCTGGTGACGACTTTCGGCAAGGCTCCGAAATTCCACGGCCAGAGGACTTCCGAAGACTCGGCGATCACGGCCGGCTTCCGTGAAGGCGAAAAAGAACGGTATTCCTACCCGGTCGTGAAAGTCACACAGCCCGGCCTTCATTTCAAATTTCCCTGGCAGAAAGTCTATAAGACCTCCATCGCCACCGAAACCGTCAGCGTCGCGCTCGATCCTGAGAGCCCTTCCGCCAATAAGAACGGCCAGATCCTCGAAGCCGTCACCAAAGATCAGCTCAATACGGGCCTAAAGGGCCAGATCCGCTTCACCGTCAGCGAGCGCAATCTCTACGCGTATTTTTTCGGCGTAAAAAATCCGATCGCCCACGTGATGGGGTATTTCGTCTCCATCCTCAGAGAAAGGATATCCAACTTCGAGGCGAAGACCGCGCCTCTTGCCGGCACCGATCCGGCTGCCGTGATGATCTCGAGCCACATTCCCGGCATCTCGATCAACGACTTGAGAAAAAATCTTACCGAGCTGAATCATTACATGGAAAGCGAGTGTCAGTCCTCGGTCGCGCGCTATGGCATCGCACTGGATGCTGCTCTGATCACGGAGATCGACCCTCCGGCCGAGGTCGAGTCCGCGCTGGCGGCGATCAACACGGCGCACAACCAGGTGTCTTCGGAGATCAGCCTCGCCCAGGCTGCCGCCGACCAGAAGATCGTGCAGTCGAAGACGGCCGTGCAGATCGAGACGCTCAAAGCCCAGGCCGAGACCCAGCTGCTGAAGCAGCTGGCCGAACAGCTGGCGGTGCTCAAGAAGAACGGCCCCGACTCGCTCGCGCTTTACTTGCGCAACATCAAGCTGAAGCTCTTCAGCGAGGCTAAGCGCGTGGTCGTGGAGGTGAAGCGATGAACCTCATGGACGGAAACCTCAACTTTTGGGCGACATCGTTTCTAGTGGTGCTGTTTTGTTTCATATTCGAGTTTTTCATCCTAAGCGTCCTGAAATTCTTCGGGGTGTACGTCATCGTGAAGGAAAGCGAAGCGCGTGTTTACGTGCTGTTCGGCAACGTGCTCGGCGTGCTCAATGAGCCCGGCATCCACTGTCTGATCGCCAAAATAGGCCCGGGCGCTCTCATCGTGAACATGCTGGGCGAGTGCCACGTGCGTGATCTGCGCCTTGACCAGGAATACGTGCGTTCCAATCCGGTCAACTCCGAAGAAGGCGCTCCCATGGGCATCGGCGTCTGGTACGAATTCGTGATAACGGATCCGGTAGCTCACGTCTTCAAAAACGCGGATCCTTCCGGTTCTCTGAGGGCCAACATTTCCAACGCGACCGTGCGGTGCCTGAGCAATATGAAGCTCGAAGACATGCTCGAAAACAGGCATGTGATGAGCCAGACCGTCCGCGGGGACGTATCTCCCAAATCCAGCGAGTGGGGCTACAAGGTCGGCTCCGTTTATATCCGCAAAGTGCATTTCCGCGACATCGGCATGGTCAAACAGATCGAGGAAAAGGTCGTCAACCGCCTGCGCCAGGTCACTTCCGCCATTCGTCAGGCCGGTTCCAACCAGGTGAACATCATCGCAGGCACAGCCGAGAAAGAGGCTGCGGCCGAGTTTGCACGGGCTGTTGCGATACGCTCCGAGATCGTGGGCGCCGCTCTGCATACGATCGCCAGCGACAAGGAAGTCTCGGAGGCCCTTTTTGAGATCCTTGAGACACAGCAGATCATCGAGGGCCAGTCCGATATCACGGTCCTGCCGCCCAATTCCCGCAACGATCTTCTGGCGCAGCTGACGGCTTTTCCGCCGGTGGCTGCTCCGCCGAAAAAATAAAAGACCTCTCTTGAGACGGCTTAAAACCGTTATTCTGCTGCTTCTGTCAGCGCTGGTGCTTCCGCCGGCGTTTGCGGAAAGTACAGGGGAGGAGCTCATCGAGCTTGCCCGGAAGTCCGATCCGCGCGCGTTCGAGTTTTCACAGTCCTTGGCTGATATCACCCCGACGGAGGACGGAAGGAGCTTTACGGTCTGGTGGCAGCCTAAATATTTCGATGCGGGAAAGGATACGGTCTTCGTGAGTCTTCACGGCAGCGCAGGCTGGGCGACGAAGGGGTTTTCCATCTGGCAGCCGCGCATCGAAGAGCGGGGTTATGCTTTTCTGGGGATCCAGTGGTGGTTCGGGTCGGGCGGCGCTGCCGAGGACTATGCCTCTCCGCGCGACATTTACGGCTGGATCACGGCAGAACTGCGCAAGCGCGGCATTCCCGCCAAACACGTGATCTTCTCGGGTTTCAGCCGCGGCTCCGCCAACAGCTACGCCGTCACTTATCTGGATACGCTCGAGGACGAGCCGTATTTCGCCGTTACGATCGCCAACGCGGGCGCGATGGAAGAGGGCTATCCTCCGAACCGAGAATTTCTGGAGTTCACGAGGGACACGCAGCCTTTTTTCGGTACGCACTGGATCCTTTATTGCTCGGAAAATGACGAGCAGAGGCCCGGAAGCTGCGGACAGATGCAGTGGACCCAAAGCACGCTCGAGGACCTCGGCGGCCATGTGGAAAAATTTTTCCGTGATCCCGAGGGACCGCACGGAGGGTTCATGCACCCCCTCTACCTGGACGAAGCTCTCGACGTCTCCGACCGCCTTGTCTCGGAATCACGCTGACTTCTCCAGAAAACCCTCTTCGCGCTTGACGAGTCCCTCCGCCAGGATTAAGCTCTACTCATAGACCGGCCGGAGGCGCGGATGAAACCGTTTAAAAATCTTCGAGCGTTCCTGTTTGCTGCGATCGCGATGGCCGGATCATTGTGCCCCGCGGATCCGGCGTCGGCGGAGACGGAATTCGGCCGCTCAGGCCTCTCGAATCTTTCCGGACGCGACTATGCCTACCTGCGAAAGATGATTTTCCAGCGCGAGTGTGCCGGTGACGAAAAAAATCTGGTCGCCTGGAACGAAGGGGAAGATTTCCCTTCTCTCGGGATAGGCCATTTCATCTGGTATACCAAGGCCGGCGCGGCTCCTCCGTACAAAGAACTCTTCCCGGAACTTCTGGCCTATCTTGAAAAAAACGGCCAGCGCCTGCCGCCGTGGATACAGAAGCTGCCGGACCGCAAAGCCCCATGGAACTCACGCGAAGAATTCCTGCGCGAACAGGAGAGCCCGAGGGTCTATTCTCTGAGGAGCCTCATGACGCGAACGGTGCGTCTGCAGACGTCCTTTATCGCAAACCGGATCAATAAACTCCTGCCCAAGCTCCTAAGGAACGTGCCTGTGGCTGAACGGAAGGGTATCCGGGATAAATTCATATCACTGGCCCGCACCAAGGAAGGCCTGTTTGCGCTTATCGATTACACCCATTTCAAAGGTGACGGATTGCACGAAACGGAGCGCTATGCCGGAGAAGGCTGGGGGCTTCTGCAGGTGCTTCGGGAGATGCGCGCTCCGCAAGACGGAACGACGCCTCTCCAAGAATTCATCCGCGCCGCCCGTACGATCCTGCGCCGCCGCGTTCATCATGCGCCTCCGAGAAGGAACGAAGCCCGGTGGCTCGGCGGCTGGGAAAACCGCGTCGCAAGCTATGAAACCCCCGGGGCGAAAGTTCGGGAAAAGTAGACAAGGTTTGGTAAAATAGCGTCATGCTCGCCAACCCGAATTCACCCGTTCCAAAGATCCGCCTTGAAAAAAGAGCCGGAAAAGCGGTTACCGTCATCGCAGGCCTTCATACCTACGGCACGGATCGCTTGGAGCGCATGTCCCGTGAGCTTAAAACCCTCCTTGGGGCGGGCGGCACCGTGAAGAACGGATGCATTGAGATCCAGGGCGACAAGACCCAGGCGGTCCGCGGATGGTTCGAAAAGAAGCAGACTCCCTGACTCATGCCCAAGACTACGGAAAAAAAGAGATCCCGCGGAAAAAAAGAGAACATCGCGCTCAAGGACATCGAGATCAATGACGATTTCCTGAAAGCCGTACACGCACTCGAGCACTCCGACGACTGCATCTTCCTGACGGGCCGCGCCGGCACCGGCAAGTCCACGCTGTTGCGCTATTTCAAGGAAAAGACCTCGAAAAACATCGTGATCCTGGCCTCGACGGGAATTGCGGCCATCAACGTCGGCGGGCAGACCATCCATTCCTTTTTCATGCTGCCTCCGCGCTTTATCCAGAGCGCAGATATCCAGCCTTCCTTTAAGAACCGACAGATCATCCAAAAGCTCGACACGCTTGTCATCGATGAGGCGTCCATGGTGCGCGCCGATGTCATGGACGCCGTCGACTACTCGCTGAGAGTCAACCGCGGACGCATGAACACTCCTTTCGGCGGTGTGCAGGTCATCCTTTTCGGCGACCTCCATCAGCTGCCGCCGGTCGTCGAGCCTGAGTTGAAAGAGGCCTTCAGCCGAAAATACGAGAGCCCTTATTTTTTCCATGCGCATGTTTTTTCCGAGATCGGGCTCGAATGCGTGGAGCTGAAAAAGATCTACCGCCAGAAAGACTCAAGTTTTGTAGAGATCCTGAACCGCATCCGCGACAAGAGGCACGGTTCCGAGGATCTGAAGGCGCTCAACCGCCAGGTCCTTCGCCGCGCCGCCGAGGCAGACCACATCACGCTCACCACGACCAACCGCGATGCGGCTGCGATCAACGAGCTGAGGCTGAGTCAGCTCCCGCAACCGGCGTATGAATACTCGGCTAAAGTCTCCGGCCGCTTTGAAGAATCGGCTTTCCCGGGAGAGAACCGTCTTGTGCTTAAAAAAGGCGCGCAGGTAATGCTCACCAAGAATGACCTCGAGCAGAAACGCTGGGTCAACGGGACGCTGGCGCGCGTTGAGGATCTGACCGAAAACTCGATCGTGATCTCTGTCGGCGATGAACAATATGAAGTTCCGATGGCCTCCTGGGAGAAAAGCCAATATGTCTACAACGAAGAGAGTGAAAAGATCGAGCAGGAGACCGTCGGTGTTTTCAGGCAGTACCCGCTGCGCCTGGCCTGGGCGGTCACGATCCACAAGAGCCAAGGGCAGACGTTCGAGAACGTGGTCATCGACACCGGCGCGGGCGTTTTCGCGCACGGACAGCTTTACGTCGCGCTTTCTCGGTGCACGAAACTTGACGGGATCCGGCTGCGCCGGCCTATCGTGCATTCGGACGTCAAATTCGACGAGCGGGTCCTGAAATTCAACGCTTCCGCAGGAAAAACCTATCTAGCCGAGAAGAAACCTTCATCCGGTTCGAAGAAATGCCGTTTTTGTTCGGGCGACGTGGACTTCGAAGCCGTCGAGTGCGGAAATTGCGGAGGATTTTTCGAAGAATTCGTATCTTGAGCTGTTTCAACCGCCACCCAAAGGAGTCGTCCATGAAAATGAAGACCGCATTGTTCCTGATGTTCAGTATCCTGCTGACCGTGCCGGCTTTTGCCGAGTCCGAAAATCTTTTCCAAAAGTATGACGGAAAATCGGTGAAGGTGTATATCGCGCCTGCCAAAGACTCGACTTCCGGGCACGACATCGACCCGGCTTCCCTCAAAACCAAGATCGAAGAGGCATTGAAGGCCCGCAAGAGCATCCGTTTCCAGATCGTTGACTCAGCCGAAGCGGCCGATCTTTCGATAGATACGAACCTCATCGGATATGTTTGGAGCGACCATGACCCGATCGACATGCTTGTCGGCGTGGGGGGCACCGCCGCGGACGCGGCGATCGTCGAGGATTATGCCTCGGCCGAAGCTGACATCACGGTGACGGATGTCCGCTCGAATAGACCTGTTTGGGTTTCGCGAGTGCGCGCCTCCGTTACCAAAAAGCCTATGTCCCGAGCCGAAAGCGTGCCGCTCGTGTCCGACCAGATGGCTAAGACCTTCATCAAAGAATGCTTCTCCAAACGAAGCAAGCGCAGGTAAACGCGGACGCTATGAAACAGATCATCCCCGAGTCCATCGAACGCTACGCCGAGGCGCATTCCACTCCCGAAAAGGATCTGCACAAGGCTCTCGTGAAGGCGACGCGCGAGAACACCGAGATGCCTCAGATGCAGGTGGGGCATCTCGAAGGCGCGTTCCTCAAGGCGATGGTCACGGCCATTCAGGCCAAGCGCGTGCTGGAGATCGGCACGTTTACCGGATACAGCGCCTTACGCATGGCCGAGGGGATCCCTCAGGGAGGGAAACTCATCACCTGCGATATCGACGAAAAGTCGGCGGCGATCGCTCGAGAGCACTGGAAGCAGAGCCATCACGGCAAAAAGATCACACAGATGATGGGTCCCGCTCTCAAGACCGTGCAGAAGCTGAAAGGGCTGTTCGACCTCGTTTTTATCGACGCTGACAAGGAAAACTACATTCATTATTGGAACGCCTGCCTGCCGAAGGTCCGGCAGGGCGGCGTGATCCTCGTCGACAACGTGCTCTGGGGAGGCGACGCGCTTGATCCGAAAGACTCAAGCGGCCTGGCGATCGCCGCTTTCAACAAGGCGGCCCTGGAGGATAAACGCGTAAATCTGGTGATGCTCACTATCCGGGACGGAGTCACGATGGCGGTGAAAAAATGAAAGCGGCGCCAGCGGACAAGTTCAGGCTGCTTTTCGAGCACTCCTCGGATGCGCATCTCATCGTCATCGACGGCGTCATCACCGATTGCAACGATGCCGCGGTAAAAATGCTCAAGTGCTCGTCCGCCGCGGAGGTGATCTCGGCTCATCCGGCGCTTTTTTCCCCGCCCTTCCAGCCCGACGGCTCTGATTCCATCGAAAAATCGGGCCGAATGGATGCACTGGCCAGGCAAAACGGTTATACGCGCTTCGAGTGGTACCACCGCCGCATGAACGGGGAAGTGTTCCCTGTGCAGGTCACGCTCAACGCCCTCGAGATCGACGGAAAGCAGGCTCTGATCGCCGTATGGCACGATCTGACGGAATTGAAAGAGAAAGAAGAAGGTCTTAAGAGGGCCAATGAAAAAATGAAAAAGGACCTCGAAGCCGCATCCGCCGTGCAGAAATCCATGCTTCCGGTGTCATCGCCGCTGATCCGGGGCCTCAAGGCGTCCTGGGTCTTCCGGCCGTGTGATGAGCTCGGGGGCGATATCCTTAATATCTTCATGCTCGACGAAAAGCATGTAGGACTCTACGTCCTCGATGTCACCGGCCATGGCGCAGCAGCTTCGCTTCTCTCTGTATCCGTGAGCCATTTTCTATCTCCTTATTCGGAAGCATCCTTCGTCCGGAGTCCAGCCGGACTTAACAAGCTCGCAATCGCCCGGCCTGCCGAGGTCGCAGACAAGCTGAACAGGCATTTCAGCTCCGACCCCGCTTTCAGCCAGCTTTTTACGCTGCTTTACGGCGTCCTGAACGTCGAGACGCGCGAGTTCTGCTACGTCTGCGCCGGCCACCCTTTACCGGTGGTCGTTTCTTCGGACGGAATTCCTCGCACCGTACCCGGCTCGGGTTTTCCTATCGGAGCCGCACAGGATTTCGAATATGCCGAACTGTGTTTGCAATTGAAGCCGGGGGACCGCCTCTATCTCTATTCCGACGGAATTCTCGAAGCGAAAAATCCCCAGAGAGATCTTTTCGGACAGAACAGGCTTACCGGCCTTCTGGCACGGACAGGAAGGACTGCGCTCTCCGAAGATCTCGAATCGATCGTGCGAGAAGTCGAGTCCTGGTGCAGTCCTCAAGCCCCGGATGATGATTTGACGATCTTGAGCTGCGAGCTTTGCCCGAAAGCCTCTATGCATTGCTGAAATAAGAAGGACTTGCAAACATCTTTTTAGGGTGTTAGTCTGCATTGACCGATGAAAAAGCTATTATCCGCACTGATCCTGTCTTCTTTTCTGGCCATGGGCGCCGTCGCGGCCCTGTCCGTGGTTCCTCATGCCCATGGAAATGACTATGATCATAGTCAGCATGAAAACTGCCCGATCCATCAGTTTGGACTGCATCAGGCGCATGCGGACATTCTTGCCGCAGCTGTTTTAGGGGCCCTTTTTCTTCTTTGCGGTTTCATCGAACCAAAGAAAAGCAGCTCATTCTTTTTCTCCATTCCTTTCGGGTCGCTTCGCGCGCCGCCCGCGTTTCTCTGAATTTTCCTATAAATTTATTTTTTCCACACAATTTAATCGAGGAGTCTTCATGAGAAATATCACAGCGCTCATACTATGTCTCTGCTGCCTGGTTCCCTCAAAGGCGCAGGCGGAGCCGTCGTCACTGGAACTTCAGGTCAGCCAGCTGACGCAGATGGTCAAAGAATTGAAAAGTACCGTTGAAAAACAGCAGTCGGAGATCGACCAGCTGCGCCGGTCGGCGAAAAACGAGCCGGCCGTCCGG
The DNA here is from genome assembly GCA_964543965.1 of uncultured Planctomycetia bacterium. Taxonomy (GTDB): domain Bacteria; phylum Omnitrophota; class Gorgyraeia; order 2-02-FULL-51-18; family 2-02-FULL-51-18; genus CAMDWQ01. Next base: position 22,749 of record CAZJAX010000012.1, read on the forward strand.
CTAGAGGCGGGAGCCGTCAAGGAAGTGGCTGTGATGCCGCGTTCTTTCGGAAAGTTCACGCCGGAGATCGGCGTGGTGGCGGATATCGCTTTTAAATCTGACAGTCCGAAAGCCGATGAAGAGGGCGCGGACCGAGTCAGCGTCAGGGAGATAGAGCTCGTACTCGGAGCGGCCGTCGACCCGTATTCGCGTTTGGACGCGCTCGTTGCGTTCACCGAAGAGGATACGGCAGAGCTTGAAGAAGCCTATTTGACGCGGTTCCAGCTTCCGCTCGATCTGACGGCCCGCATCGGCCGGTTCAAACCGAGGATAGGCAAGGCGCTCGCGGTTCACCGTGACAGTCTCGACACGGTCGACGAGCCTTTAGTGATCCAGCGGTATTTCGGCGTCGAGGGCATGAGCAAGACCGGTGCCGACGTAACGCGTTTTGTGGACCTGCCGTCCCCGATGGTGCACCAGATCACCTTCGGCGTCTTGGAAGGCGGCAACGGAGAGGGCGGGACGGCTTTCGGAGAGACGAAGCGGCGCCCGACCTTCTATGGGCGGCTCAAGAACTATATAGATATCTCAGACCAAACCAATCTCGAGATCGGTCTGTCCGATGCGGTCGGTTCCCGCAACGAATCCGCTGAGTTCGAGGTGAACGTGTTGGGCATCGACGGCACGCTGATCCATCATTTCAACCCCAGCCAAAATCTAAAACTGCAGGGAGAGGTATTCAATTTGAACCGCCAAGGCAGTTTCGTCGATCTCGAGGTCGTCGACGACACGACAGGCGATACCAGCGTATTTCAGAATGAAATCGACGGCAATGTCTGGGGCGGCTACGCGCTTCTCGATCTCAGGATCGCACCGCAGTGGGCGGCAGGTTTCCGTTATGACCGCGTGGAGATCGTCGACCGGCCCGTCGACAGTCCCGAACACGCCGATCACGGCTACACGGGATACCTGACGTTCCATCAGAGCGAATTTGCGCGCTGGAGAGCTCAGTTCTCGCACTTTGATCTGACGGACGGCTCAGAAGACAATCAGGTGCTGATCCAGGGAACATTCGCTATCGGCGACCATAAACATAAGATCCAATAAAATATTCGGAGAGATCATGTTCAATCCTATCAAGAATAGTTTGATTCCTGCGGCGGCCTGCTTCCTGGTTTTCACAGCTTGCGGCCAGGCGCATGCGGAGGCGCCGCTGAAAGTCGTCGCGTCCCAGGCGATGTACGCCGACATCGTCGAGCATATCGGAAAGGAAAAAGTGGATGCGAAGTTTGTAGCCTCGCCGAAGTTCAACGTCCATTTCATCCAGCCGAAACCCAGCGATGTGCGCAATGCCGCAAAGGCAGATCTCGTGGTCTATACGGGGCTTGATCTGGAAGAATGGTGGGGTTCTTTGCTTGAAGCAGCCGGGAATCCGGATCTTTTCCCGGGACGCCGCCGCAGCGTCGATTTGTCCCGCGGGATACGGCTTCTGGATGTCCTCGATCATCCGCCTTCGCGTGCGGAAGGGGATATTCATCGGTACGGCAATCCGCATATTTGGATGAACCCTGAAAATGTGAAGATCATGGCACATACGATATGTGAAAAACTGAAAGAAGCCGATCCCGGCAATACTTCCTATTATGAAGAGAATGAAAGGGTATTTATTGCGCGTCTGGATCAGAAGATCTCCGAATGGAAGGATCTTTGCGCGCATGTCCGGGGAAAGGAGATCATTTCTCATCATGCGGATATCGTATACTTCGCCGATTTTCTCGGGATGAAATCGGAACAGTTCCTTGAACCCAAACCAGGCATTCCTCCGACTCCCAAACACCTGCAGTTTCTGCAGGAATATGTGAAGTCCAGAAATATAAAAGCCGTGGTGATGCCGACGTATTATCCGAAGGGCGCCGCAGACGATCTGACCGGTCATATAGGCGGGACCGTCGTCATGATATGCCAGAATCTCGGAGAGGTGCCCGGCACGGAGGATGTTTTCGGATTTTTTGATTATAATTTCGGGCGCATCAGCGAAGCCCTGTCTGCCGGCAGGCAGGATTAAAATAAATCGAAAGGAGTTTCCGCCATGAATGAGTTTATGCAGGTGATGAGCCTTCCGTTTCTTGCCTGTCTCATTCTGGCGGGAATTCATGCTTATCTGGGTCTGCATGTGATCGAACGCCAGGTCATATTCGTCGATCTTGCGCTGGCGCAGATCGCAGCGCTCGGGGCAAGTCTTGCTCTGGTTTTCGGCTACGGCATGGACAGCGCTCATTCTTACTGGATATCGCTCGGGTTTACGGTGGCAGGCGCGGCGATCTTTTCGCTGACGCGTTTGAAGGAGCAGAGAGTACCCCAGGAAGCGATCATCGGTATCGTCTATGCGGTCTCGGCCTCGCTTTTGGTCATGATCTTAAGCCATTCCGGGGAAGGGGACGAGCATATCCGTGAAGCACTTTTTGGAAATATTCTTCTGATCAGGATACCGGAGATATTGAAAATACTCGGCATCTACTCGGCCGTCGGTCTTTTTCATGCTGTTTTCAGAAAACAGTTTCTGCTGATATCCCGCGACCCGGCCGGAGCTTACCGGCAAGGCTTGAGGGTCCGTTTTTGGGATTTTTTATTTTATGTGTCTTTCGGTATCGTCGTGACGAGTTCCGTGAAGATCGCGGGCGTACTTCTGGTATTTTCATTTCTCGTAGTTCCTTCATCCGCGGCGGTTCTGTTCTCAAACGGCACAAAAACCCGCCTTCTCTTCGGCTGGGCGGTAGGGTTTATCGCGAGCGTTCTGGGAATGGCTCTGTCGTATTATTTCGACTACCCTACCGGCGCCAGCGTCGTCTGCGTATTCGGGAGCCTCCTGGCGGTTTTGGCCGTGATCAAAGCGCTATTCTTCAAATAAACGGCTCCTGATCCAGGCGCCAAGCATTTTCCACAAGCACTCCGTTTATTGCTACACTAACCGCATGAAAAACGCACTCCGGGCATTCTCATGGCGCTGATCAGTATCCAGGAAGTCTCTCTGGCGCTGGGCGGGCCGCTGCTTTTCGACCGCATCAGCGTGCAGATCGAGGCCGGCGAGCGGATCGCGCTTCTCGGGCGCAACGGCACCGGCAAAACCACGCTCATGAAAGTCATCGCCGGCCAGATGAAGGTAGACAGCGGCGAGATCGGCTACCAGAAGGGGATCCGCATCACGCACCTGCCTCAGGAAGTGCCCACGGACATCCGAGGCTCAGTCTATGACATCGTGCTTTCCGGCCTTGAAGACCGCGTGAAGCTTCTTGGGGACTATCACCATCTAAACCACCGCCTTCAGACCGAATACACGCCTCAGCTCATGAATCAGCTCGACGCCCTGCATGCCGAGATGGACCGAACCAACGGCTGGGAGACCCAGCGGCAGATCGAGGACGTCATTTCCCGCATGAAGCTCGATCCTGAAAGCAGCT
>CAZJAX010000013.1:0-24795 GCA_964543965.1 uncultured Planctomycetia bacterium
CCCCTCGCCATGTTGGGGCTGCGGCCCGGCGACGCGAAGATCATCCGCAACGCCATCGAAGCCCCGCTCAAGCAGATCGCAGCCAACGCCGGACAGGTCGGCGAAGTGGTCGTGACCCGCGTGAAAGAAGAAAAAGACAGCGTCGGCTACAACGCCGACAAGGACAAGTACGAGGATCTCATCGCCGCCGGCGTCATCGACCCGGCCAAGGTGACGAGAAGCGCGCTTCAAAACGCCTCCTCGATCGCGTCCCTGCTTCTGACGACCGAGTCCCTCATCACCGACATCCCGGAAGAAAAGCCGGCGATGCCCGCGATGCCGGGCGGCGGCGGAATGGGCGGAATGGGCGGCGGAATGTATTGATCGCCCCAGGCGTCTCTAAGAGCCTGATCTAAAGAGCCCCGGGCCCGTGAAAGCGGACCCGGGGTTTTCTTTTTAGGTGTTGTCTCACCTTGAGGGATTTGTTAAAATATCGGGCTATAACTTCTTTTAACTTTTTTAAGTAAAAGGGTGACCCGATGAAAAAAATTCTCCTTTTGATCCTTTCAGCATCCTTGATTTATGCCCCCGCCGCTTTCGCCAAAGACGGAAATTACAAGGCTAGCGGCGAAGTCGTCAGCGTCGATCCGGTCTATTCCCGCATCACGATCGCGCACGATCCCATCAAGGGGTTTTCCGGGGACAGCCAGACAGAGTTTACCGTGAAGTCCAACGACCTCCTGAAAGATATTTCTACGCTGGATACGGTCGATTTTGAAGTCGAGGCGTCCAACGGCGAAGCCAACATCACCAAGCTGACCAAGACGGGTCATGCCGCGCCGAGACCCGACGGTATTCCCGTGGGGCAGGCGGCGCAGGACGTATTTGAGGGCGCAGGCAACATCGTGAAGACGGTGGCTTCCCCGATCGCTCCATTGAGCGAAGTGACGAACGCGACCGCGGACGCCACGACCAACACGACAGGGTCTGTTTTGAACGAAACTAAGCCGAGCGCCGGAGACGGCGGTATCGGTTCGAAGCAAAAATTCTGATACTCTAAAAATCCAAGGAGATTGACATGGGCGAGTGGCTGGGACGGGGCAGGAAAGCGCGCCGCGCTTACGGGTTCGACGAGATCGCGCTGGTGCCGGGCAATGTGACGATCAATCCCAACGAGGTCGATCCTTCTTGGTCTATCGGCGGTAAAAAGTACCGCGTGCCGATCATGGCGTCGGCCATGGACGGCGTCGTGGACGTCAAGTTCGCTGTCAAGATGTCCAAGCTCGGCGGCATCGCGGCGCTCAATCTCGAAGGCGTCCAGACCCGCTATGAAAACCCCGAAGAGGTGCTCGCCAAGATCGCCCGTGCGAGCGTCGAAGAATCCGGCGTCCTCATCCAAAAGCTTTACACGCAGCCCGTCCAGGAAAAGCTCGTCGCCAAGCGCATCAAAGAGATCAAGAAGGCCGGCGGCACCGCCTGCGTTTCATCGATCCCGCAGCGCGCCGAGCGGTTCGGTAAGATCGCGCAGGACGCCGGAGCGGACATCTTCATCGTCCAGTCCACCGTCACCACGGTCCGGCATATTTCCAGCGAATACAAGATCGTCGATTTCCACAAGTTCTGCAAGCTGATGAAGATCCCTGTCATCCTAGGCAACTGTGTCACTTATGAGACGACGCTCGAGCTCATGGGCACAGGCGCGGCAGGTCTTTTGATCGGCATCGGTCCCGGCGCAGCGTGCACGTCGCGCGGCGTCCTCGGCCTCGGCGTCCCTCAAGTCACCGCGACTTGCGACGCTGCCGCAGCACGCGACACCTACTTTAAGCGCACGGGCCGCTATGTCCCCATCATCACCGACGGCGGCATGTCCAGCGGCGGCGATATCTGCAAGGCGTTTGCTTCAGGCTCCGACGCTGTCATGGTCGGCTCAGCTTTTGCCCGCACCAAGGAAGCGCCCGGAGGAGGCTATCACTGGGGCATGGCCACGCCGCACGCCAATCTTCCGCGCGGCACCAGGGTGCACGTCGGCACGACCGGCTCTCTTGAGGAGATCCTCTGGGGTCCCGCCAACCGCGACGACGGGAGCCAGAACCTGATGGGTGCGCTCACGACATGCATGGGCAACGTCGGCGCCAAAGATATCCGCGAGCTTCAGAACATCGACCTCGTCATCGCGCCTTCGATCCGCACGGAAGGTAAGGTCTTCCAGCAGGCTCAGCGCGTCGGGATGGGGAAGTAAGAACGCTTTGAGCAAGATCCCTTCGTCCGCGGACATCGCGCGCAAGGCCAAGCCTCACCAGATCCACGCCATCGCCAATACGGCGGGTATCCGCAATGACGAGATAGAGCCTTACGGCGCGTACAAAGCCAAGGTGTCGCTCAGTGTTCTCGAGCGTCTCTGGCAGCGGCCCAACGGCAAGCTTATCTGCGTCACGGGCATGACGCCCACCAAAGAAGGCGACGGCAAGACCACGACATCCATCGGGCTTACTCAGGCGCTCGGACTCCTCAAGAAAAAAGTATTTCTCTGTCTGCGCGAACCTTCGCTTTCGCCGATCTTCGGCGTGAAGGGCGGAGCCACGGGCGCGGGATACTCTCAAGTCGTCCCGCTCGAAGACATCAACCTCCATTTCACCGGCGACATTCACGCCGTTGAGATCGCGCACAACCTGCTGGCTGCTGTCCTTGAAAACCATATTCACCACGGCAACCCGCTCAAGATCGATCCCTCCAAAATTCTTTGGCGCCGCGCGATGGATCTTTCCGATCGTCAGCTTCGCGAGGTCATGGTCGGGTTGGCCAAAGCCAGCAAGTTCAGCAAGCACAAGACGGGCTTCGACGTCACTGCCTCAAGCGAAGTGATGGCGGCTCTTTCGCTCTGCCACTCGATCCCGACACTCAAAGCCAAGCTCGCCAAGATCTCGACCGCGCTTTCGACGGACGACCGCATGATCACGGCCAAAGATCTGAAAGCTGTCGGCGCGATGTCCGTCCTTTTGAAAGATGCCATCAAGCCCAATCTTGTGCAGACGCTCGAAGGTCAGCCGGTGTTCATGCACACGGGTCCCTTTGCCAACGTCTCTCACGGCAACAACAGCGTGATATCCACGCTCACGGCGCTCAAGCTCGCCAACTATGTCGTCACCGAGTCCGGTTTCGCGACGGATCTGGGCCTCGAGAAGCTTTTCGACATCGTTTCGCGCGACGGACACTTCAAGCCGAGCGTCTGCGTGCTCGTCGTGACGATCAAGGCGCTGAAATCTCATGCTGAGGAGGGTGTCGCGCACAAAAAAGTCATCGACCAGTTCAAGGAAGGGTTCGCCAACGTCGAGAAGCACCTGCAGAACATCCGGCGCTACGGAATCAACGCCGTCGTGGCGCTCAACCGCTTCCCGGGCGACACTGACGAGGAGATTAAATTTGTCCGGGATTACCTGCAGTCCGAAAACGTTGACTGCGCGGTATCCAATGCCGTGAAGCAGGGCGGCGAAGGCGCGCTGGAGCTCGCGGAAAAAGTCCTGAAAGTTCTCGCTGAAAAACCTGCCGACTTTAGGCATTTGTATGAGCTCACGCTGACGCCTGAGGAAAAGATCCACAAGATCGCAAGCGAGATCTTCGGCGCCGCCGATGTTGTCTACTCGGATCAAGCCAAAGAGGATCTCGAGCTTATTCATCACTTCAAGCTCGCCAATCTTCCGGTCAACATCGCCAAGACCGCCTACTCGCTCTCCGACGATCCCAAGCTCAAAGGCGCTCCGACCGGCTGGAAGCTCAAGGTCAGCGAGATCCGTCCGTTCACCGGCGCGGGCTACCTCGTCGCGATCTGCGGCAAGCTGATGCTCATGCCCGGCTTGCCCGAAAAACCGATGCTGGAGGGGATGGATCTGTCCGACGAGGGCGAGGTGAAGGGTCTTGCCTAAGCTTTCTTCGGGCTCTCTCGAATCTTTTTTGATCAAGCTGGGCTCGTCCGACGCCGCGCCGGGCGGCGGCGCGGCCGCAGCCGTCGTCATCGCTGAAGCGGCGGCGCTCGGGGAGATGGTGGCCCGCCTCAATCTCAAGCGCTCCCAAAAAAAAGGCCTCAAAAACGCACTGTCTTTAAAAAACATCGCGCTTCTTTCAGCGATACGCCGTGAAGCTCTTAGGCTCATGGAGGATGATGTCCGCGGGTTTTTGGCCCTTTCAAAATTCGGCAAGGCTCAGAGAGAAGGCGCGGCTTATACGAAAGCGCTCGAGCGTGCGGCAGCCGCGCCCTGCCGGATGTGTCTGCTCGCAGAAAAAGGCATCGCGCTGGCAGCGTCCGAAATGCCGAGGACGGGCCTGTGGGTCTATAGCGATCTTTTGGAATCGGCGGTTCTTTTTGATGCCGGCTTCCGCTCGGCAAGACTCAATGTGGAGATCAACCTTTCGGCTATGAAGCCGTCCCGTTTTACGGCGCGTACCGTTTCAAGGCTGGACGAGGCTGCCCAAAAGATCAAAGTCGGCCACCGCGTCATTTTTCAGGGAAAAAAGCGATGACCGCCCAAGCGCACCTGCTCGACGGATCGGCCATCGCCAAAAAGTACTTCGAAGCCGCTAAACACAAGATCGCCGAACTTAAGGCCAAAAACATCACGCTGGCCACTGTCATGATCGGCGAGTCTAAGGACGCCGTCGTCTACTCGAAATATCTGACAGGTATGCTCGGAAAGATCGGCATTAAACTCGTCAGCCGGACATTTCCCCACGATGTCAGCGAGAAGAAGGTGCTCGGCGAAATCGAGCGCTTGAATCGCGATCGCAAGATCACAGGCATCATGATCTTTTCACCTATCCCGCACCACATCAACCCGACGAATATTTTCGACCATATCGACATGCTCAAAGACGCCGAGGGCCGGACTTTTCTTAAGAGCCATCTGGGCGTATTCTCTCCGACAGCGCACTCGGTGCTGACGCTTCTGGACTCGACCGGCATGGATTTTGCCGGCAAGGAGGCTATCGTCGTGGGCTCGAGTGATCTCGTCGGCAAGCCGACGGCGGTGCTTCTTTCGGACCGTTTTGCCACGGTCACCATTTGCCATATCAAGACGCGCTCGCTGGCCGAGCATATCCAGCGCGCGGACATCGTCGTGGCCGCCGCCGGGAAAGCCCACCTCATCAAGGGCGAGTGGATCAAGCCCGGCGCCGTGGTCATCGACGTCGGCGAAAACGTTCATGACGGGAAGATCACGGGCGATGTGGAGTTTGACGCGGCTAAGTCGCGCGCCTCGTTCATCACTCCCGTGCCCGGCGGCGTCGGTCCGCTCACCAACATCATGCTCATCCAAAACCTGATCCGTCTATACCAGCTGCAGAGAGGCCGCCGTGGAGCTCGATAAACTTTTCCTGGAAAAAAAATTCGTCATCACCGCTGAGCTCGGGCCTCCTAAGGGCGTCAACATGGAAGCTTTTTACCGTCAGGCCGCTTTTCTCAAAGGCGTCGTGCATGCCGCCAACGTCACCGAGCAGCAGAGCGCGCTTATGAAGATGGGGTCTCTGGCCGCCTCACATCTTTTAAAAAATTTCGGCATCGAACCCATCATGCAGGCGACTTGCCGCGATAAAAACCGCATCGCCCTTCAGTCGGACATTCTTTCGGCGCACGCGCTGGGGATCCACAACATCCTTGTGCTGACCGGAGACCCGGTCAAGATCGGCGACCATCCGGAAGCCAAGCCCGTGTTCGATCTCGACGCTGCGGACTATATGGAGCTTATCCGTAAAATGAACGGCGGCCTCGACATGACCGAACATAAGCTCGACGGAGCGCCTCAGATGTGTGTGGGCGCCGCACTCAACCCGTGCGTCGACGACATTGAGACCGAGATTTCCAAGACCCGCCGCAAGATCGAGAAGGGGGCGCAGTTCTTTCAGACCCAGGGAGTCTTCGAGATCGAGCGGTTCAAGCGTTTCATGGAGCGTTACCAAAAAGAGGGCTTCAGAGTCCCTGTACTGGCGGGCATCATTTTCCTCAAATCGGTAAAAATGGCCACTTTTATGAATGAAAAGATCCCGGGCATTTTCATCCCCAAAGACATGATCGCGCGCTTTGAAACGGCTCCCGATGCTAAGAAGGAATCCGTCAAGATAGCCTGCGAGATCATCCGCGCGGCCAAGCCCTACTGTCAGGGTGTCCATCTCATGGCTATCGGCTGGGAAGAATTGATCCCCGAAGTCGCCAAGCAGATCCTGTAGTATAATCAAGGCTTACCCATGAAGCCTAAAACCTTTCAAAAATCAGAGAAATTCGGCCGCAAATACGCGATGCTGACCGCCTATGACGCGCTGACGTCGCGCCTGCTTGAGGCTGCCGGCGTGGACTTTATCCTCGTCGGGGATTCGGTTGGCATGGTGTTGCTCGGCTACCCCTCAACGACGCTTGTCACGATGGAAGAGATGATGCATCACGCCAAAGCCGCGCGGCGCGGCGCTCCCAAGACCTTCATGATCGGCGACCTGCCTAAAAAAGGCATCGACAAAGGTCCTCGACAGGCTCTGGAATCGGCTAAGCGCTTCGCCGGAGAGGCGGGGATGGACGCCGTCAAAATCGAGTGGAATAAGAATTGTCTCAAAGCGACGGAGCTCGTCGTCAAAAATGGTGTCCCGGTGCAGGGGCATGTAGGTCTCACGCCTCAGGCCGTGAAGGCCGGGGAGTTCAAGGTGCAGGGAAAGACCGCGCTTCAGGCTGAGAAGATCCTCAAACAGGCCAAGGCTTTTGAGCAGGCCGGGGCATCCCTTCTTGTCCTCGAATGCATTCCTTGGGAAGTCGCGAAGGTCATTACCGATCAGGTGACCGTGCCGACCATCGGCATCGGCGCAGGACCTTATTGCGACGGGCAGGTGCTTGTGTATCAAGACCTCGTCGGCGCGTTCGATTCGTTTAAACCTAAATTCGTCAAGCGATACGCCGAGACCGCAGCGCTTTCTAAAAAAGCGGTGCATGATTATATCCAGGAAGTGCGTCAGGGCCGCTTTCCGGGTTTCGGGCAGAGCTTCACAATGGATCCCGCAGAACTTGCTACGCTCAACCGTAAACTGCAAAGCGGAAACCTCCGATGAACTTTCTTCTGTTTGTGGCAGCCTTTCTTTTTTATTTTGCGACGCTGGGTTTCTGCTTCACTCGCTTCGAGTCACGTCATCATCCTGCCCGCTACTTCATTTTTTTCTCTCTGCCTGCAGCCATCCTCATTTTTCTTTTCGCTGTCATCTATCTTTATCATGGGGAGGGGCCTGCCGTGGGGCCGGAATCCGGACGCTGGCTCCTGCTGCATCTAGGGCTCATTCTCTGCGGGCTGGCCGGCCTGCTCACTGCCGTCTCGAGCGCTATGATGTACCTGCTGCAGTCGGCTCAGCTTAAGTCCAAGAATCCTGCGTCTACGCTTTTCAAGCTTCCGTCACTCGATTCTCTGGACCGCGTCAATTTCGTGTCTCTGGTCTGGGGTACGCTTCTTTTTTCTCTGGGTATCCTGAGCGGCATGCTTTGGGCGCATGATCTCAGCAAGATGGGGAGCGTTTTTTACGACAAAAAAGTCATCCTTTCGCTGGCGACATGCTTCATGTATTGGGGCATACTGCTTGTACGCGTCTCTTCTCTCAGGAGGGGACACAAGATCGCGGTTGGAACTGTGTTTATTTTTATTCTGCTCTTCGTCACCATCGTCAGCTCCCATGACATCACGCGCTACGGAGGGAGATTTTAAGTGGAGATTCTTGTCCTGGGTCTGAATCACAAGACCGCCCCGGTTGAGATCCGCGAAAGGCTCAGTATCTCCGCCAAGGACTCTCAAGGGTTCCTGAAACAGCTCGGCGACCAGCATGTGTTCTCTGAACAGGTCCTTTTGTCCACGTGCAACCGCACGGAGATCTACGGCGTCGTTGAGAGCGGAGGAGACGCGGTGCTTCGGGCGAAAAAGATCTTGAGTGATCATGCCAGGCTTGACCTGTCGGCTTTCGAAGACAAGCTGTACGTGCTCAAGCAGCCTGACTCGGTTCAGCACCTTTTTTCCGTGGCTTCAGGACTCGACTCGATGGTCGTGGGCGAGACGGAGATCACGGGTCAGGTGAAGGACGCCTATCTTTCGGCACAGGAAAACCGTTTTACCGGAAAAGTTCTTAATAATCTTTTCCAGCGCTCGCTAAAAGTAGCCAAAAACCTCCGCACACACACCGATATCGGAGCCGGCCGCGTCAGTGTCGCATCCGTGGCCGTGGATCTTGCGGAGAAGATATTCGAAGATTTGAAAGATGTGCGCGTCATGGTCATCGGCACGGGTGAGATGGCGGTACAGCTCCTCAAGGCCATGACCGGGCACGGCGCCAGGCCCCTTATCGTCTCCAGTCGTCATGAAGAGCGCGCACGTGAGCTCGTGAAGGAGTTTGGCGGCGAGGCTGTGCTTTTCGAAGAGTTCGAGTCGCGCATCAAAGACGTGGATATCCTGCTCACCTCGACCTTGTCCCGGCACTGTCTCGTCTCCGAGGCGCAGGTGCGCTCCTGGATGAAGACGCGCCACCAAAAACCTCTCTTTCTCGTTGATATCGCGATGCCGCGAAACATCGAAGCTTCAGCCGAAAACATCGACAACGTGTATCTCTACAATATCGACGACCTAAAAGAGATAGCCGATAAAAATAAAAGCCTCCGCGAAGGACAGATCGTCGAATGCCGCACGCTCGTATCGCGGCAGACGCAATACTATATGGACTGGCTCTCCAAAGAATTCGGCGCAGTCCGGCCCGCCTCCGCGAAATGAAACGCCGCCTCAAGACCGTCCGCATCGGCTCGCGCGGAAGCGCGCTCGCTTTAACCCAGGCGCGTCAGGTCCTGGCGGCGCTGCGCAAAGCGAATCCCGGCGTCTCCTTTGAGATCGTCGTGATCAAGACCGCGGGCGACGAGTACCAGTCGGTCGAGCTCTTCAAGAAAAACGATACCGGTTTTTTTACGAAGGCTATCGAAGAAAAGCTGTTGGCCGGAAGCGTCGACGTCGCAGTGCACAGCCTCAAGGACCTGCCGACCGAGCTGCCTGCGCCTTTGATGCTGGCGGCGTTTCCCAGGCGGCTGGATACCCGCGACGTTTTGATCTCGAGGGAACGCTTCACCCTAAAGACGCTTCCGATGGGAGCGTCCGTGGCGACGGGCAGTCCGCGCCGCAAGCGGCAGCTGAGGCTTTTGCGTCCGGATCTGCGCCTTTACGATGTGCGCGGCAATCTGGACACGCGCATCAACCGTGTTCTTAAAAAAAATAATTTTCACGCCGTCATGCTCGCCAACGCAGGGCTTTTGCGCCTCAAAAGGTATTTGAGATACGCGGTTCCCGTATCCGCTTCGAGCGTGCTTCCCGCGGTCGGCCAAGCCGCGCTGGGTCTTGAAGCGCGCGCCTCAGACAAGGATACGATAAAGATGCTCAAAAAGCTTAATCACCGTCCGACGGAGATCCGCGTGCGCGCGGAAAGGGCGCTTTTGAAAAAACTTCAGGGCGGCTGCCGGGTCCCTGTCGGTGTCAACTCAGCCTTTAAAAAAGGCGGTCTATTTTTAGAGGCCTTCGTTTTTTCGACGTCGAGCGATGCGTTTATCTCTGGAAGCGTTAGCGGTTCGGCAAATGATCCTGAGGGCGTGGGGGCGAGGCTGGCCCGAAAGCTTTTGGCTCTCGGCGCCGGCAAGCTTATGAAGGAGGCACGCGCATCGTGAAGGGCCTCGTATCTCTTGTCGGCGCAGGCCCCGGGGATCCGGGCCTCTTGACGCTCAAAGCTTTGGAGCGTCTGCGTGAAGCCGATCTCATCATCTATGATTACCTCGCAAACCCCGAGCATCTTCGCCACGCCAAAAAAGAGGCGGTCAAGATCGGTGTCGGCAAAGGTTTCCGGCATAAGGCCATGCCTCAGGCCAAGATCAACCGCTTGATCCTCGACTCCGCCAGGCAAGGCAAGCGCGTCGTGCGCCTAAAAGGCGGCGACCCGTATCTTTTCGGCCGGGGCGGCGAAGAGGCGCTTTTTCTGAGGGATCACGGCGTCGCGTTTGAAGTGGTGCCGGGCGTCACGAGCGCCACGGCTTGCGCAGCCTATGCGGGCATTCCTCTGACACACCGCGACCACAACCAATCCGTCACATTTTTGACGGGTCACCGCGCTGACGACGGACGCCTCGATGCCATTCCGTGGGAAAAGATCGCAGGCATCGGCGGCACCCTTGTGATCTACATGGGGTTTTACAACCTGGGGAAAATCGCTAAGCGTCTTGTCGCCGCAGGGATGTCCGCCCGAGTGCCCGTCTCCGTGATCGAGTGGGGGACGCTGGCGCGCCAAAGATCCGCAGACGGCACGCTGGCGGACATCGCAGACAAGGTGAAGCGCCGCAGGCTTGAGCCGCCATGCATCATCATCATCGGCGGGGTCGTGGCTTTGAGGAAAAAGCTCGGCTGGTTTGAGCGTCTGCCGCTTTTCGGAAAAAAAGTCGTTTTGACGCGCGCCGCCGCATCCTGCGGAGGCCGCTTCCGGGCCGAGATCCAGGAGCTTGGAGGCGAGATCGTTGAGTTTCCTGTGATCGGCATCCAGCCGCCCGACAGCTTCAAGGAAATGGACGCCGCTATTGAGCGGTTGGGCTGGTATGACTGGCTCGTTTTTTCAAGCGCTCACGGGGTGGAGGGTTTTTTCAGCCGATTAGGCGATAAGGGTCTTGACGCCAGAGCAATCGCAGGCGCGCGCATCGCCAGCGTCGGAGCTGAGACGAGCCGCGCGCTTTTGCGTCACGGTATCCGCGTGGATCTCGAGCCCAGGCGCTTCGAGAGCATGGCGATCCTGGAATCGCTCAAAACTAAAGAACCTTCTCTAAAGGGCCGGGTCTTCCTTCTTTTAAAAACCGATATCGCGCCGCTCGATCTCGATCAGCGGCTCGTGAAGCTCGGCGCCATCATCCATCGGGTGACCGCCTACAAAACTGTCATGCCCAAGACCGTCCCCGCGGAAACGCGGAGGCTCATCCGAGGCGGCGGAGCCGATTATGTCTTTTTTACGAGCGCATCGACGGTGAACAACTTCGTCAAGATCATCGGTCTGGCGGCTCTTAGGAAGATCGCCGGAAAGACGCGTTTTTTAAGTATTGGCCCCGTGACCACAAAAGCGTTAAAATCTTATCATTTGAAGCCTTATGCCGAGGCTGAAAAGTCCACGATGAGCGGCATGGTCGAAGCCTTGAGGAAGAAAGCATGAGATACCCTGTGATAAGACTGCGCCGCATGAGGGAAAACCCCGTCCTGCGCACTATGGCCGAAGAGACGGCGCTGACGCTGAACGACCTCGTCCAGCCGCTTTTCGTCAAGGAAGGGCTGACCCGCGCTCAGGAGATCTCGTCCATGCCGGGACAGTATCAGCACTCGCTTAAAACGCTGATCGAGCATGCCCGCAAGATCGAAGGGGCGGGTATTCCGGCTGTGCTGCTTTTTGGGATCCCGTCCAAAAAAGATCTGGACGGTAAAGCCGCTTTAAGCTCGGGCGGCATTGTTCAGAAAGCGGTGGCCGCCTTAAAAAAAACATGCCCGCGCCTTCTCGTCATCACCGACATCTGCCTCTGCGAGTACCTTTCTCATGGCCATTGCGGACACACGCAGGCAGGGAAAATTCACAACGACTCTTCCATCAAGACCCTCGCCAAGATCGCGCTCTCTCACGTCCGCGCCGGGGCTGACGTCGTGGCGCCTTCCGACATGATGGACGGACGCGTGGCGGCGATCCGAAGCCTGCTTGATGCCGAAGGTTTTAAAATGACGCCGATCCTTTCCTACGCGGTGAAATACAGCTCCGCATTTTATTCTCCGTTCCGTGAGGCGGCGGAGAGCGCGCCGAGCTTCGGCGACCGGCGAACCTATCAGATGAATCCCGCCAACCGCCAGGAAGCTCTGCGCGAGGCGTCGGCCGACCTGGACGAAGGAGCCGATATCCTCATGGTTAAACCGGCTCTGAGTTACCTGGATATCATCCGCGACGTAAGAGATGCTTTTCATTGCCCGGTGGCCGCGTACAGCGTCAGCGGCGAATACTCGATGATCAAGGCCGCCGCCGCAAAGCATTGGCTGGAGGAGAAAAAGATCGTGCTTGAAACGCATCTCTCGATGAAGCGCGCAGGCGCGAACTTTATCCTGACGTACTGGGCCGAAAATCTGGCCAAGTGGCTCAAGTGAAAAAGGCGTGGGCTGATGCCCGCAAGTGCTTCGCCGGAGGCGTGAACAGCCCCGTGCGGGCGTTTAAGTCCGTCGGCGGAGATCCTGTGCTCATGAAAAAAGGTTCGGGCGCCTGCCTTTGGGACACGGACGGTAAAAAATACGTCGATTTCTGCATGTCCTGGGGCGCCATGCTTTTCGGGCATGCGGAAGAGCGCACCGTGAAAGCGATCCGGGCGCAGGCGGCGCTTGGCACGAGCTTCGGCACGGCCACTCCTTACGAGACGCGCCTCGGCGTCGAGATCAAAAAAGTATTTCCCGCCATCGAAAAGCTCCGCTTTACCAGCTCCGGCACCGAGGCGGTCATGAGCGCGATACGGCTGGCGCGCGGTGTGACCGGCAGGGAAAGGATCGTCAAATTTGAAGGCTGCTATCACGGACATAGCGACAGCCTGCTCGTCAAAGCGGGGAGCGGGCTTGCGACTTTCGGGACGCCCGATTCGGCCGGCGTTCCGCGTTCCCTGGCCGGTCTCACCGCCACGCTTCCTTACAACGATGCGGACGCGGTTAAAAAATTCTTCAAGAAGACCCGGGACATCGCCTGCGTCATTGTCGAGCCGGTCGCCGGCAACATGGGGGTCGTGCCTTCCAATTGTGAATTTTTGGAGACCTTGAGAAAGGAAACCAAAAAAGCCGGAGCGCTGCTCCTCTTCGACGAGGTGATCTCGGGTTTTCGCATCACGCACGGCGGCGTGCAGCACCTTTACGGCATCGAACCCGATCTGACCATCCTCGGAAAGGTCATCGGCGGCGGGCTTCCGGTGGGAGCCTTCGGCGGGTCCTCAAAGATCATGGAAAATCTTTCTCCGAACGGCGATGTTTACCAAGCGGGCACGCTCTCAGGCAACCCGCTCTCGATGGCCGCGGGGCACAGCGTGCTATCGCGCCTGACGCCCATGTTTTACGAGAAGCTCAATGACCGGACGGGTTATTTTCTGGCGCAGGTCCGGAGCCTTTTGAAGAAACACGGCGAGACGTTTTCGTTGCACTCGGCCGGGTCGATGTTCACGATATTCCTTGGCAACGACAAGATCGAGAACTTCGCTGACGCCAAGCGCTGCGACACGCGCCGTTTTGCGCGTTTTTTCCGGGCGATGCTCAAGGAGGGGGTCTACATTCCGCCGTCGCTTTTCGAATCCTATTTCGTGTCGGCGGCGCACAGGGACACGGATCTTGAGTATACATTAAAAAGTTTGGATAAGGTCCTTAAGGCTTTATAATAACCCATCTATGACGATCACAAATAGACCAACGCTTGACGAGATCTACGCGCCTATCGAGAAAGACTTGAAAGCCTTTCACGATTGTCTGCACAGCGAGCTTGCCTCCAAGGACGACCTGATCCAAAAGATCCACGAGCACATCCTGAAGATGACCGGCAAGTTCCTTCGGCCGGCGCTTACGCTCCTGACTTCCCGCGTGCAGGGCGGCGGCCGCGAAGAGGCGGCGAAGCTGGCGACGGCCATCGAGCTGATCCATACGGCGACGCTCGTCCATGACGACATCATCGACAACTCCGATTTTCGGCGCAACCAGCCCTCCGTGCATGCGCGCTGGGGCAGGGATCTTTCTATCATCTCGGGGGACTATCTTTACGCGAAGGCATTCCTTCTATTGGCAGGCCTGAACGACACGTTCCTCAACCAGGCATTTGCTGCCTGCGCGCATATCATGTGCGAGGGAGAGATGAAGCAGGTGGAGAAGCGCAACCAGTTTCTCATGAGCGAGGAGGAATACCTTAAGATCATCCATCAGAAGACTGCGGCCCTTTTTCAGGCGGCCTGTATGGGCGGGGCTTATTATTCGGGGACCGATGAGAAGAATATCCACGCGCTCGGCCGCTACGGATTTTCTCTGGGCATGGCGTTCCAGATCGTGGATGACTGCCTCGACCTCGTAGGCGAGACCAAGAGCCTTGGCAAAACGACGGGTTTAGACCTCACTAAAAACGATGTGACGCTGCCGCTCCTCTATCTTTTACAGGGAATGCCCCCAGATAAACGCGATGACCTGATCGGCCGCATGAAGACGGGCGACGTCAAATTTGAAGAGATCCGCGCTAAAGCGGTGGAAGAAAAGGCCGTGGAACGCGCGATGGCCAAGGCGCGCGCTTACATCGACACCGCCCTCGAAAGCCTTAAAGGTATCCCTGAATCCGTCTACCGCCAAAGCCTCGAGCACCTGGCGAATCATTGCATTGACCGGGTGCGCTAGGATGAGTATCATAATAGCTCTAGAAACGAAGGAGTCATCATGTTCGGCGTAGGATTACCGGAACTTTTAGTCGTTTTGCTCGTGTGCCTGCTCCTGTTCGGAGCCAACCGCCTTCCCGAGATCGGCAAGAGCCTCGGAGAGGGGATCCGCGAATTTAAACGCGCGATGAAAGACGGGTCCGGAGATACCAAGACGGACTCTAAACCCAAAGATACCCCAAAAAGCTAATTTACCAAGACGCCGCGACGGGTCCTGTCACGGTATCGGAACCATCTGTCCTCCTGCTTCCATTGCGGTCCGGGCAGATAGTTCCGACACTGCGCCACCCGTCGCAGTGCTTATAAGAACCTATGGAAAATATAAAAAAGACGCGCGTTGTTGTGGCTATGTCCGGGGGTGTAGACAGCTCGGTGGCGGCTTATCTCCTTAAGGAGAAGGGGTATGATGTCATCGGAGTCACCATCAAGACCTGGTCCAACGACGAGTGCCGTGACGAGAAGTCCAAGGGATGCTGTTCGATACGCGATATCGATGACGCGCGGTCGGTAGCACGCAATCTTGGTATCCCGTACTACGTGCTGGACCTTTCCTCGGATTTTAAAGAGAAGGTCATCGACTATTTTACCGGCGAGTATCTCAAGGGGCGCACACCCAATCCCTGCGTCGAGTGCAACAACCACATCAAGTTCGGACTTTTGAAGAATAAGGCCGACGAGCTCGAGGCGGACTTTATCGCCACGGGGCATTATGCAAAAAAGGGGCAAGATCCTGCGACAGGACGTTATTTTATAGCCGAGGGTGACGATCTCTCTAAAGATCAATCCTATGTGCTTTCGGGTCTGACGCAAGAGCAGCTGGCCAAGACACTTTTGCCTGTAGGCGAGATGGCGAAGAGCGAGGTCCGCGAGATCGCCGGAAGGCTGGGGCTTCGTGTATTCGACAAGCCGGACAGCCAGGAGATCTGTTTTGTGAAAACCAACTACGTGGATTTTTTGCAGAAGGCTGTTCCCGAAAAGCTTCCCTCGAAGGGCCGGTTCGTCGACGCGGTCGGCAAGACCATGGGGATGCATGACGGCAGCCATCTTTTTACGATAGGGCAGAGGAAGCGTATCCGCATCACCAACCTCACGCCTTACTTCGTCACAGGCATCGATGTGGAAAAGAACGAGGTGTGTATAGGCCGGGAGAGCGAGCTTTTGGCTTCGGAGATGACCGTCCACCGTCCGGTCTGGCAGCTGGGGCCCCGGGCGGGCAAGGTGAAGGTCAAAATACGCTCCAGGCACTCCAGCGCAGCGGGCGAAATTCTTTCTTTTGATTCCGGGGAAGTTCGTGTAAAATTTGAAGTTCCTCAGAAGGCGGTCACACCCGGACAGGCCGCCGCCTTCTACGATGAAGCCGGACGCGTCATCGGCGGAGGCTGGATCCTCCGCGCCTACGTTTGAAAGTATTGCCTGGGTAGCTCAGTGGTAGAGCGTTACACTCATAATGTATAGGTCGGCAGTTCGATCCTGCCCCCAGGTAATTTTCAACGCCGAGCACCTGCGTTATTTCGCCCGGTTTTTTTCGAAGTAGATCTTCCTGCCTTCATAATCAAGCTTGATCTGGAAGTATTTAAGGAACGACATGCCCAGCAGCCCGTCGTCGGGTTTGTAGACGCGGTCGGCAGTCTCGATGATGACATCGTTGGCGCGGGTGAGGATAAAGATGTCCACCCCCTGCGCGGCGATACCGGTCCGCTCGAGTTCCGCGGGGTTGCCTGGGTCGGCGCTTAAGACTTCAAGGCTTTCGAGTTTTGCGAGGGCTATCTCTTCCACCCGGCCGTCGGCCATTTTTGCGCGGTCTTTTTTGAGCCCTGCCGCATCGATCTCCAGATCATCGGCGATGCGTTTGGGCAGCGCCACGCAGGAAGCGCCGGAGTCGAGGATCAATTTGGCGCGCACCCTTCCGTTCAGAAGGACGTTCACGTAGAAGTGGCCGTTCTGCGTCTCTGCAAATACTTCCTTCACCCCGTATTCGTCGGCGCGGTTCTTGGCTCTCTCCGCCTCGAGCCTCAATCGGGTTTCCGCAAGCTCTCTTTCGGCTATTTTTTTTAAGTCTTCGGGCCGGCGGAGCTCTTCCTCTTTTTTTCTGGAGTGCCATTCGTCCCATAGACGCTGCGAGCCCGCGGCGTCCGATCTGACGATGTCAGCGACTTCGCTTTTGAGAAGAGTCACGGTGCCGAACCCCACGTTCACTTCGAGCGCATCCGCCGTTTCATTTTCGACGAAACCCTCTAGCTTGTTGCCGTTTTTTAGGTGGAGCGTGTCCGCATGGGCAGGGGAACAGGCCGAGAGGAGGCAGGCGGCAGCGAACGCAGGCAATATTGTTCTCATGCGGCTATTCTACAACAGGATTGACCCTCGTTGAAAGCGCCGTTAGAATGCTAAAATACGCGGGAGGGACGGCATGAACCCCAATCAAACCCTACAGGATGGCATCATGGAACTTCAAAAACTGAAAGACACGGCAGTCGAATATCTCGTCAAATACGGATTCCAGGTACTCGGCGGCCTGGTCATTCTGGCCATCGGCTTCTGGGTGGCGGGATGGGTCTCCAATCTCGTTCTCGGACTCCTGAAGAAAAAGAAGATGGACATCACGCTCGCCAAGTTCCTGGCGATGGCGGTGCGCGGCGTCATCATGGCTTTCGTGATCCTTATGGCTATCGAGAAGTTCGGGGTAACCATCTCTCCGCTCATCGCCACAGCCAGCGCCCTGATCTTCGGCGCTAGCTTTGCGATCCAGGCTCCGCTCTCCAACTACGCGGCGGGCCTGACCGTCATCCTGACCCATCCCTTCACGGTGGGCGATACGATATCTGTCAAGGAGGTCCACGGAGTCGTCGAAGAAGTGAAGCTCCCTTGCACGATTCTGATCAACGGGGACGGCGAACGCATCACGATCCCAAACAAGGACGTGGTCGGCGAGATCTTATTTAATTCCAAGGAAAACAAGCTTGTTGAAAGAAGCATCGGCATCAGTTATGCCGATGACCCGGTCAAAGCCGTGAAGATCGTGGCGGACACGCTTGCTGCATTGCCGAAAGTGACGAAAACACCCCCGCCGCAAGTCGGGGTAGACAATTTCGGTGATTCTGCCATCAGCATCGGCATGCGCTATTGGGTGCCGACCAAGGACTATTTCCCATCCTTATACGAAGCTAATCTCCGAGTCTATCAGGCATTGACCGGAGCCGGCGTAACTATCCCGTTTCCTCAGCGCGAGGTGCGCATCCTTTCCGGCGACAAGCCGTTTTTGAAATGAGGTCCATCGCGCCGGCTTTGCTGATCGCGCTTTTGCTTCCGGGGACCGCGCTCGCTATATCGGAGACGGAGCGTATCCAGGCGATTTCCGAGACCGATAAAGCGCTCCGCTCGACGGACGCGCAGATGAAGGACTTTTTCAAGGGCAATGCCAAGGAAGAGCCGGTTTCCGGCAGGGCATGGCTGGCGATGTCCTCTGAAGAAAAAGAGAGTGCAGTCGTTCATTCGATGGCGGATCTAAGCGAGCGGGGAATCGTTTTCAGCCGCAGACCCGAAGAGTATGGGGCGGACGTTGAGCAGATATTAAAAACGAATCCTTCGCGTCAATCGGAGCTTCTAACAAACCTTTTGGCCGCCGTGCTTTATGAGACGGAGCCCGAATCCAGGGCCGCGCTTGAGGGTTTCCGGACGGATTCCGGCGTCTGAGGCCGATCCACCTTCGTCAATTTTTAGCAATTTTGACATTAAACAGGCCATTAGGTATACTCATTACTTAAATATCCCGACCCGCCCGGGGCAGGCCCCCCTGAAGCGGTAAGCGCAGAAGGGTCTGAAAGCGGCGATCAACACGGAGTATAAAATGAAAAAATACGTTGTGGCTTTAGCTCTAATTTTTGGCATCACCGGCTTGTCTTACGCTGAAGAAACCACCGCAACCGCCACAGAAACAGCCGTAGAAACGGCGCAGGCTATTGCCGTCGAGGCGGCCACCCCCGAAACATCACCCGTTCCCGTGCCGGTTGAAGCCGCGGCTGTCGAAGAGCAGGCTGCAGCGGTCGAGCAGGAAGCCGGCGCTATTGCCGAAAACCTCGAGTTCATCTCGGGTGAAGTCAGCGCCATCGACGAAGCGGCGGGCACGATCACGGTCAAGCTTTACGGCGAAACAGAAAATGCGCCCGGCGATAAAGCGATCACTGTTAAGATCGAATCTTCCACCGACATCACGGACGGGGAAAAAGATCGCGACATCAAATCACTGACCAGCGGCACCGAAGTCGACGTCGAGTATGACCCGGCTTCCAGCAAGGCCACTTATATTTTCGTTTATTGACGCTACACTTTCGGGTTCCGCCCGGAACACGGACAGGCCGGATCGCTTCGGCTTGTCCGTGTTTTAATTTTATCCGCCCATGCGCCGACTCTTCGAAGACTTTGAGAAATATAACCGCCGCCACCATCTGATCGAGAAGAGCGACAGGATCGTGCTGGCGCTTTCCGGCGGACCCGATTCCGTTGCGCTTTTCCACCTTCTTCTAAAACTACGAAAAAAATACTCGCTGCGATTTTGCGCGGCTCATCTGAATCACCGCATCGCGGCCGCGCGCTCGTCCGGTCACGCGGTCTTTTCTGAAGCGCTGGCCAAGCGCCACGGCGTGCCGTATTTTAGTAAAAGCGTCGACGTCAAGGCTCTGGCGCGCCGTAAGAGCCTGACGCTCGAAGAGGCGGGGCGTGAGGAGCGTTACCGTTTTTTTGCCGCGGTCGCGGCCAAGACCCGCTCGAACAAGATCGCCACCGCGCATACGCTGGATGACCAGGCTGAGACGGTTTTTATGCGTGTTGCGAGAGGGGCGGGTCTGCGAGGCCTCGGCGGCATTCCCGTCGTGAGGAGCGAAGGCCGTTTCAAGGTGATCCGCCCGTTGATCGGGGTCCCTAAAATGGAAATCCTTTCTTTCCTCCAAAAATCGGGATTGGTGTTTTTCCAGGATCCCTCCAATTTCAAAGATCTCTACACGCGCAACCGCGTCCGCAACCACCTGATCCCCTGGGTAGAAAAAAATCTGAACCCCCAGATCAAGCAGGGTCTTTCCGACCTGAGCGAGATCTGCGCCGAAACGCAGGATCTACTGGACACCCTGTCCGAGGGCGCTCTTAAAAAGTGCTTGCGGCGGAGATCGGCCGGAGAGATCCGCCTTGACGCCGTCCGGCTGCGGCGCCTTCATCCGGCGGTATGCTCAGAGGTGATTTCCCGCTCCTTGGCGCTCTTCGGAGGGGGAAGAGCCCGCTTCGGAAGCCTGCATATCGCGGCTATCCGAGGGCTCCTGGCTTCTGCCGGCAAAAGGCCCCAGACTCACCTGCCGGGATCTGTTGCCGCAATGAAGGAAAATGGTTTGCTGAGAATCTTTGACACCTCCGGGAAATAGGTCTATAATTTCTCCTACATCAGACTAAAAGGGGGGTTGAATCGTTCATGTCAAAAGTTGAAGTCGGTCCCAATGAGCCGCTTGAAAAGGCTCTTAGACGTTTTAAAAAGAAGATAGAGCGCGAAGGCATTTTGAAGGTCCTGAAGGCCCGCAAGCATTACGAGAAGCCGAGCGAGATCAAAAGACGCAAAGCTCGCGCCTCCAAAAGCCGTAACAAGAAATTCTAAGAACAGCTCCTGCTTTTTCCCGCTGCCGGCCGGTTTCATGCGGCCGGAAAGCGGGGATATTTTGAGTCCCAGCTCCCGCAATTTTCCCCTTAACAAAGGGATAGCTCTTAAGAATTCCGAGGTTAGCGATGGAAGAAACCCGCCAAAACACTCCCGATTTTATTGTCAAAAAGAAGGTCGATGAGTCCTGGAAAAATACCGTAGAAAAGGAGAAATCCTCTGCCGCTGCGCCGGTTTCCGCGCCCGCACCCGACCCGGCGGGCGCCGAAGAAGAGCCTCAGGCTCCTGAGCCGGGAAAGCCCGATTTTCTCTATTTTCTTTCGGGTCTCGGAATGCAGACGCTGGCGGCGCTCGGCGAGCTTCCGGATGAAAGCGGGATTTCTACGCCCGCAGATCTGGGTCACGCCAAGTATCTGATCGATGTGCTGGATATGCTGGTGATCAAGACCAAGGGCAACCTAAGCGCCGAAGAGAAGAAGACGCTCGAACAGCTGCTTTATCAGCTGCGCGTGAAGTTTGTCCAGAAGAGCAGGGAGCTTCCGTGACCGAGCTATTGATCGCGGCCGCCGGCGGATCGGCCGCCGGAGCATTTCTCGTCTGGTCTCTGCTTTCGCCTAAGATCAGATCCGCCGAAGAACGTCTCCGTACCGCCCAGGACAACCTCCTGCGAGAGCAGGCGACCAAGGAAAAGATACAGGGCGATTTCCGCCTGGCCGCTTCCGACACCCTCAAAAACATGGCTGACCAGTTTTTTTCTTCGGCGATGCGCGATCTTCGGCAGGTGAAGACCGAGGCTGATCTGTCCATGGAAAATAAGAAATCTCTGATCGAGGCGTCGGTGGGGGAGATGAAGGAAAAGTTTGAGAGCACGCAGAAGCTTCTGCAGGAGTTCGAGAAAGACCGCCGGGAGCTGCAAGGCAAGTTCAGCGAGTCTCTTTCCCAGGTGCTGCAGGCCGAAAATTCGATCCGTATGGAAACAGGCGCTCTCAGAAAAGCGCTGACATCCAGCATCGGAGTCCGCGGCAAGTGGGGGGAGCAGGTCCTGAAGGAGATCCTCGAGCAGAACGGCATGATCCAGGGCGTCAACTTCGAGGCCCAGCTCAGCATGAGCGACGATGCGGGCGGTAAGATGCGCCCGGACTTCACCCTCTATCTGCCCGGAGGCAAAAAGCTCGCCATCGATTCCAAAGAAGTAACAGGCGAGTTTTTGCTGGCGCAGGAAACCGAAGATCCCGCCCGGCAGAAGCAGCATTATGAGAACCTTGTCGCCAACATCCGCTCCAACTTCAACAACTTAAGCCGTAAGGAATACCAGACTCAGCTCGACAAGGAGATCCCGTTTGTCGTGATGTTCATCCCGAGCGAGGCTGCGATCCGCGCCGCATTTGCGACGGACCCGAGCCTTTACCGCGACGCCGTCGAGCGCCGCGTGATGATCGCAAGCCCCATGACCATCATCCCGCTCATTTATCTGATCAAGCACAGCTGGCAGAAGCAGGTGCTCGCTGACAACGCGCTGGAGCTTGGCAGTGCGGTCGAGGTGCTCGGCGAACGTCTTTTTAAATTCATCGAACACCTCAACAACATCCGCGCCGGCCTAAAAAAAGCCGTGGACGGATGGAACGACGGCGCTGCCTCCTGGCAATCCCGCGTCTCGCCTCAGATCGAGAAGGCCAACGCGCTGGGCGGCAAGCTCAAAAACGCCGATGAGCCGGCGCCCATCGAAGAGGCGCTCCGACCGTCGCTCACCTCCCGCGAAAACGCCTGATCCGGCTACTAAATTTTTTTAATTTGTTTTGCATATAAGCCTTAGTATTTGTTATAATTCTTTCAAATAAATATTTACTTAGACAATATCTAATAGATTTACTAGTAAAAAACTTTATAAGCTTTTAAAGGTTCTACAGAGCCAGGCAGAGACAGGCACCCAAGGAGAATTTTTGGACCAACTCGTTGCCAGTTTTCCGAAAAACAAATTTGAAGAAGTCCGCGTCTCCATCAAGGAGTTCAAAGGCTACGATCTCCTGGATATTCGCGTTTACGCCGCCACCAAAGACGGCGAGGAAAAAGTCCCCACCGGTAAAGGCATTTCTGTCAACGTCTCTCACTTTCTCGAGCTGAAGAACGCGTTCCTTGAAGCCGAGAAAGTCTTAAAACAGAACAAGCTCCTAGAATGAGCAAGATCCTCGAGGCTCTGAAATCGCACGACGCTTCATCCGCGCCCGGACACAGCGGCGAGAGAGAGATCCGGTTCGAAAAAACCAGCCGAGAGCTTACGCAGGAACAGCTGGGCGAGATCTATTTTTCTGCGACGGGTAAGCCCCGAACAGCCGAACCGCCTGTCATTATCCGCGTCATTGAAAAGCCTCGGATGGCTTCGATCGTGCCGTGGATCATCACTTCGCTGGCGTTTCTCATCACCGCGCTCAGCCTTTTTTCTACCAAGAGGGTTTTTGTGGATATTAAGATCGTCGATGACAAAAACCCTTACACTGTGACAGCGCTTCCGCCTCAGGAGCGCATGCAGGAGGCGCTTGACGAGGCGGGCGAGGACGCGCTCGAAGCGGACGCTAACCGCATACCGCTTCAGGAGTTTATTTTTGAGGGAGCGGCCTATCTTAAAAGTTCGCGGGAGAGAAGACTTCTGACTCTGGTCAACAGCTCCGTGGCTCCCTTCGCCCGCGCGACGATACATTTTGAACGTCCGCTAAACCTGCGAAAAGGCCGTATCGTTTTTTATGCGAAAGGCGAGAAGGGCGGAGAAAACCTTGCGGTGGCTCTCAAAGACGAAGGCAATATTCAGGCATTTCACAAAGGAAAGATGTATCCGTTCCCGAGCGGTTTGACCACGGGCTGGCAGAGAGCAGAGATCTCGTTGGCCGGCGCTTCAAAAGACTTTGATTCCCGGCGAGTCGAGAGTCTTCGTCTGGAGTTCGGCTCAAAAGACACTTCCAACCGTCCCGGAGACACGATCATGATCCGCGACCTTCAGTGGTTTTCGGAGTAGCCGGATGAGGGCGGAGACGATGAAGGTCATCGCCGTATCAAATCAAAAGGGCGGCTGCGGCAAGACGACGACCGCCCTGAACCTCGCAGCCTCCTTGGCCTCGATGGGAAAAAGAACTCTCCTTATTGACCTGGATCCTCAAGCGCACGCCACTTACGGGTTGGGCGTGCGGTCGGATCAGGGCGGCGGATCCCTTTATAATGTGCTCACCGACAAGCCTGAGAAAAAGAAAAAATTCCTCGAAGACATCCTAGTCCCCATAGAAGAAGGGTTGGATCTTGCGCCCTCTCACATCCTTCTTAGCACGATCGAGCAGGAATTCACCAACAAAGACGAGTCGGTCTCCCGCCTTTATGAGGTGCTTGCAAGCCTTTCTTTTCCGTATGAATTCATCATCATCGATTGTCCTCCGAGCCTGGGATTTCTGACTTTCAACGCATTGCGCACTTCAGATCTGGTCATCGTACCGATCGAACTTTCCTCGTTTTCGCTGATGGGGGTGGATCGGCTGCTCAGCATGATCGAGCTCATCCGTGTGAAACTAAGACATACGCCCAAAGTCCTGGCGCTCCCCACGATGATCGACCTCAGGACCAACCTATCCAAGCATATGATGGACCAGATCCGCGAGGCTTTCGGCGAACACATTCTTTCGACGCCGATCCGTCAGACGGTTTCGGTCCGGGAATCCCAGATGAAAGGCGTGCCGCTCCTTCAGCACAACCCGAAATCTAAAGGCGCTCTGGATTACCTTATGCTTGCCCAGGAGATCCTGTCGCGCACGGGATCGGACACCGGACTGCATCCGCTTCCTTCAGGGGTGCCGGCAGAAAAGAGCGATGCACCTGATTTTCTGCGGGACTTCAGTCTGAAGATCGAAAACGCCAAAGAGGTTTACATCGTCGGTGATTTCAACAATTGGTCTGTCACTGAGCAGTCCAAGCTCTGGGAGAAAGAGAAAGGTGTCTGGCAGAAAAGGATATTCCTGGGTCCCGGAAAGCACCGCTATAAGTTCATCATCGACGGCTGCTGGGTCACTGATCCCGGCAACGACCACATTGAACCCAATCCTTACGGGGGAATGGATTCCGTCCTAGAAGTCCATTGATGCGCTTGAAACTTCCGTACCGAGTCGTCGAGTCAAAGCTGATCTACCAAGGTCACATCGTTCGCCTTCTGAAGGACCGATTCGTCCTGGATGCCGTAAAAGATAAGGTCGTAACCCGCGAGCTCATCGAACACCCCGGCGCCGTTGCTGTCATCCCGTTTGCGAGCCCCAAAGAGATCGTGCTTTTACGGCAATTTCGTTATTCGGCCCAGGGAGACCTTTGGGAGATCCCTGCGGGGACGCTCGAGAAGAATGAGAAGACCGCTGTCTGCGCCAGGCGCGAGCTCGAGGAAGAGACGGGATTCCGCGCGCGCCGCTGGAAACGGCTGACCCGATTTTACCCTGCGCCCGGGATCACTAATGAGATCATGACGATTTACCGCGCAGACAGCCTTTATCCCGGCAAGAAAGATCTCGACCATGACGAATTTATAGAGCATGAAACCGTGACGATCAAAAAGGCGCTTGATATGATAAAAAAGGGGCGCATCCGGGACGGCAAGAGCATCATCGGCATCCTTTGGGCGGTGCACTTCTCATGATCAAAGAAGCGAAGATATCGTCTATCGTGTCTTTGTTTCCGCTTCCGC
>CAZJAX010000014.1:0-23065 GCA_964543965.1 uncultured Planctomycetia bacterium
TCTGAGGCGTGTACGCTGAGATGAATGAGCTGATCCTCGACAGATGCGGCAAGACGAGCACCGGTCTCCTGCTCTTCATCGTCGCGAAAACGGTCTGCCAGTTCCCGCGTCAGCGTCTCGGCTTCCTCGTAGGCGCCGGATAGACCCTGATAGATCCTATGGAAAACCTGCCGCCGATCCATGTCCGCATACGAAGCCAGCATGCTTTCCACGATCTCAGGTTGGTCGAGACCGCCCGCGAGCCGTTCGGCACGCTCGACGGCCAGCTCCGCTTCAGAGATCGCTAAACTCAGTTTGAACGAATACGGCGTCAGCGCCGACAGATCCGCGGGAGCCGGCGCCTCAAAACCTCTTTGAAAGAATATCTTCCACCGGCCGATAAAACCGGGTCCCGGAACGAATAATTTGAACATTCCTGAAAAAAACTTCGCGACGATCTCACCCGTCCCTTTATAGTGCCATTCGCGCGGTGCCCATAAACGGTGCGCCCAGAGATGGGATTCCATTTTTTTGGCGACGGCGCCGTCCGGGATCGGGGACATATTGATCGAATCCAAAATCTGAAATTCATCTTTCCGGTATTTCAAATACGCGATCTGATAACGCAGGAGCGCCGTCTCTTCGGCATTGAAAGCCATGCGCGCTCCCTCCGTCTTCGGACTCTCATACAGCACTCTGCTGGATCCCCGGCTGAAGTCGACCTTCTGATAATCCTGATAATTCCTCGAGGAGCTCCAGTCATGCGCGTGAATTTTGATGTTCCCTTCTAAAAGGGTCGCCCCCACGGTCAAGGCCGAGCGGTAGCGGTGATCCGTCACGTCATACTCGATATTCCGGCCGCTCTGCTTCATGGCTTCCAGCGCCTGATAGACCGACTGCGTATCCCGATAAGAGACGGCGTGGATTTCCGCTTCGCGGATGAGCCCCTTTTCAAAAAGGTGCTCTATCGCCGCCAGAGTGATCAGGCGGAACTGATACTGGTATTGATGGGACAAAAGGTAGACCACGCGTCCGTCGACGGTCGTCACTCTTCCGTAAGCGGCGCTGCAATTTTTGAGATGCGTGGTCAACATGACCCTGCCGGGCGTCATCTGTTCGGCAGGCACGAAGAGCACGTTCTGCTCCGTCACATACAAAACCCCGTCTTCGCCGGAAGCAGGCTTCAGATACGAGCTTTTTTTGGGCACATAAATTGCAGGTTCGGCACCGAAGACGGCTGTCTCGTTTTTCGGCATCTGCTTTGGAATGTCATCATAAGAGATCGCGGAGGCCTGCAGCGCTTTTTTGGCCTGCTCTAAAGCTGCGGCTCGGTCCCGGATCAGACGAATGTGCCGCTGGGCTTCAGGCGAAAAACTGAGGAATCCGGAAAAGCCGAACCGGTCGGCCCATTCTGCCAGCAAAAGATATATATTTTTATTGAATGATAGGCGGGCGCCCTGCCGCGCTGCGCGTCGTGCCTGCGCCATGCGGAAAAGCGTGGCAGATTCTTCCCCGCTCAGACGCAGATTCGGAAACGTCATATTGAACTGCATTTCCGCGTCGCTCTGACTGAAAGACGGCAAAGGGTATGATGCATAAAGCTGCATCAGGAAGTCAAAATCGCCGGCGGCGCGTAGCTTCTGCTCCAGCAAGCGCTCAGCATCCTGCGGCTGAACCGAAGCTGGAGGCGTCGGGATCGGCGCTGCGGCCGTCGTCGACAAATTTCCGATCGTCAACCGCGGCGTAGCGCGTGGGACGGAAGCAACGGGCGCCGTGGCAGTAGGAGCAAACTTTGCAGCAGTTTTTGCCAATTCGTCCAGCGAAGCGGCGGCCGTTTCCTTGGCGAAACGTGCGATGAAGCGCAGCGCCAGGCGGTGCGAATTTTGTTCGTTCGAAGCGCCCGATGCGATCGTGCGTCTCGCCCACCCGAGCGCGATGCCGCCGATCATGATACCCTGCAGGTAAACGCGGTTCTCAACAGGAAGAAAATCAAAAGCTCTCACTTCGCGGGCCCACAGCGACGGATCGAGCGTCCCGCCGACGGCCTGCCCCTTTTCATAAAGTTTTTTTACGGCAACCGGCCCTAGAATTCCCGCGGTCGAGTGCCATTCGGGCTGCCGGCCCTGTTCAGAGGCGGCCCAGTCGGTCAGGATGACGGCGGCGCTGTCCGTGACCCAGTCTTCCGGGGAAGAAATAGCCTGGACCGTCCAACCCTGCGGAATGAACTCATGGGTATGCTCGTGGGCGACGTTCCATATGAATTCGCTCAAGGAGCCCGTGCTTGAAATGAAAAAATCCATCGGGTCTGCGGCGCGGCGTTTGTTGGCAAGCGCATGCGTCGTGAGAAGCGCCGATGAAAAACGCATGAACGAGTCGCGGTACCAGGCTCTGTCCATCTGCGAACGCGGCAAAAACGGAAGGCCAGGAATCCTATCGAGCCATTCGAGAATTTTCTGTAAAGAGGCAGGCTGCGTTCTTTGGACGAGACTGTCGGCGATCTGATCGCGTTTTATTTCAGTTTCGGCGGGGAAAAATGCATCGGCGAGCCTTTTTGCGGTCTGCTTCGCGGCGGCCGTCTGCGCGGGCGTATAAGCATCTCCGGCGGCGTGAAGCAGCCTGCGAAGCCAATAAGGATCCGCGGGAGCTGACGCTTGATACCTTTTGATCTCGTCAACGGTTCTCCGGGCGCGTACGCCGAGATCCGCCCTCGATGTGGCGCCGACCATCCCGTTCCATGCCTGCAAAACGGCCTCAGGTTCCGCGGGATATTGATATAGGTAAGGATGAAGTTCCATGGCCAGCTGACGTGTCGGCACGTTTTTGCCCGGAACCAGCAGCGCCGCGTAGACCGCCAGCGCATATCCGAGAGACGGCGGGCTTAAAAACCGCTTGTCTTCCGAAGTCCATTCCGCGGCAGCGGTGCCGAAATATTGAGGCTGCGAAAGGATGCGGTCGATCTGAGCCTCATTGAATGCCATCCTCGCGCCCGAATTGAACGAACGAATAAGTGCAAGCGCCGCAGGGACATGACGCTCTTCAAGCACGATGACATTTGCAACCAGCGTTTTCAGATGCATAAGCGCGGCCGGATTTGCCGCGATCGCCGCGAGCGTGTCCGAGTCCCAAACTCCCCGGTTATTGGCGTCGATATAATATTTGAGACGCTCGGCGTCCTCATCTCCGTAGGCGGGTACGAGATTTCCAGCGATGATGCTGCGGCTCATCGTCGCGAGCGCAAACTCGATGAGCTTGGCCGCGTCCGCGACCTCGTACGATGTGTCGGTATACCAGAGGCTTTCGAGAGTGCTTTGCAGACTTTCGCGGACGTCATAGGGAAGAGCGGCCATACGGGCGGCGGATACCGTCGGCTCCTGGTAAAGTTTCTCAAGCGATGAAGGCACTTCCCTATCAACCAGGTCTAATTTTTTTACCAGTCCGCTCGACAAGATCCTGTCGCCCCACGGCACCGGTGCCGTCAAAGCTTGGGTGTATCCGTATCTTCTGGGCATCCGCTCATAAACATAATTCGCCAGGCCATGATTGATGTCAGGCCACATTTCAATGATCGCTTTTGAGGACGGTATGATGATCTCGCCGATGTTCTTTGAGCGGGCATATTCCTCGGCGATCATCATCAGAACGATCGGATACCGCTTATACCGATCCCTCAGCGCCTTGTTTTGGCGGATAAAAGGAAAAGCGTCGCTCATCATATCGCCGACGATCATGCGCGGACGCGGCCCGGATTCGTCGATGTAAAAAAGCATCGACATGACGGAGTCCAGCACATGCCCGGTCTTTATCGCCATCCATCCGCGCAATAGCGGATCATCCGGAAGCACTGCCAGTATTTTTGCATTATTTCCCACACCCTTGACCTGCCGCGTCGCGGCATAAGGGATCGTACGCACCCTTCCGGGCGGCAACTCTATTTCCATCTTGCCCGCTTTTACCTTTTCGCTGGTCGGAGCCAGCAGCCGCTCGGAGCTTGACCATGCGTCAGCCTCTTGTACCAAAGAAAGAAGCTCGTTTTCAGCGGCAGATCTTTCACTTGGATTGATCACCCAAAGCCGGTGAAGCGCCATACTTAAAAGATGCACCGCATGGCCGCGCTGCTCAGAAGCCAGTCCGCGCACAAATAAGACGAGCTGGTCTCCTGAAACAATCTGCCTAAGAACCAGCGAAGAAAGCGCCCGCGCGGCCGCATCATAATCTTCACCGATCTTTATTTGCGTCAATTCATCCGGTTCCGTTTCTCCCGACGTCAAAGCAGGAAGGATAGAAAGCATCGGCTTGGTTATCTCGCGGAGAAGCCGGATTTTCCCATTTCCGTCCAAACGCATAGCCGCCCTGTAAAAATAGGCGTCAGGGAAAGAAGATCCTTCTTTAAACACCACACCGTACGCAGACTCGACCGTCTGAAAAATGATGCGTTCCACGAGCGCATCGATCTCGGGATCTTTTTTCCCGTCCAATGTCAGGATTAATTGATAAACAAATATGAGCTTTTGGACGCGATCCTCGTCTGAAAGCCAGGCCGGATCCGAGAGGATCCGCTGAAGCCTCTTTTTTCGGATCTCAATGCCGGTAAGTTGATAAAAATAAGAAATATCCCGGCGAAGATCTGCGTCGCTAAAACGAAGAGCTGCTTCCGAGACCGCTGCCTCCAGATCAGGATATCTATCGAGCAAGGCTGCGTCTTCTCTTAAAGCCGCATTGACCGGGTACAGCCCCCGGGATACCAAACCCGGCTCCTGAGCTTCACGCACCGTGCGCGCCAAGGCTTCCGGATCCGCCGATAGTCGCGCGCCTGAACTATCCTCTGTCCCGGCCGGACGGGATGCAGCCAAGTTCTTCATGACGACTACCCCATAGGCAACGTCTTTGCCTTCGGACTTGATCGTTTCCACGGGAGCGACATGAAAACCCGCGTTCTCGAAGAACTTTCTCACTTCCTCCTTATCGCGGAACAAATTTGAAAAAAGCCTCTCCGCCATTGCGATCATGCGGGCATGCGCATCGCGATCAGGAGAGATGCCTTCCACGAGCCGGCCGCGTATCTCCGCCTTCACGAAAGATGGAACGGAATTATACATCCGGGCTATATCGCGAATGACTTCCTGATCGGAACCTTCAAAATCTCTGAAACGTTTGGAAGAAATATCGATCGGCTGGCTGCGGCCGATGAAATCCAGCATATAATCGATCGCCGCCTTGGACCTCACCGACTTCTCATACTTTTCGCGGATATTCGAAATGACGCGCGAATCCGGATGGTGCAAGATGAATACACCGATTCCTTTATCTTGCATGATCCTTCTGATCTCGGCGGCTGCGGACTGGGCAGCCGTGTAGTCCAGGGTCCAAGAACACAGCACTCCGTCGAAGCCCGCATCAGGCAAACCGGTACTCTCGAGAGCCGCCTTGCGGTAATTGACGCCCGGCGGCGCACTGGAGACAGAAATGACGTCGAGAGCATCGATCCGGAACGCCGGGTAGGACCTTTTAAGCAGCAGACTGTTTCTAAACTCTCTTCCCGCTCCTGCATCCAAGACCCGCGGCTGTCCGATGGGTGAAAGCATCGCCATCGAGCGGACGATATACTCTTCCACTTCTCTGGGATACCGGTCGGCCAACTCCGGCTCGTGGTTCCAGTATTCTTTCCACCAATCAATGACCTGGTCGGCCAAGCGCGCGGCCGAGATACCGGTCACCGCAGGCCACCCGCCGAGCGAACCGGGTCCGGATGCGGTACCGCCGGTGCCTCCGTTCCTCAAGTCTTCGTCGATGATCTCCTGCTCGAAATTCATGATAAGCCCGGCGGCTTCACGAAGCGGAAGGACATCGTTTTTATCTGCGGCAGTTCCCTGCGGGGCAGAGGACTCTGCAGCGGCTCGGTCGAGCAGTATTTTTTCGTAGCGCTTCTGATTGGTCTCTTTGAGCGTCTGCGGAGTGATGCTGACGAAGGATATTTTTTCGCGCTTCAGGATCTCTTTAAGATTAGGCGTATGATATCCGCCGGTGACAAGCACGGCGCCGGATATTTTCTCCGCTTCCATCTTTTCGATCGCCCCCCGGACGAACGCCTCGTCGCGGCGACGCGTGAGCTCATAAAACGCCTCCGCTTTGGCGGCGTACTCGCCGAAACCTTCCTTTAAATAGCTGAAGTGGCTGTAGTGGCGGCGCAGATCCGATATTTTGCGGTTCAGAAATCCTGTCATCCATTCGATGCTAAAGCGCCTGTCTGAACGGTACTCCTGAAATTCTTCGGGCGTCAATTTGAGATCGAACAGCGCTTTTATTTTCTCATATCCGCGCGCCGAGTTCCTGAGCGAGCGTTCATCATCGCTGAACGTGACCGCCTCGTAGATCCTATTTTCCAAGGCTTCCAGTTCGCGGGCCAGCTCTCTCATATTGATCGTGCCCGCTTGCCTCAGGTAGGACGTATATTTCAGAAGGTCAGGATACGCCGCGGCGTTCCCTTGGGCTTTTTCTTCGATCATCGCATAAAACGCCTTCGCCTTCGCATCCTTGTCCCCGAGACCGCTGAACGCCGAGACGGCCTTGAATTGTGCGGCGGCCTCTTCAAGCTCTCGGGCGTCCGCCGATGAGAGGGCCGAAAAAAGCTTCATCTGCTGAGCGTTGGCCGCATTAAAATCGATCCGGGACTCATTTTTCCTCAGATCCCTGAGCGCTCCGATGAACGGAAATTCCTTCAGCGGAATTTCATACGATGACGCCTGGCGGACAAGATAGTCCACGTAATCGGTCGCGGTGATCTTGCCCGCGTGATACTCCCGGTTCTTTGAATCGTAGGCGAGAAGCAGGGGGTTGTAGATAAGCGGTTTGAGCGCCTTCACGGCAGCGGCGGCGCCGTCGAGATATTCCTGAAACTCCGCCCGGCGTTCGACGATGGCGCGGTAAAGCGTCACGGATTCAAAATATAATTTTTTATCCTCGACCCCCCATAGCTTCAGGGGCAGGTTTGAAGCGACATCGAGATGTTCGGAGCCTTTCAGCTCGCCCTTCTGCAGCCAGCGGTGGGCGACGGCTCTGCGAGCGGCTTCCGATCCCTTTTCTCTCAGGTAAGAAAGCGAGTTATCTCCCGTGCCCGCTTCCAGGAATACGTATTCGAGTTTCTGGCTCTGGTTCAGGAATTCCAGGAGACGCGAGACGCTGGCTTGGCAGGATTCGTTGGTGTGGGCATCCTGGATCAGATAGATTTTCCTCTGTCCCTCCGCCTGGTAAACCTCTTCGACGACACCCATGGAGGCCGGGATCTCAAAACGCGGAGCCTGAGCAAAAAGCGGCGCTTTGCCGGCCGAAAAAATATTTTCCGGCGCCGCGCCCGCAAGGTCCTGGATCAGAAATGCCCAGACGAGCAGTGCTGACATCGTTTTTAAAATGAGTTGTTTCGTTCCGGAATTTCCCAAGAATCAACCCCGCTTTATAAAGGACATCTCAAAGAGAAATACGAAATGCAGGAGACAAATGTCTCCCGTTCTCTTCTCTTTAAATAAAAGTTATGTAAAGTTCTTATTTTATAGAAGTTTACCTCATTTTAGAGGATATTCAAGAGAGAGGCTAAGAGGTAAATCTAAGGTTTTAGATGATTAAAATATGCGGGTGGCGCCGGGACACGCAAATCTAGAGCGATTCAGACGTATGCGCCCCACAACTTCTTATATGTAAAGTACACTTTTCGCAATTGCCGAAGAAACGGACTCGAGCGTCCATCGCCCTGCGACGTGATGCCGCAATATTCCTGCCCCCATCCTGCCGCTCCCACTCCCTGCCTCCCCGTCGTCCCCACCTGCGCCTGAAGATACGGTTCCCCTGCCTTCCACCATTCGTCCGCCCACTCAAAAGCGAAGCCTCCGAGCGCGTTGCCCATGCCATGCCCGGTACGGTTGTGCCAGATATCGCGCCAGCAGGCTTCATGGTGCCGGGCCTGCTGCCCTTCATCCCAGCCGTTGGCCTGGTCACCGCCGTACTCGGTGATCAGCACGGGCTTGCCGAGAGATTTCGCCACTTCCTTCCATAGGCCGCCGAACCCTTTGGGTCCGCGGTAGCTGTTGGCGCCGAAGATATCGACGTCAGGGCAGTGTTTTTTGTAATAGAAGATCATCTGCGTATCGCCGTTCACGATCGCGACCGGATGCATCGGATCCATTTCGTGTATCATTTTGGCCGCGCGGTTCACGAACTTGGCGTAGTCGGCGGGGTATTTCGCCGCGTTAGTGTTGGTGAACTTCAGGTTGTTCTCATTGCCGAGAAGCCACAGGAGCGTGTAGGGTTCGTTCTTGTGGTCGTCGACCATCTTCCGCACGCTTTCGAGCATTTTTTCCTGCTGCACCGGATCCCGGTAGTCGGTTCCGTCCTTCCACGAGGCTCCCGAGCCGATCGTGTATGCTCCGAATTTGTCTCCGACGGCCGTGCGGATGCCATAGGTCTTGAAAAGATCGCGGAGCAGCTTCTTGTTGGTAGACTGATTGGGAAAATCGTTCACATACCAGCGGATCGTGTTGACGCCCATACGGCGCATGAGCTCGAAATCGCCGATAGCGGTCTCGGACTCATCACGGCGGTTATTCTTGTTAGCGTCCACCCACGCGTCGTAAGCGGGGTCACACTGCTTGTTGTTGTCATAGTCGTAGGAGGCCCAGTCCTTGAGCGTGCCTTCGTCGGGACTTTCGCCGACTTTCGTGAACCGATAATCGACGCCTCTCACGAAGTATCTTTTTCCGTCGACGAAAAGAGACCAGTGCCCGCTTTTAGAGCGCTGAAGCTCCACGTCCGAGGCGTGAAGCGAAGGCGAGATAAGGATAAGGGCAAAATAAAGAACGCCGCTTCGCAGGACATGACGAAGCGGCGCGCAGCCGGACTTAGTTTTCAAAAAACCCTCTTATTAGACCGTCTTCCCCTGTTTTCCAGGGAGATCTTCGCCCCCCGGCTTCATGTCTTCCTGAATTTCCTCGGACTGCTTCAGAAACATCGAGGCTTCATCCGGCAGGAGTATCCATTCCGGCGTCTGTCCGTCTTCTTCAAAGATCGGGAGAGACCGGGAATATTCGCGTATAAGTTTCTTGGCTTCCTTATCGGTAAGACGGATACCGTCCCACAAAATTCTTTTTGCAGAACCGCCGGCCTTGAAAATACCTTCGACGGGATCGAAGAATCCGCTCGCGTAAGCGCCGTTTCTCTGTTTGAGGATGTAGGCGGGGATGCCGTAATAATCGTAGTGGCCTTCGAGGGATCGTTCGTTCTTTTTGGCATTGCTCATGGGTGTCTCCTTAGAGTTGCCGGCGTTTGATGTGACGGGACCGCATGCCAAACGTAAAAATTTTCACTTTCATTCGTACTATATCACGCGCGCAACCAATGTCAATACTCACTGCGCCGACAATTCCGAAAAAACAGTCTCCGCAAACAATTGACCGTGTTCCGTGAGCCGGATCTTTCCATTTTTATTTTCTACGAGGCCTTTTTTCACGAGACCGGAGACAGAATCTTTGCGCTCGCGGAGAAAATTCCTGAATTTTGAGGCCGGGACGCCTTCGGTCTTTCTCAGAGCCAGGAGAAAGCTTTCGGTCTCCTTCTTTTCGGCGCTCAAGATCTCTTCCTCACATGCCGACCAATCGCCAGCTTCGGACTTTCTCATGTATTCATCAAAACTCGAAGAGCCGCGGTAGCGGCGGCCGCCCAGATATGAAAACGCTCCAGGCCCGAGGCCGAGATATTCCTGATTGGCCCAATAGATCAGGTTGTGAGAGGATTCGCGGGCCGGCTTGGCATAGCTCAAAAGCTCGTAGTGGCGAAAACCGTGCGTCTTAAGGAATTTGCGCGCGTAAGTAAGCATCTCCAGCTGCGCTTCCTCAGGCGGCAGAACGAGCTGACCCTTTTCGCTGCGGCGGCCGAATACGGTCCCGCTCTCGACGACAAGCTCATAGAGCGATACATGCTCAGGGTCCAGGCGGGCGGTCTCCTGGAGCGTGTGCTTCACGTCGTCGAGCGTCTCCCCGGGCAGAGAAAGCATGAGGTCCACGCTGATGTTCCTGAAGCCTTCGCGGCGCAGGATATTAAAGGAGGTGCGGATCTCTGCGG
This sequence comes from uncultured Planctomycetia bacterium, assembly GCA_964543965.1. GTDB lineage: Bacteria > Omnitrophota > Gorgyraeia > 2-02-FULL-51-18 > 2-02-FULL-51-18 > CAMDWQ01. The sequence continues at coordinate 10,084 of CAZJAX010000014.1, forward strand.
CGCCGTGGGCGCGGTTGAGCGACGCGAGCGTCCGGTCATGAAACGTCTGCACGCCCAGGCTCACGCGGTTCACACCCGCTGAGCGGAGAAATCGCGCCTTGGCGGGGGTCAGGTCGCCCGGGTTGGCCTCCAGCGTGACCTCGATGTTCTTTCTGAAGCGGAAATAGCGGCGCAGCACGGAAAAGACGCGCTCCAAGTCTTCCGCCGCGAGCGCCGAAGGAGTGCCGCCGCCGAGATAGAGGGTGTCGAAACTCTTCGAGCGCAGAACCGGGGCTGCATGAGCGGCCTCCTTTTCGAAAAGTTCCAGAAATTTTTCTTCTTTCGGGCGGACGCCCGCGCCCGTCACGACAAAATTGCAGTAGTGGCACTTTTTCAGGCAGAACGGGATATGGACGTAGAATCCTAGCATGTCCAAATTATAGCTCATTCCCCGGTATTTCCCTCTAGGCCTCCTCGAGGGGGATTTTTGAAAATACTTCCCCTTTAGAGGCTTTTATGATAGATATATTGGGTCAGTTTCAGACGGACGATTCATTATTTTCAACAAAGGGAGAAACAACGTGGCCGTTAAAAAAGCAAATGCAGCATTCATGAAACCTCTTCAACCCAGCGATGCGCTCGGCAAGGTCGTCGGAACCAAAGCCCTTCCCCGCACCCAGGTTGTCAAGAAGCTCTGGGAATACATCAAGAAGAACAATCTCCAGGACAAGAAGAACCGCCGCAACATCAACGCCGACGCCAACCTCAAGCCGATCTTCGGCAAGGCGACGGTTTCGATGTTCGAAATGACGAAGCTCGTTTCCAAGCACCTGTCATAATCGAAGAATAAATTTAAACCCCGTCCGCTTACAAAGCGGGCGGGGTTTTTATTTTGTCCGGATTTTTAAAAAGGGTCTACTGCAGGAGTTCTTTGGGTATCGGCTGGCGCCCTGCGAAGCCGGACTCCAGGTCGTGATAGAACATCACGCGGTCCTCGTTGCTCTTCCAGCAGAGCAATGCCTCTTCGCCCCGTATCATCGCCGGAAAATCCACCAGCCCCTCGGAAAAGTTCCAGTCCCTGTAAGAGCAGCCGAGAGATTCGAGCTCGTCAAAAAGCTCGTCCAGCACGTCCATCAGGCGGTTGACCTCCGGGTCTTCCTCAGGCTTTTCGATCTTCACCGACAGCGCTCGTATCGACTGCCCCGTGGTCAGGATGTCGGAGACGATCTTCTTCACCAGCGGAAGCATCTTATTGGCTTCAGACGGCGTGAAATAACGGGTCTGGGTCATCTTACTTCTGGTAATCCTCTAGGACTTCGATCAGCTCATCGAGTTTTTTCAGCACTTTCGGCGGGATGTCGAGGAGAGAGATGCCGTTCTTATAGTTCGCCAGGTAGAGCGAGAGTTTTTTCAGCTGAGCGTTCTTGTCGTCCGTCACGGACGCAGACTTCTTGTCGCCCGCCTTCAGCAGGTACTTGATCTTCTTTTTAACCTCGGCGTCTTCCTTGCCCTCTTCGAGGATATCCTGACGCAGGTCGTCGTACTGGTCTTCGGAGATCTTCTCGTTCTCGTGCGCCAGGCGCAGGGAGTTGACGGCTTCGAAGCTCGGGATACGGTCCGGCTTCCTCTGCTCCATCGCGTCCTCGCGGACGAACGACGGCTCTTCTTTTTCCAGGAAGGAGTAGGACTTGAGAAGTTTGACGGCCGTTGCCTGGCGGATACCGATCTCCTTCGCACAGTACGCCTCGAATGTCAGATGACCCCAGTCACGGTAAAGCTTGTCTTTGTAGACGGTGAAAAGGTACTGTCCGAGCTGTATCCAGGAGCTTTTGAAGCTTTTGGCGGCGCCGAGCACCTGGTAGCGGAAAGATTCGGGTTCGAGCTTGCCCATACGTTCTTCGATATTATGGATGGATTTGTTTTTATCTGCGGGACTCATGGCGGTTATTTTATCACGACTCGCTCTTTAAGGCTTCACGTCTTTCGGCGCGCAGGTCCCTCACGGGGTTTCCTCCCCAGACGCCCCTCGGAGGGATCTTGGTGCCTTTAGGCACGAGACTGCAAGGCGCGATCGAAGCGCCGTCGCCGATCTCGACGCCGGGCATGATGACGGAGCTTAAGCCTATCGAGACGCCGTTTCCGATCTTGGTCGGCGCGAGCTTGAGAAAACCGCGCTCGGAAGCGTGACAGATGAGCGCTACTCCGCCGCCGATCAGCACATCGTCGCCGATCTCAAGCATGGAGAGGTCGGCCAGGCCCGCGGTGTTGACGTTCACGCGCTCGCCCACTTTGGCGCCCATGAGACGGTAAAAAAGGATCTGGAACGGCGAAAGACGGAAGATGTCGAGAAAAGCGCTGTTGGCCACAAGGATCATCGTGCTGTAGCCGAGCCAGTCCAGGGCTTCTTTCGAATGGATGGGATAGAGTCCCGGCGCGATACGGTAGCGGAAAATATTCTTCACGGCCACGCACAGGAAGATCAGCACCGCCCCGAAAAAAAAGTAGCCGAAAGGCAGAGCGAAGGAAAAAGCGAGGATCTTGAGCGGCACGCCGTAAGGCCCCATGAACTGCCAGATCGAATAGAGGAAATAGATCATGGGGAAAAGGCTGACGCCCAGCACCGCGAAGGCCAGAAAGTGTAGAAAAAGGATATGACGCTCGAAGCGCGCGAGATCGCGCTTGGCTTTGACCGCCTTGTCTTCCGTACGGGTTTCTGTCATGGCCGTCATTTTATCATATCGGCGGGGGCTTGCCCCAGTCCTGAATGAATGCTACATTAAGGCCATGCCGGACAAATTTTTATTCATCAGCGGCGGTTCCCGCGGTATCGGACGCTCCATCGTGCTCTCGCAGGCTCAGAAAGGCCTGACCGTGTTCGTGAATTTCCTGCGGGACGAGGAGTCCGCCGAGGCTCTCAAAAAAGAAGCCGAGAAAAAGGGAGCTCGTGTTCTCCTGCTGCAAGGCAATGTCGGCGAACCGGAAGCCGTGCAGGCAATGTTCGCCGAGGTTAAAAAAGAGACCGCGCGCCTCGACTCCCTCGTACACAGCGCGGCCCTGGGAGTCTTCAAGCCCGTGCACCAGCTGCGGGTCAAAGACTGGGACATCTCCCTCGATATCAACGCCAAGGCGTTTTTGCTGCTGGCTCAAGGCGCGCTGCCGCTGATGAAGGAGCGCGGCGGAAAAATGATCGCCATCTCAAGCCTCGGGGCCGGCCTCTATACGCCCAACTACGGCGCCATCGGCATCTCGAAAGCTGCGCTCGAAAACCTCGTACGGTACCTGGCCGTAGAACTCTCGCCCTATAAGATCCATGTCAACGCCGTATCCGGCGGTCTCATCGAGACCGACTCGCTGAAAATGTTCCCCGATTTCGAGACGATGAAAAAGCAGTACCTGGCGCGCACGCCCGCGGGCCGTCTCGGCGCGCCCGAGGACCTGTCTAAGATCGTGGATTTCCTGCTTGGGCCCGGATCCGACTGGATCAGCGGACAGACGCTCGTCGCTGACGGCGGCTACTCGCTGTCTTGACGGACTTTTTCCAGGCTTTTCTGCAGGCTCACGCCCTGCCGCTGTACTTAGGCGCCGTGTTCCTCGTCTGGACACGCCGCATTTTCTGGGTTCGCAGCCTCGGCCAAAAAAATCCTCCGATCGAAAAGGTCGCCTTCCCCCCGCGCGACGACATGAAAGTTTCCGTCATCGTGCCGGCAAAGAACGAAGAAAAGAACATCGGAAACTGCCTCGGCCATCTCTTCAAACAATACTACAAGAACATGGAGATCATCGTCGTCGACGACCGGTCCACCGACCGCACGCCGCACCTGCTTGAAAATTTTAAAAAACTCTCGCTCGTCCCATTCCGCATCGTCACGATCGAGAAGCTGCCCCCGGGTTGGACAGGGAAAAACCACGCGATGACCGCGGGCGCCAAGGCTGCTAGCGGCCAATGGCTGCTCTTCACGGATGCGGATACGACGCACGAGCCTGAGTCGGTCGGCTCGGCGCTTAAAACTGCGGTCGGAAAACAGATCGATCTCCTGACGCTGTCGCCTGTCACGGAGTCACGCAGTTATTGGGAACAAACCGTGCAGCCTCTGGCGTTCGGAAGCCTCGCGCTCTCGGTCAACAGCGAAAAGGTCAATGACCCCAAGAGCCGCGTCGTCCTGGCCAACGGCCAGTACATCCTTGTGAAGAAATCGGTCTATGAGGCGGTGGGCGGCAACGAAGCCGTCAGATCAGAAGTCGTGGAAGACGTGGAACTCGCCAAAAAAGTGAAAGCGGCGGGATATACGCTGCGCTTTTTAAACGGCACCCAGCTTTATTCGACGCGCATGTACAGCAGTCTTAAGGAGATCAAGACGGGCTGGACACGCATCTTCACTTATTTATTCAATAAGAACGTGTTCGCGATCGCTCACAAGATCCTGCTGTTTGCCGTGATGTCGCTGGGCCCGTTCGCGGCGCTTTTTTATGAGCTGTTCTTGAAATTTACGGGTTCGGCAGGCTTTGACGCGCTCGCCTATTATCTGAGCTGGGCCGTCTGCGGCTGGATCGTCGTGATCCGATTCATCGGAAACCGGCTATTGAAATGCAACCCCTGGTACGCGCTCCTGCACCCTCTGGGGTCGCTCGTGATGGTCTGGATCCTCTCGGCCTGCGTCTGGCGCGTCCTCTTCAACCGTCCTTCGGTCTGGCGCGGGGATCTTCACAAATAGCTCTTTAGTCCTTCAACCGCTCCATCGTATGCGGGTTGAAACGCAGCCCCCGCAACTGCGAAGAAAATACAGAAGTCAGTGCGACGATGCCGATCGTCACCGCCGCCCCCGCCGCCACGCAAGGAACCGTACCTATCCAGGCTGCGACCAAACCGCTCTCGAACGCACCCAATTCGTTGGACGCACAAATGAATACCCAGCTGGCCGCGGCGACTCTTCCCCTCATTGCGTCCGGTGAGAGCAGCCTCACCATCGAGCGGCGGATGACGACGCTGACGCCGTCGAAGACGCCGCTGAAAAACAACGCTGCCAGAGAAAGCCAAAAATTCGTGGAAAACGCGAAAACGAGAATCGAGATGCCGAATCCTCCCACGGCCAGCAGGAGGTTTCGGCCCGCACGCGCGATCGGAGGCTTGTGCGTCGCCAGGAGCGTGATGACAAGAGCGCCCAGGGACGGCGCCGCGTTCAGGACGCCGAGCCCTTTGGCGCCGACGTGCAGGATGTCGTGCGCAAACACCGGCAGCAGCGCGATCGCTCCGCCGAATAGTACGGCAAAGAGGTCGAGCGCCATTGCAGATAAAAGCGGCGGATTTGAAAAAACGAAACGCCAACCCGCCCAAATACTTTGGAAGATCGGCTCCTTTTTTTCCGGCGGAGGCTGGGGCTTGGGCGCAATGAGCAGCGTGCAGATCCATGAGGCGATGAAACAAACCGCGATCACAGTGTAAGCGCCGGCTGCTCCCCAAGCATCGAATATAAAACCGATCGCCGCAGGACCCGCGACCGAACAGCTGATCCAGGTGCTCGAGATCCACGAGGACGCATTCACGGTCAGGTGCCTGGGCACGACAAGCGCTTCGAAAGCCGTATTCGCCGGATCCGCAAATCCGCGCGCGACCCCCGCCAGAAAGATCACCGCATAAAGTCCCCAAAGCGAATCGGCACCCCCTTCAAGGGATAGGAATGCAAGCACCGCAGCGCAAAGGCAGGATGCCGCGCGCGTGACAAGAAGGATCTTTCGGCGGTTAAAATGATCCGCCGCGTAGCCGCCGAAGGGGATCAGCGTGATCGCGGGGATCGCCTCAAAAAGCCCTAAGATTCCCAGTGAGAACGGGTTGTGAGTGATCTGGTAGATCTGAAACCCGATGACGACCGCCAGCGCTCGGCTTGCGAGCGTAAAAAATCCGACCGACCCGATAAAAAGACGGATGTCGGGGATCTTCAGAGCGTCGCGAAAGTCGCGCTGGGGCTGATCGGTCAAAGCGGAAACTTATTTTCCCTGATAGACTCGGTAAAGCTGCCGGTTGGATAGCCGCTTAAACTCGGCGTCTTCCGAGGCGAGATTGATCTGCAGGTCTTCATAGGAATAAATGCCCGTCGGCTGGTCGTCCCAGTCATAAAGACTCATTTTAACCGGGAGCTGCGTCTTTTCGTCGAATGACACGACGACACGGCGCGCGAAATAAACGGGGTTCTTTGCGGGGTCATCGAAGATCACTTCCGCGGTCTCGGCAGCGCCGGCTTCGGGCTCGAGAAAATTGACCTTCAGGAGTCCGTCCTGCCGCGCCTGAGCGACGGCCTTTGAAAAATCTTCCAGGAAAGAACCGATACCGGCGTCTTCGATGTCGTAGGACTCGCTGCCCTTTTTCACCCAAGGGCTGTTTTGATCGAGAAAGATGACGGGCAGAAGTCCGAGACCCAGACCCGGCTTGTGGATCGCCAGCTTCCCGCGGTGCTTGCCGCGCTCATAAGCGACCTGCAGATCCTTCTTTTCGGTGTTGAGCCAGCCCATGAAGATCTTGAACGGCTTTTCGAATTTCAGGAATATCCTCTCGTTTTCCTGAAGCTTGCCCTCGGCGCGCTCCTGTTTATGGAAGATCGCCCGGTAGTTGCGGACCGTTTCGTAGAAACGGTTGCTTTTCTCGAGGATGCCGGACAGACGCGAGGCGCTCCCGCCTTCTTCTGCCTGAGCGGACACACAGGCCGTCAAGAACGCCAGAGATAAAAACAGGATCTTTTTCATGGGATCGGCACCACCTTTTTGAGGAATTGTACCACGGTCTTTTCGTACGTGTCACGGTCGAGCATGACGGCCTCGTTGTGTCCGGCTTTAGGAACTATGAGCTTCTTCGATTCCTTGCGGCGGCGGTCAAGACGGTGGAGGAACTGCTGATGCGTCGGCGGGATATAGTCGTCGGACTCCCCGTGGATCATCAGAAGCGGCACATGCTCCCTTTTCAGGAGCTTCTCCACATCGACGAATTTCTTCTTCGATTGCTTCTGGCAGTACCAGAAACCGAGATCGGTGAACGTGTTCACGACCCACGACGGATAATTTTCTCCGAAAAGATTAGGCTTCACGAGGATAGGCGCCCATTTGCGGATGTAATCGCGGAAGATCTCGCGCATCGAAAAAAGCCCGTCGGTGATGACGCCTGAGACCGGCAGCCCGCTATAGGAAGCGGCCAGCGCGATGTCCGCGCCTTTAGAAACGCCGAAAAGGACGATAGGCACGTTTTCGCCGAAAGCACGCCGCGCCCAGCGCACGACGAGCACGAGTTTCTCGGTGTCCTCGTGCGAGGGCCACTGAGAGAGGGGATTTTTTTCCGGGTCTCCTGCTGCGCTGACGAAATCAACGCTGAGAACCTTGTACCCCAGTCCCGGAAAAAAATAGGCGTATTTTTCCCAGGATTCCTTCGTGGAGCCCGAGTCATGGCAGAAGATCACGAGATTGGAAGCTCCCTTTTTATCCACAAGGACCGCTTCGATCTCATGACCCCCGGTATCCAGGATAGAGACCCTTTCTCCGGCTGTCGCCGGCAGGACTTCGTGCACGGGGTTGTATTTCAACCCGAGAAAGATATTGCTGATCATGCGCGTGTATTTGAAAAGCGAATGGACCGTATAGACGGACGCCGCCGCGGCCGGAGCCAGAACCAGAGCCCAGAGAAGGGGATGTCTCATGCCCGCCTTCCCCGTTTCGACAGAACCTCGACGATCCAGGAAGCGGCGATACTCATCTCGAAAAGGAGGACGAGCGGGACCGCGAGCAGAAGCTGCGTGGCGATGTCGGGACCCGGTGTGAGCACCGCGGCGCCGATAAATATCAGCACGATCACGTGTCTCTGGAAACGGTTGAGCGTCGCGACGCGCGCGAAACCCAGCGCCACGAGCGCAACGACCGCCAGCGGCAGATTGAACGCGATGCCGAACGCCATCACCATGCCCGACAGAAAGCCCATATACTCGTTCATCGAAAGCATCGGTTTGAGATACGCGGTCTGCTGGCGGATCAGAAAATCAAGCGTCAGCGGCAGAACGGAAAAAAAACAGAATAGCGCGCCGGCCAGAAACAAAAAAGACATGACGAACACGACCGGCAGAAGAGCCCTTTTTTCTTTCGCATGAAGCGCCGGGGAGATGAAAAGCCAAAGCTGGCAGAACACGAGCGGAGACGCGATGACAAAACCCGCCAGAAGCGCCGCCTTGATCTTGATGACAAACGCGTCCGTCGGGGAGAAGAAATACAGTTCTCCGAGATGAGGTCTTATGGGCGCAAAGAGTACCGCCATGACCTCGTCGATGAAGACGAAGCAGAACGCCGCGGCTGCAGCCACAGCGGCAAGAGAGATCAGGAGCCGGCGCCTGAATTCGTCCAGGTGCCCGCTGAATGAGAGCAGGTTCTGAGCCATAGACCTAAATTATAGCACCCGTTTGACTTCGCTGACCCCTTTTGTTAGTATCACCTCCATGGACAAAATCCCCACGCGGCCCGTCTTCATCGCCTCGCTCGTCCTGGCTCTCTCTATCACTTTGATCCTCGTCTCTGCCGAAAACCGCCGGCTCTCTATCGACAACAAGACTCTCAAGGCCTCCGCCTCTGCGCTCCGCGCCAAGCTTATAAGGCTCAGCGCCAAAAACCGTGAGCTTTCAGCCGTCATCGAGCGCAATACGGCTCTCGTCAAAAGCGTCGAAGAACAAAAAAAGCAGCTCAAAGAGACGATGGACTCGGTGAAAAAAGAGAACGAAGAGATCCAGTACGAAATGAAAAAGGCCGAGGCGCAGATGAACACCGCCTTGGAAGAGAAGACCTACCTCGAAGACATCCTGATACACAAGACGCGTGAGATCGAGTCTCTGAAAACCCGTTCGGCCGGTTCCGCTCCTGAGGGTGCTCCTGCGGCCGCCGTTTCCGCGGACACGTCCGACATCGCCGCGAAGATCAAGCAGAAGGAGGATGAGATCCGCCGCCTAAGCGAACAGAATCAGGCGCTTTCCGAAAAAATGGACCGTCTTTATCAGGTCACGACCAGCAAGATCTCGGAGATCAACGTCGCGAAGATCGCGCTCGAAGAGACCGTGACCGGCGCCAAAGATACCATCGATGACGAGTGGAACACGGTGAATCTAGGGTCCATCAGCGTCGACAAATCGGGCGCCCCCGATTCGAAGCCGGCCGCGAAACGCTCCGGTCCCAAGACCGAGGGTAAAGTGCTTGCGATCAACGAGGATCACGGATTCGTCGTGGTTGATTTGGGTAAAGTAGATAATCTTTCGTCAGGAATGGGTCTTCAGATCGTCAGGGGCGGGAAAAGCATCGCTTCTTTAAGCGTGCTGGAAATACGCGACGTCATGACGGCCTGCAACATCAAAAATCTGGAGAACGGTCAAAAGATCCAGATCAACGACGCGGTTCAGATCCAAAAATAAGACCCCCGGCTTCGGTCTTTACCGGACGCTTACCTTCCGATTCCAGGATCTTCACAATTTCTGCGGCAATTTTCGCGGCGCTGAGTCCCAGCTGATCCAGCAGCGACTCGCGCTTTCCATGCTCGATAAAGCGGTCGGGGATGCCGAGCGTGCGGACTTTGATATTGGAGATCCCGCGCTGCTGATAAAGTTCCATGATGCCGTCGCCGAAACCTCCCGCCAGCGACCCCTCCTCCAGCGTCACGACCAGCGACTTGCCTGACGTCAGACGCAGGATTGTCTCTTCGTCGAGCGGCTTGGCGAATCGGGCGTTGACCACGGCCGCCTCGACACCCTTTTCCTGCAGAGCCTGAGCCGCTTCGTACGCCGGATAGACCATGCTGCCGTAAGCCAGGATGAGCACGTCCTTGCCGTCCTTCAAAATTTCCGATCTTCCGAGCGTTATAGGCGCCGGCAGAGCGTCTTTCAGCACGTTACCGGTCTCTTCGGCGACCGCGCCGCGGGGATAGCGTACGGCGATAGGGCCTGAAAGATGATGGGTCGTAAATTCCAGCATGGCTTCAAACTCGCGTCCGTCGCGCGGCGCCATGAGCGTCATACCGGGCACTTTACGCAGATAGGAAATATCGAAAACTCCGTGATGCGTCGGTCCGTCTTCGCCGACGAGTCCGCCCCGGTCGAGGCAGAAAATGACGGGCAGGCGCTGCAGAGCCACGTCGTGGATGATCTGATCATGAGCCCGCTGAAGAAAAGTCGAATAGATCGCGACCATAGGTGTCATTCCGGCTTCAGCCAGCCCCGCGGCAAACGCGACCCCGTGTTCCTCCGCGATGCCGACGTCAAAAAATCGCCCGGGAAATTTTTTGGCATAGTCGATCAGGCCGGTGCCGTCGCACATCGCGGCCGTGATCGCGACGACCTTGGGGTTGGCCTCAGCCAGCTTCACCGCAATCTCGCCGAAAGCCTTTGTGTACGTCCTCTGCTTTGAGACGGGCTTCAGCACTCCGGTTTCCACGCAGAACGGCGTCGAAGCATGCCATTTCGACGGATCAGACTCCGCGATCTCATACCCCTTCCCCTTTTTGGTGATCACGTGCAGGAAAACGGGTCCTTCGATCTTGGAGACGTTTTCGAGGATCTCGATCATCGCTCCGATGTTGTGGCCGTCGAGGGGACCGAAATAGCGGAAACCCATTTCCTCGAAGAGCAGACCCGGCACAAATAGGTGCTTGATGCCTTCGTCGAGTTTTTTAGCTTTGGCGGCCATGCGGTCGCCGAAGCGCGGGATCTTCCGGATGCCGGCGACGATGTCGTGGCGGAGATGGTTGTAGAGGCCGCTGGATATGACCTTATTGAACGCCTTCGAAAGGGCGCCGACGGTCGGAGATATGCTCATCTCGTTGTCGTTGAGGATAAGGATGAGGTTGTCTTTCACATGGCCGGCGTGATTGATGGCTTCGAACGCCATGCCGCTGCCGAGCGAGGCATCGCCGATGACGGCGATCGCCCGCGCATTTTTATTCGTGAGCCGGTTGGCGACCGCGATACCGAAAGCGGTAGAGACGGATGCGCCGCCGTGCCCTGTCGTGAACGGGTCGTGCTCGCTCTCGTCTTTGTTGGAAAATCCGCTCAAGCCGCCTTCCTGGCGGAACGTCTTGAAGGCTTCCTTGCGTCCGGTCAGGATCTTGTGCGCGTGCACCTGATGGCCGACATCCCAGACGATAGTGTCATCGGGCGTGTTAAAACAGTAATGGAGAGCGATGGTCAGGTCGACGGCGCCGAGCGCTGCGCCGAGGTGACCGCCGTTGGTCGACACGACCTCAAGGATGTAGGTGCGGACTTCCGCCGCCAGCTGGACGAGCTCCTGGCGGGAAAGCTTCTTGATATCAGACGGTTTTTTGATCGTATCTAAAAGGTACATTTATTTTTCTCTTTCCAGCACGAAATCGGCGATGTATGAAAGAGTCTCCCCTCTTTTTCCCAGAAATTCGATCTCTTTTTTGGCTCGGCGGCAAAGCGCCTCGGCCTGTTTTTTCGCCTCGGCTTTTCCCAGCAAATTAGCATACCCTTCACCGTCCAGCATGTCATCCACAATTTGGAACAGCAGGCCTAGCGCGCGCCCGTAGTTCAGAAGAGCCGTTACTTGGATCTTGGAGCCTCCGCCCAGATGCGCGCCCGCGCGCACGGATGCGGCGATGAGCGCGCCGGACTTATGGATGTTGATATATTCCAGCGTCGCGAGATTGGGTGTTTTGGCCTGGTATTCCATGTCTGCCGCCTGGCCGCCGACCATGCCGGGAGCGCCCACGGCCTCGGCGATGAAATGCACCGCCTCGAGCTGGCGCGCCGCCAAATCCTTGTCCGGCGCCGGAGCGCTCAGGATCTTGAACGCCAGCGTCAGAAGAGCGTCGCCCGCCAGAAGCGCCGTGACCTCGCCGAACTTCACGTGGCAGGTCGCTTTCCCGCGCCGAACGGCATCGTCATCCATGCAGGGCAGGTCGTCGTGCACGAGAGAATAGCTGTGTATCATCTCGAGCGCGCAAGCCGCCGGCATCGCACGCCGCGAGTCCCCGCCCACCGCTTCGCAGGCCGCGAGAGCCAGGATAGGCCTCACACGCTTCCCGCCCGACATCACCGCATACCGCATCGCCTGATAAAGCGCCGGCGCATGCTTCTCCGCTTTGGGCAGATAACTTAAGAGCGCTTTTTCAATTTTTGCGCTCTGTTTTTTAAAATAAATTTCAAGGTCCATAAGAATTCCTTAAGCACTGCGACGGGTGGCGTTGTGTCGGGATCATCTGCCCGGACCGCAATGGAAGCGGGAGGACAGATGGTCCCGATACGACGACAGGACCCGTCGCGGCTTCTACGTGTTTACTTTTTCTTTTTAGCCTTACCTTCGTCTTCGAAAGCTTCGGTTTTAAATTTTCCGCCGCTGGTCTTCATCAGGACTTCGACGCGCTTCTGGGCTTCGCTCAGTCTTTTTGAGCAGAGATCAGCCATTTTGACGCCCTCTTCGTACTGCTTGAGCGACTGCTCGAGCGACAGGTCGCCGTTTTCCAGATTCTGCACGATCGCTTCGAGTTTCTTCAGCGCCACTTCAAATTCGATTTCCTTGATATCGCTCATGCTCCCGTCTCCTTTACTTGGCTGATGAAAAATCCGTCCGACAATCTTGTTTTGACGAGGTCGCCGGCTTTAAGCCTGCGCGCCGACGTCAGCACTTTCTCCCCCGGCATCCCGAGCGTCACGCTGAATCCGCGCTTCAGCGTCGCCAGAGGCCCTAGGGCTTCCAGTTTACCTATCGAGGCGAAAAGCTTCTCCTTCTCAAGCTCCACGAAATTGATAAAAAATGTGTTCAGATTTTTTTTCAGTTCGTCCAGCCGCTGAAACTGTATCTCGAAGATCGCCAGCGGATCTTGGAGGTTCCTATTCTCTCTAAGGAGCCTCAGTTCCTGCCCTAAGCTCTTCAAGACCGAGTTGACCGCCTGCCTCGCGCGGAGCTTAAGCTCTTCGACGCGCTCGACAAGCTCTTCTTTCAACGGCGTCACGAGTTCCGCCGCGGCCGAGGGCGTTGCGGC
>CAZJAX010000014.1:23075-24636 GCA_964543965.1 uncultured Planctomycetia bacterium
AATCGGCGACCGTGAAGTCCACCTCGTGCCCGACCGCCGAGATCACGGGGATCTCTGAAAGGTAGATCGCGCGCGCCACGGCTTCTTCGTTGAACGCCCAGAGGTCCTCGAGGCTTCCGCCGCCGCGTCCCACGATGAGCACGTCCGCTCGGCCCCATTCGTTAAATTCGTCTATGGCAGCAGCGATCGCTTCGGCGGATCCCGCTCCCTGCACGGCCACGGGATTGATCACGATGTGGCTCGACGAAAAACGGCGGTCTAAAATATTCAGGATGTCCCGCAGCGCCGCTCCGTCGATGGACGTCACCAGGCCTATTGTGCGCGGCAGGTACGGGATCGGCCGCTTGCGCGCTTCGTCAAAAAGTCCCTCGGCCCGCAGTTTTTCCACCAGCTGCTGGAAGCGCAGCTGCAGCGCGCCGACACCCTTTGGCTCGATATGCTCGACGTAGAGCTGGTACTGGCCGCGGGGGGCATACACGCTGACGCGCGAACGCACGAGCACTTTCATACCTTCGCCGGGCTCGAATTTGAGCAGCCCGTTCTCCCGGCGGAACATCACGCACTGGATCTGCGACTCCGCATCTTTCAGCGAAAAATACATGTGTCCGGACGAGTGGAGTTTGAAGCCCGTGATCTCGCCCTCGACCCACACTTCGCGGAAACGCTGCTCGAGCGTGAACCGAATATTGCGCGTCAGATCCGAGACGCTTAAGATCTCGCGCTCCACTTTGAGCTCGTAGACTTTACTCAAGTTTTTTATGAACCCGCTCGATTTTGACGGCCCGGCCGGTGGTCTCGTCCACGGTCACGAGCGCGCCCGACAGGCGCACGTCGTTCTGCGCCACTTCCTTTTTTCCGCCGATCTGCGTCAAAAATCTTTTAATGATGCCCTCTTTTTCAGCGCCGATCACGGAATCGTAAGGGCCGGTCATGCCGAGGTCTGTGAGACAGGCCGTGCCTTTGGCCGTCACCCGGTCGTCGGCCGTCTGCACGTGCGTGTGTGTGCCGACGACGGCGGCCACGCGGCCGTCGAGGTACCAGGAAATCGCGGTCTTCTCGCTCGTAGCTTCCGCATGCATGTCGACGAGCGTCACGCGCGCGCCGAGACCGCGGACCTTCTCGATCTCCTCATCTGCGGAAAAGAACGGGGATGAAAAATTGTAGCGCATGAACACCTGTCCCGCCACGTGGATCACGCCGATCTTCACGCCCTTACACTCGATCACCGTCGAACCCGCTCCCGGGAGACCCTTCGGAAAATTGGCCGGGCGCAGGATGCGCTTGTCGGCCTTAAAAAACTCTTCGACATCCTTCTTCTTATCGAAGGAATGATCGCCGCACGTCAGCACGTCGCAGCCGACCTGGAAAAGGTCCCTGGCGATGCGCTCCGTGATGCCCGCTCCGTCGGCGGTATTCTCGGCGTTGCAGACGACGAAATCGGCCTCGCCCGAACGCTTCATCCCCGGCACGAAGCGCTCGACCGCTTTACGCCCGGGGTCTCCGTATGTGTCGCCGATCATGAGGATCTTGAGCATGCTATTTCGCCAGACTTTCGACGCGC
>CAZJAX010000015.1:0-24316 GCA_964543965.1 uncultured Planctomycetia bacterium
CGCCTCCGAAGCCGCGGCTCCCTCCTCTACCACAGGCACTAAAGTCATGAATTCCCGCGGGGAAAACATGGTCATCGAATTCAAGCTTTTTGACCCAGGAACCGAGACTTTTGTCGACTATGAAAAATACGGCACGCTCGTGGGTGTAGGCACGGCAAAATATGCTTATAAGTGCACTGATCGCAAGGGGTTAGCTGCAGCCGTCGGTGTCGGAGTCTATCCCAATAGCGCGGTCATTAAGGATCCGGTTTATCGTTTGCTTGTCACCAAGGGTAAGCTTAAGGGCAGCGCCTGGGACTACGTCAACATCGAGGACCAGCAGCTGACTTTTTATAAGTGGGCTACGACCCCGGATACTCCGGGCGTCCAGCAATTTTATACCTCCATGGCTCTTGAAAAACTCGGTCAGACAGCGCAAGCTATAAAGGGCTATCATGCGGTGCTGGTGCACTTCCCGAAGTCGGTGGGCTGGACTTTCTGGCACACGCCGCTTTATATGGCGAAGCTTTCGGCTGACCGCATCGATTACCTGACGCGCAAGCACCCCGAGCTGGGCATCAAGCTTGAGGGCGCAGAGATCAAGATCGAAAACGGCTTTAATTTTACGACCAACGACGACGTTTATATCGTCAACCCGGGCAAGCTTGTCAAAGCCGATCCTTCGGAGCTGAAGCCAAAGCGCATCGATACGGGACGTTTGAAGATCGTCAAGACGGTGGGAACCGGGCGCTCGCAGCTTGTGCAGTTCGAAAACCGCCACTGGCAGATGCGTGTTGACGGAAAGCCTTTTTTGGTGAAGGCCATTGCGTACGCGCCTTCGCCGGTCGGAAAATCGCCGAACGCCGGCAACCTCGATCCGAACAATGACTGGATGACGGCCGACCTTAATAAAAATGGACGCGCCGACGGACCCTTCGACTCCTGGGTCGATGCGAATGGCAATAACGTGCAGGACGCAGGGGAAGAGGTTGTCGGCGATTTTAAGCTGATGAAGGAGATGGGGGTCAATACCATACGCCTTTATCATCACGCCAACTGGTGGCCCGGTTTCAACGCGGAGGATTTCGTGACCCCGGCGGCTTCAGCCGGCCTTCTTGAGGCGCTGGGACGCAAAAAAATACAAGCGGCCGAAGGCGCAACGGACGCAGAGAAGCTTAACAGCATTTTGAAACAGAAGGACCTGAGGGGCAAATTCGAGGGGTTGAACCTCCCCAAAGAGGCTGAATATCTCGTCAGGCTTGAATCCGAGCTGGATGAGATCGGGCAGATGAAGCTGAACCGCTATGTGCTGGAAACGGCTTTCCCTGATGAGTGTCCGAAAAAAATGAAGAGCATCGATCTTTTAAGACAGCTATATAAGGACTACGGGATCAATGTGATCATGGGGGACATGCTCGGCATGTATGCGGCGGGCTCCGGCGCCGGATGGTATGAAGGTACGGATTACACGAACCCGACGCATATGGAAAACATGCGGCGAGGCGTCCGGCGTATCGTCGAAGAATACAAAGACGAGCCCTATGTCCTTATGTGGATGCTGGGCAACGAGTCCAACTACGGAGAGGTCGGCGACCCCGATCCTAAATCCAATAAGGCGGGCCTCGGAAGCAACGCAAAAACGCAGCCCGAGGCCCATTATAAGTTTGTCAATGAAGTCGCGGGCATGATAAAATCCATCGATCCTACGCGCCCGGTCGGCTTTTCGAACGGTGAGGTCGTCACGATCGATATCTTGGCGAAGAACAGCTCTAATCTGGACGTGTTCGGCGCCAATGTGTACCGCGGGGCTTTCGGCTTTGGTAAGAGTTTTTGGCAGGATGCCCGCGATTTTATGGATAAGCCCGCGCTGTTCACCGAATACGGATGCCCGGCATACGTGACGGGCAAAGATCAGGATTTTGCCGAGACCAAGCAGCTTGAATATCATCAGGGCAACTGGGAGGATATCGTCTACAACGCGGCCGGTTCCGGTATGGGTAATGCGATCGGCGGCGTTCTCTTCGAGTTTGTGGACGAGTGGTGGAAGTCCGGACTTCCGCCGAAATTCAGCCCTGACGAGCACGAGACCATCGGAGATTTTACCGCCGCATTTCCGGACGGCACAATGCATGAAGAATGGCTGGGCGTTGCCAGTCAGGGGGACGGCTCCCAATCGCCTTATCTGAGGCAGCTGCGCAAGGTGTATCACTACTACAAGAACGTTTGGAATGAGGGCTAGGCAAATGCGTAAATTCATTTTTGTGTTTCTGGCGGCATCGGTTCTGCTTCAGGGTTGTTCGAAGAGCGAACAGAAGCCCGCCGCGACCGCAGAGCCGGTCAAAGCTGAGGCTCATCACGCCTCGGGCAACGCGATCAAGGTTACGGTGGATTCCCAGAACCCTGAGACGCAGTCTTACGAGACCCAAGATAAAAACGTTGCGCCCAATGCCGGCGCCGGCATGGTTTACAGCAAGGTAGCGCCGCGCAAGGTCATGGGGGGCGGGAATTCTTTCAATGTTTACACGGATGCCAAGGCTCCGGATAACCACTTCATCCCTTCGGGCTGGATGGGCGATTACGGTGACATGAAGATCAACGACAGGTACTCTGATAATCCTCATAGCGGAAGCTCCTGCATCCAGATCGTCTATAATAATAAGGCCACGCAAGGTGCGCGCTGGGCCGGGATTTACTGGCAGAACCCCGCCAACAATTGGGGCACACGTCCCGGCGGATACGACCTGACAGGCGCTACAAAGCTGACCTTCTGGGCGCGGGGCGATAAGGGCGGCGAGAGGATCGAAGAATTTAAGCTCGGAGGTATTTCCGGCGAATTTGGCGACTCGGATGTTGCGGGGATCGGCCCGGTAACGCTGACGCAGGACTGGCAGCAATACACGATCGATCTGAGCGGAAAAGACCTCGCTTCCATCAGCGGCGGGTTCTGCTGGGCGACGAATCTGGACGTAAATCCGGACGGTGCTACGTTTTATTTGGATGATATAAGGTACGAATAAAGCGGGAGCCGGACCGTTTCCGGCTGCCGTTTTACAGTGTGTTCAATCACGAATAAGGAGGAAATATGAAAGCGAAGTTCTTAGTGCTCGCATTGGCTGCATTTGTCGGCCTGGGCGCCGTTTCGTATGCCGCTGAAGGTAATTTCAAGACCTTCAACGTTTATACCGATGCCAAGGCTCCGGATAACCACTTCATCCCTTCGGGCTGGATGGGCGATTACGGCGATATCAAGTACAACGATAAATTCATGACGTCCCCGCACGGCGGCACGACTTCTGTTCAGGTCATCTATACGAACAAGGCGACGCAGGGAGCACGCTGGGCCGGAATTTATTGGCAGAACCCCCCGAACAATTGGGGAACCCGTCCGGGCGGATATGATCTTACCGGCGCTACGAAGGTGACGTTCTGGGCTCGCGGCGAGAAGGGCGGCGAGAGGATCGAAGAGTTCAAGATCGGCGGCATCACCGGCGAATACGCCGACTCTGATGTGGCTGGTATCGGACCCGTGGTTCTCACGACCGAATGGCAGCAGTTCACCATCGACCTGACCGGAAAAGATCTTTCTTCGATCAGCGGTGGATTCTGCTGGGCGACCAATCTGGATGTGAATCCGGAAGGGGCTACGTTCTATCTCGACGATATCCGGTACGAATAATTGATCTACTGAAAACGGGTCAGCGATAACGCGCGGAGAATTCCCGCGTTATCGCTGACTTTTTTTGCGACGGGGAACCAAATTTGAAAAACTTCATCAAATTTTTGGCAGTACTGCTCTTGCTCCTTTTGGGGTGGCTCTATTTCGGCCCCGCGAGCCTATTTCATCGTTCCCGCGTACCGGTCATAAAGATCGAGAGGAGTTCCGCCGGAGACCGTATCACGGTCAACGGTAAGCCCTATCTTGTGCGCGGTGCCTGCTATTCTCCTGTGCCGATAGGCAAGGATTATGAGTATAATTTCTGGGGCGACACCTCCAAGCCCTGGCTCACGGACGGAAAACTTCTGCGCAACATGGGCGGAAACACGATGCGCTTTTACCGTCTCGGAAAGAATCCTCAGGAAGTGAAGAAAGTTTTCGACGACCTCTACTATAAATACAATATCCGCTTTCTCGTCGGCCATTATTTAGGTTTTTGGAGCTGGCCTGCCCCCAACTACACGGATGAAGAGTTCCGCCAGAAGATCCGCGACGAAGTACTTGAGATGGTGCGTCTGTACAAGGACCACCCCGGCGTGCTGATGTGGGTGCTGGGAAACGAAAATAACTACAGCTTCGATCTGAACGTGCAGCGCTGGTCCTCGGATGAGATTGATGCCCTCACAGACCCTGAAGCGCAGAGAAAAGCCAAAGCCAGGATCTATTACACCTTCGTCAATGACCTGGCCAAGGAGATCAAAAAGATCGATTCCAAGCACCTCGTGGCTATGGGAGTCGGCGAAGTGGCCTCGTTGGACCTCGCCAAGCCCGTCTGTCCCGACATCGATGTCTTGGCGATGATCTCCTATCGCGGGCCCGGATTCGGGAATCTTTTCCGGCAGATCAAGCAGAAGATCGATATTCCGGTCGTCATGACCGAGTGGGGATGCGACAGTTTCAACGCCTCCACGCAGGAGCCTGATGAGGTCAATCAAGCCGAATTTTTAAAGCAGCAATGGCTGGACATTGAGCGCAACACCAGCGCGAAAAAAGGTGTTGGCAACTGCCTCGGCGGCACGCTTTTCGAGTGGAACGACGAGTGGTGGAAGGGGAATGAAAATCTGCCGCACACCTGGACGATCCATGACACCGGCGGGCACTGGCAGAATTCTTCGTATTATTTCGATGCTTACGGCGTGGATAAAATGAATATGAATGAAGAGTGGTGGGGTATCGTCAGCCAGAATCACGCCAATAACAAGGCCGGTTTCTACGAGCGCCAGCCTAAGAAGGCCTACGAAGTCCTCAAGGAGCTGTGGACGCGTCCGAGGCCTGTCCAGAAAAAGGGTTCTGCCCAAAAAAATTAGCCCCGACTTCGGCCGAAACGGCCCGGAAGAACGGGCGGTCTGAGATGCAAAACAAGCGTCAGTACGTACGCATGAAGACGGTTTTTCCCGTTGAGTTTACAGTGCTCGGAGAGGAGCGGGAAGAGCGTGCCAGGCATCTTTTGCAGGGTTTCACGCGAGATGTCAGCGCTGTCGGAATCTGTATCGAACTTAAAAGTTTTGGCAAGCAGACTGAGAAAGACCTCGGGGTTCCGAAAGCCGCCCTCGAATTATGCATCAACCCTCCGTTTACCCGTGAACCTATCCGAGCGTCGGGTCATATCGTCTGGCTGCGCAAAGTGGAAGACAGCGCGCCTCCGCGCTATTTCATCGGCGTCGCCTATACCCGGATCGATGCGCGCGCCCGCAGGCGCATCGTCGGATACGCCCGCCGCCTGATCTGGCTGCCGCGCGCCGGTGTCGCGCTGGGTTTGGCCGCGCTGCTGACGCTCACGGGTCTTTTTTTGAATGAAAAGCAGCTTAATTATCAAAATAAAAAGATCGTCAACCTGCTGATTCAGAACGCGGAAAGAAAATCCGACATCGCCTCCAAGCTCGTCGAGATCCAGGACGCGAAGCTCAGATTGACCGGGGCTCTTGAGCAGGCCCGCCAAAAGATCAAAGAGCTGCAATCAAAGACCGCCGTCCTCGAAGCGCAGACCGCCGGCCAGCGCGAGGCCTATGAAAGCGAGATCAAGTCCAATCTCGACAAGCAGAAGGATCTTTCTGAGCGGCTGAAAAATATCGAGTCGGGCCAGGCGCGCCTGGAGACCGACTACAGCGATATCCAAAAGTCGGGCAGGGTCGTCGCATCCGCGGGTCTGCGGCAGATGTATGAATGGATCAAGAGCCACCGCAATGTGAAGACCGGACTGGTAGCCAGCTATGAAGGCGATCCGTCGCTCGAGCGCATCGCCTTCACTTATGATCTTTCGTTGGCAAGCCAAACATTCCTTATTTTCGGAGACACTCCCAGCGCGAAGGCCATCCTTTCGTTTTACGATACCCGCGCGGGGAAGGAAAACGGCGCATTCTTCAACGCGTACGACACGATGAATGGCGAACCTGTCGAGAGTCTCATCCATGTCGGACCCAACATCTGGGTCGGTATCGCAGCGCTTCAGTATGAGCACCGTACACGTGAAGGCCAGTTCATCGGCTTAGCCAGGCGCATCGGTGATTGGCTCATCCGTCTGCAGGATACCGAAGGCGGCTTGAAGGGCGGGCCTGAGTTCAGCTGGTACAGCACAGAGCACAATCTTGACGCCTACGCCTATTTCCGCATGCTGCATGAGATCACCGGCGACAAAAAATATGAAGCGGCGCAGGAAAAGGTGTTCAGCTGGATCCGCAAGTACGCTTACAGCATGACCGAAAACCGGATGAACCGAGGTAAGGGTGACGCCACGATCGCGACGGATACTTTCAGCTGGGCCGTCGCTGCGATAGGACCTGAGACGCTCTCGAAATATGATTTCGATCCTGAAGCGATCATGGAATTTGCGGAGGATCATTGCAAGGTGAAGATCTCTTACAAGCAGCCGGGCGGAAAAACGGCGACGGCTCATGGTTTTGATTTCGCAAAGGCGCAGAATGTCGGCCGCGGCGGTATCATATCATGCGAGTGGACAGCTCAGGTCATCGTGAGCTACCGGATCTTAAGCGATCACTTCGCTTCGCACGGCGATCGCGAAAAAGCAGCTCTCTACAAGGATAAGGCCAATTTTTATTTGAGCGAGCTTCAGAAGCTCATGATCGCCAGTCCCTCCAAGATAGGGAAGGGCCGCGGCTGCCTGCCCTATGCGTCAGCCGACAACGCCGACACGGGTCACGGATGGCGTACGCCCAAGGGCACGCGCACCGGTTCCGTCTCAAGCACAGCTTACAGTATTTTTGCCTGGGTGGGGTTCAATCCGTTCGATCTGAAAAACAACGTGCAAGTCGAAAAAGCCCAGGAAGCATGATGATCGTGCGTCCAGGCAGAGGAAGGTGAGCATGCCCATTCTTACGTCCCGTCAAAACATTCTCTCTGGAGTGCCGCATGGAGGCATCGGAAACGGAAAGATCGAGGTTTTGACGAGCGGCGTACTCAACGCTTTCACGTTTCTGAACAACTGGGGGACGCCGCTCTCAGGAACGGCAGATGCGCCGGGCATTCTCGGGCATCACCTGGGTGTGCGGGTGAGTCCGATATCAGGCGAATCCGCCCCGGAGTCTTTTCTTCTTCAAACGGCGCCGCTGCGCCGGATCCCCCGCGTGCGGTCCATCCGCTACACCGGACACTTTCCCTCGGCCAAGCTCCAGTACGAGCATCCGTCGCTTCCGGCGGAGGTAACGCTGGAAACGTTCAGCCCGTGGATCCCCGGCGACGTCAAAAACTCAAGTCTGCCGGCCGTCTATTTTCGCCTGAGCGCACGCAATGCCGGCCCGCAGCCCATTTCGCTGGCGCTTTTTTTTATGGGGCGCAATCTTTGCGGCGATTGGTGTGTCGGACGGCGCAATCGCATCAGCGAAGACCGGGAGTCTCTATCGCTGCTTTTTTCCAACCCTTCTTCCGCCCGGCTTGAGCTCAAACGCGGACAAATGCTATGGAATTTCCGCAAGGACGGCTGGAAGCTCAGCTTCATGGAGTCTTGGAACGCGGTGTCCAAAAATTTCAAGTTCGGACCCGGAGACATCGCGCTCACAGCCTGGGATATTTTTGCGGAGACGGGACGTTTGCCCGATCTGCGTTCAGGGGGAGCGGCTGCCGGAGAAAACCGCGAGTTTTGCGGAGCTGTTTCCGCGCAGACGCGGCTAGCGCCCGGACAGAAGAAGGATTGGCTTTTTTCTCTGGCGTGGCAATTTCCCGGAGAAAGCGACGGCGGACACCGCCGCTGGTTTTCCGGCGTTTCGGAGGCCTCAGGCTACGCGTCCCGCCGCCGGGATGTTTTGGAAAAGAGAACGAAAAAATTCCAGAAGGCTGTTTTTTCCCTGCCGTTTCCCGAGTGGTTCAACGATGCCCTTTTGACCAATCTGGCGCCTTTTTTCAGTGCCACGCGCCATTTGAAGAACGGCCGCTTCGCATTCTACGAAGCGCCTGCGATCTGCCCTCTCATGGGGACGGTCGATGTCGGCTTCTATGGCTCGATCCCGCTCAGTTATTTTTTTCCAGAGCTTGAGATCTCCCAGCATATGCAGTTTGCGCGCGCACAGTCCCCTGAGGGTTACGTCCCCCACGATCTGGGAAGGGGCCGGCTCGACTGCCCGTCATCCGGCACGACCAACCTCGAATGGAAGGATTTGAATCCGAAGTTCGTGCTCATGGCCTGGCGTGATTTTTTATGGTCCGGCGATGCTGCATTTCTCAAAAAAATCTATCCGGCCGCCAAGAAAGCGATCGTCTGGTCGCTCAAGCAGGACGCCGACGGCAACGGTCTGCCGGACCATGAAGGGCAGGATCAGACCTTTGATCTCTGGGATATGCAGGGGACGCATCCCTACACCTCCGGACTTCTTCTGGCGGCTCTTCTGGCGGCTCAGAAGATGGCGTCGCGCTTTAGGGACGCGCGCTTTGAGGCTCTCTGCCGTGAAG
This sequence comes from uncultured Planctomycetia bacterium, assembly GCA_964543965.1. Lineage (GTDB taxonomy): Bacteria > Omnitrophota > Gorgyraeia > 2-02-FULL-51-18 > 2-02-FULL-51-18 > CAMDWQ01. The sequence continues at coordinate 8,594 of CAZJAX010000015.1, forward strand.
CGTTCCTTAAGGGCAGCGCCTCCTTCGAAAAGGAGCTATGGAACGGCCGTTTTTACGGAAAGGATTATTGCGCGCTATCTCAGCTCAACGGGCAGTGGTACGCTGACCTGCTCGGTCTCGGCTCGATCGCAGACGACCGCAGGATACGGAAGGCGCTGCATTCGATCCTTATATCGAACAGCCGTCATTCGCGCTTCGGCCTTGTCAACTCCGTACTTCCGGACGGCCGGCTCGACGTCTCCAACGACCACGCCCGCAATGTGTGGGCCGGCATGAACTACGCTTTCTTGAGCCTAGCGCTGATGCGCGGGTTTCCCCTCGAGAATCTGTTGGAACACGCCCAGAGGATATGGAATAATACAGTCACCCGGCAGAAGAATCCCTGGAATCAGCCCGACACGGTCGACTCCAAGTCGGGGCGCTATGTTTTCGGCGACGCGTATTACCGCAATATGGCGATATGGTCAATTCCGATCGCCTATTCGAAAAAGGACCGTAAGACAGCGGGCATACTGGCCCGCTTAAGATCCGTCCGATAAAAGCCTTGATGAAAAAAACCGCTCTCCGTTCTCTAACGACCGCTTTATTTCTTTTCCTCCTCACGGGATCGTTTGCCGCTGCCGATGATCAAAGGGTTGTTGTGGTCGGCCCCGATGCGCCCGAAGAAAGCGCATACCCGACGCGGGAGATCGACGAACTGGCCGAAGCGGCGATCAAAAAAAAATCCCTTTCCGCGCAGGATTCGTTCGGAAAATCCTTTGAAGCGGGAAACGATTTTAAGGCGGCCGATGATTTTGAGCCGCCGCCCAAACCTGCCTCCGGCGCGGCTGATAACGGATCTTCCGCGAAGTCATTCGCGGAGATAGGGGAGGAGTACGGTTTTAGGCCTGAGGCCGCTCCTGCCGGAGAGGGTCCCAAGAAGAAGCCGGGTACTCAGATGGGGATGGTCCGGACCTGGGGTCGTTACCGTTTGGCCGCGGGAGCCAACGGCGACGATCTTATCCTGAACGACGCCAACGCCGCCCTCAACATTCAGGGCCTGCAGGGTCCTCAGTCCGACTATCTCTTCGGTGAGAAGCTCAACAACACCTTCGACAAAGCGATCTACAGCCAATATCAGCTCAACATCGATTATACGCCCGACAAAAGGTGGAGCTATTATACGCAGATCGTCGTCGATCCCTGGTCTTACGTCGGTACGACCGGAGAGCAGGTTGCACAAAATAATCAGAACCGCAATATCCGCCTCCGCTACAACCTAAAATATTTCGGCGCTTTCAACTCCACGATCAAGGAAGTCTACCGTAACGATATCACGGACCGCATCACATTCCCGTATATCAAGGTCCATGACGGCCATCTGACGGGCGGGACTGTCGTGGAGGGTATGGACGACTATGACGGTGTGCCGGGCAATAAGCGCGGCCTTTCGTACAATATCCCCGAGCATGATCTTGATACGGAGTTGAGGCCGTTCCGTAAGATGTGGGTCGACTATAAGGAAGACGACTGGCATGTGCGTGCTTTCGCGCTGGCCGACGAGACGCAGGCGCTGACCACGGACGATCCGCTGAAGCTTTCCAACAATCGTGATTACTGGCAGCAGAGCCCCTGGCTCTACCAGTATTATCCCGTGCGCTATTTTTCCGACGGCTCGATCAAGAGAGGCTATTATTCAGACGCACTTTCATATAACGCGCGCGACAGCGAGGGCAACCGTCTCGTGCTTTTGCGCGGAGCCTCCTACGAGGCCAATTTTGACCAGACCTATATCGCGGCTACGGTCGCGGCGCCCTTCACGCCCTGGGACGAAAAATATTTCGCCGCAGATAACATTCCCGGCGCCGTGCGCGTGAAGCACCAGGCGACCGAGAAGTTCATGATCGGCGGCGTATACACTTTCCGCACAGGGCTTATCGACAACAGCGCTGCTGATTTCAACCAGGTCGTCGGCGTCGATGTGAAGTACGATCTCAATGAGAATATCGCATTCACGGCTGAAATTGCCGGCTCGCACCGGGATCTCGATATGAAAACGGACGAAGCGACGCGCACGAGCACTGAGGGATACGCCTATAAGGCGGAGCTCGCCGGAGACTACGACCACCGGCATGACGGCCACACGCAGTGGCTCTTAAGCTACGCCCAGATGGACCGCCGCTTCGAGACGCTCAATTCCCAGTACCTGAGCACCCGCGACGACCGCTTTTGGGGGACGCATCTGACTTTCGCCGAATATCCGGATCTCGAGCCGTTCAAGCTCGGAGACGGCCTTGACGCCAACCGCTGGGTCGTGCGCTTCAACTGGAAGGAAAAACTTTTTAAGGAGCGCTTTTACAACGAATTCGATATCCGCAATGTGCACAAAATGGAGAACACCAACTATCTCAACCCCGTGTCGCGCACGTACGAAGAAATGAATACGACCAACGTCGAGACCGTCACGCGCGATGAGATCACGGTCAAGCTCAACCCGCGCGTGACCGCCAAGGGTCTTTTCCGGTGGCGGGCACTGCCGCGCACATTGACGGGCGTCGAGCCTGTGTTTACCGGCTATTATTTTCCCAAGGACGATCTCGATCTCCATGATTTCTATATTCAGAATTCTGCGGTGACCGGCGGCCAGAATGCCGACCAGTTTACTTACAGCGGTGGCCTGCAGTATGTGATCGACCCGTCGCTGACGGTCGAAGGGTTTTACGAAAGGACCAACGCAATCCCCGACTTTCCGCGCGGCCTGCTCAACGAATTTTTCCGCAACCCCGTCGAAAGAGTCGACGGCATTCTGATCGACCGGATGCAGAACTTCATGTATTCGCAAGGCAGCGTGCTTAAAGCCGCGCCGCCGTATCCTTTTTATACGATCACCAAAGAGCGCGTCATCTACCGTCCCGACAGCCGCGTGACCTACACTCTGCACATGACGCAAAACGGCTATAAGGCCGCGGGCGGGATCGATGACAACATCAACCACGCCGGTCTCGGCGTGGAGTTCAGCCAGAATAAAAAGCTCAAGTGGTTCGCGGATTACACGTATTCACGGCAGATCGATATCCCGCGCTTCATCTCTAGCGGGGAGACCGATGTCGTGTATGCGGCTCACCACAATTTTTATGCCAACGTTGATTACCGCATCAACGCCGCCTCGATCTTTCGCGCCGAGTACGGCGTCTTTGGTCTCGGAGGCGATCAGCTCGTGGGAAACTCTTACGCCCCGTCGGCGTTTTCGCTCCCTACCATTGACACTGAGCAGCTCTTCCGTGTATCCTTGATCGGAGACTTTTAAGTCATGATCACCGCCAAAAAAGCCCTCATTTTCCTCTCATTTTCCCTGATCTTCCTGGCCTCAGCCTCGGAAGCCCATGCGATCTTTGATCTGACCGTGTCGCCGCGCCGCGGGGGCAACAATATCCGTTTTGAAGCGGGCAGGCCCGGGGAGCTTTTGCGAAACGAAGAGGTGACATTGACGCTTACGAGCACGCTCGCCTCTCAGTACCGCATCTATCAGACGGTGTATCAGCCGCTGACGAACGAATTTGGAAATACGATCCCTCAGGACGCTTTCATCGTTTTTTCACCCTCGAGCCCTTTGGGGACGCTGCGTACCCAGCAAGAGACATCGATCGCGATGGGGCAGATGCCGATATTTACCTCGAATGCGGCGGGGGATTCCGATGAGTTCGTTCTGGTGTTCAATGTCCGCGTTCCGGAGAACCAGGCGGGCGGAGTCTATCACACGCAGATCACTTTTACGGCGGAGCCCGTGGCGGGCCAGAGCGGCATCTCTCCGAGCGTGCGGACGCTGGATGTGCGCGTCGAGCTGACGCCGTCTTTCAATGTCACGATCGAAAACGTGAGCGGCGGGCGGGATCTGAACCTCGGAAAGATCACCCAGGACCGCCCCACCGCCGAAGGAGCGCTGAAGATCGAGATCGAGAGCAATATCGGCACGACTTATACGCTTGTTCAGCAGGCTTCGGAGCCCCTGGCGTCGCAGGAGGGCGAGCTTTTTGATGAGGAGTCTATCCGTTTCAGCGCTGCCGGCGGCAGCAACGGCTCCCTGTCTATCGGAGGCACGCCGGCGAATCTTCCGTCGTCGCCGACGCTTATCTATACGTCGAGCTCATCGGGCGCCGGAGATGTGCTGCAGCTTCAATATCAGACCGTCGAGGGAATAAAGCAGAAAGCAGGGCTTTATAGCGGCGTCATGACGTTCAAGATTGAATCCAATTCACCGCTTGTTCCCGGCCAGGTTTTCAACGTACCGGTCAAGATCGAGATCGAGCCGATCCTGTACTTGGAAGTCAAGATGGACCAGGGAGGTTCATTCAACTTCGGCACGTTCCGAACCGGCGAAGAAAAGCAGGAGAGAAAAGCGACGCTGGTCGTCCATTCGAACCTCGGTGAGCCCTATCAAGTAAGCCAGATCCTCTCAAGAAAACTGACCAATTCCGAGGGGGCCGCCATTCCCAAGGAACACTTCCAGTTCTTCGGTTCCGACGCTCAGACTGGCACGCTTACCGTCATGAGCCCCGCTCCTGTGGAGGAGGGAAGCCGTGTCGTCTTCACATCCGATCCGAAAGGAACGCCCGAACAGTTTACGCTTAATTACAGCCTCACCATTCCTCGGGATACCCGAGCCGGCTCATATAATGCCGAAACCGTTTACTCGATTACCACCCTTTAAATATCTCATTTAATAAATATTTATGATTAGATTTATCAAGTATTAAGCATTAGCAACTATAATTAAGCCCCCTCTGGCAATAACTTTAAATAGTCTTTACAGTAAGTCAGAAGCGCAGTAAAATATCCCTGTAGTGAGTCTCTGCGCAAGATAAATTTGACAAGAAAAAAAGTTTCGGGTATCTTTTCCTTACATCGAAGCACTGGATGGCTTCGAAGCAAGATCGCCAGAAACTAAGGGCTTCGAAGAAAAGGCAAACCACCTGAAAGGGTGGGACGCAAAGCTACGGGACCTCGACTTGATCAGGTTCGCCGGGTTGCCAAAGAAGTAAAACTTCTTTTGGAGGCCCGGCCATTTTTTTTATAGGCCGGCCGGAAAAGAAATCACAAACACAAGGAGAGCCGGATGAAAAAGTTAATCAGCATGTCCGTTCTGGCGCTCGTACTGTCTGCATCTGTGGCGCCTGTTGCTATCGCCGCTGAAGCGACGTCGGGCCCCATCAACACAAAGGCCAGCGTTGCTGGCGGTCTTTCGCAGACCATCGTTATCCGCAAGAACAGCTTCGCGGGCGCGATCATCACCTCCATCGACTTCGGTCAGCTGGCGGATATCGGAACAGGAACGCTCCGTTCTGATCCCAACGGCACCACGGGAACCGGTTCGGCGGTCGCTTTCATCACGCCGAATTCTTCGGGCCTTCCTTACGTCACGACCGTCGACGGTACCGTGATGTCCAACGGAACAACCACTCTGCCCAACGGCGCGCTTGTCGTTACCCCGACTTACGCCGCTGCTGATAACGGCGGATTGGCGATGCCTGCGGGCGCAGTGCTCGGAACCGGCGGAACTTGGGTCGGCACCGGCAAAGTGCTCTATGACAGCGAAGACGGAATTGCAGCCGGCCGTACTTTCCAGGCAGCTTTTGCGATCACGGACGATCCGGCGGCCGGTTCTACGGCTTCCGTGCCCACATCGCAGGCCTCCGGTAACTACGCTGGAACTGTGACGATCACGACGACGACTGCCTAATTCGGTATTAGTTCTTTTACAGCCGGTCTTGTTACCCACAAGACCGGCTGTTCTATTTTTAGGAGCAGCACATGATGACGGATAAACTGATCGGTGCGGTCATTGCCGCGGTTCTAGTACAGACCGCGTGCCTGCCTGTCTTTGCGGGCGGCTCCAACACCAATCCGATCATCATCAGCACCAGCGTCGACGGCACGCTCACGCTGACTGTTGCGATGAGAAAGAACAGTCCCAACGGACCCCTGGTTCCTGCGATGGACTTTGGGATTCTCCAGAGCCGCGGAAACTCCCTTGTTTCTTCGGAGGCAGGTTCGACAGGCACCGGCGCGATACACATGTTTATTTCTGCAAATTCTCACGGGGTGCCGTATACCGTGACGCAGACGGGCACCGCCCTTTCCAACGGAACCACGACGCTGCCGGCGGGTGCGTGCAACGTCGTCCCCGTATATTCGGCAAACGTTAACGGAGGTCTACCTATGCCCGCCGGGGCATCTCTGGGAACCGCCGGCAGCTGGATAGCCGTCAACAAGACCCTTTATACGAGCGGGCCTACCGGCGCGCTCCGCACGTTTGAAGCCTATTACAGCATTACGGATGATCCCGCCGCTGGAGCCACTGGCTCGGTTCCGCTGTTTCAGCAGGCCGGAAACTACTCGGGAACCGTGACGATCACTGCGACGACCTGATCCGAGGCTCAAAATGAATGGCGGGCGTTGCCCGGCAAATGATATAATTTCGTCATTCGATAGGGGGTGGGTCTTGAAAAGATTTTTCATGGTTCTGTTTGTTCTTCCCGCGTTCTCCCTTTTTCTTCCTCCTCCGTCATACGCCGCTACGATGCGTATCAGCGCCCCTAAGATCGAGCTGGAGCTCGCCCCCGGAGAGACTTACTCCGGCGAGATCGTAGCCGAAAACCCCGAAGACGAGGCCATTAACTGCCGTATTTATCTTGAAGACTGGGAGTACATTACGAACGGCACGGGCGAAAAGAAGTTTGCGCCCGCGGGGACGATGCCTCTCTCAGCCTCAAAATGGATCTCTTTTGCGCCGGCCACATCAGACATTCCTTCGTTCGGACGCATCACCGCCCGCTATACGATCACGGTGCCCCCGGACGCTAAGGGCACCTATTTTGCGGTGCTTTTCTTTGAGACGATTCTCGGTAGTTCGCAGGATGAGGACGGCGTCAGCGTGCTTGTCGCCGGCCGCATCGGCTCACTTTTTTTTATCACAATCAAAGATACGGCCCGCCGTGAAGGCGACGTCCGGTCTGTCGAGATCAAGGCTCCCGAAGGCTCCAGGCCTATGGAGATCACGACCGTATTCAAGAATACAGGCAATACCGACATCACCCTCGGGGGAAATTTTCTCATCCTCGACGGGACGGGTAAGGTGATGGGACGCGGCGACATCAGCAAGATCTATACATTTCCAGGCGCCGAGGGGACTCGGACGACGCAGTGGATCGGAAAGCTGCCTCCGGGCGACTACACGCTTCTCATCACCTATGATCTAGGCAAAGGCCAGACCCTGGTCGAGGAACAGCCGCTGAAAATTCAGTGAAGGTTCCGCTGAAAAAAACCGCGCCGGCAATTTTAGCCGCCTTTTTTTTATTCAATCCGCTCTGCTTTGCAGATGAAGCCGCTTTTTATACACTGAACGACCGCTGGGCCAAAGCCAGCCGCTCCGGCAAGACGAAGACCGAAGCGCTTAGCGATACGTTTGCTGCGGCACTTTCGAAAAAAGCCTCCTCGCTGGGCGGTTCTGCTGCTCCCGGCATTCCGGCATCGCTTCCGATCACGCGCACGATCTCTGACCTTCTGGCCGCTGGAAGCACTGTCGAGGTCGAACACAACCAGACGCTTTTTCTGAAGTTTCCGACGGCTGTCGTGAAGTTTTTGGCGACGGATGAAGGCATCGTCACGATGGATACCGTCGAGTCGGCAACGCTGAGAGTCGTCGGCGTCCAGATCGGCAGTACATTCGTCCACGCCTGGGACGGATCGGGCCGTAAGACGTTTACGGTGCGCGTGGTTCAGCCGAAGTTCGCCCCCAACTTGCTGCTGGAGCGCCAGGCTGAGATCCTCGACCGCTCGCGCTCATTCAAGTTCAGCTACGACAACAGCCGCGGCGCGTTCTATTCCGGCGACAAATACCGCGAGGCGCGCAGAACGGATTACGATTTCAACCAGCGAGCCGGGTTCGTCGGCGATACGCCGTACGGCGAGTTGTCGGGACACATGCAGACGCAGAACGATCTTGGCCGCGCATTTCTTACCGACGCTCAGATCGCTTTGCGGGACGGGAAGGCGGGTAATCTCGATAATTTTAACTTCGCTCTCGGCGATTCTCCGATCAATTCAGGCCTCATGATCTTCCCTCAGGCGCGCGTGCGCGGCGCGGTTCTTGAGCACTGGGACGATGAGAAGCGGGTGAAGTGGTCAGCGTTCCGCGGAAGGGAGCAGTCCAGCGTCATCGGAACGCTGACGCCGGGCATCGTCGGAGGCGAGAGGACGCTCAATTCTTATCTCGGAGGGCAGATCCTGGATTTCAAGCTCAACGATCAAGCGACTCTGAAGACCGGTTATTTTCAGGGGTCGGGTAAGGATAGGCCCAACACGCCGGTAAAGAACGGCGTCGGCGCCAAGTCCCAGGTGGCGCTCGGATCTCATGTGAAATTCGAGACCGAGGTCAATCACGACGGCGACCACGTCGCGCAGAAGCACGCGTTTCTCACCTCGTTTCAGAATTTTCACATGAAGAACGAGGTGCGCGACATCTCCAAGAAATTTTTCACCCTTATGGGGAATCCGGGCCGTCAGGGAGAGATCGGATATCTGGCGGATTTCAGCGCTTCTCCTTTCAAATGGTGGCAGATGACAGGCGCTCTGGATATTTTCCGGGACCGCCTGATCTTCAATCCGGCCGATCCGTCGAGCGTCAATATCCATACGGACTTTTCGACTACGTTCACCCCGTCGGATGCCTCGAGCCTGATCTTTTCCTTTCAGGACATCGATGACACCGGCCGCATCGGACCCACAAAGATCAGGACCTACAGCGCGCAGTACAATCAGCGGATTAATATCCTTGGGCACAAGGCGAGTCTTTTTACGCGATATCAGAATCGGCACAACCGGTCGCTGACCAACTCGCTGAGCGAGTACCTGCAGGATCAGATCGTCGCAGGGTTCTATACCGAGCTTTTCTGGGGTATCAATTTTTCTCTGCAGAGGGAGTTCAGTCTCCTTAGGGAGCCGGGTACGGGACTCCGCTCATACCCGAATGCGACGATCTACAATTTCGACTACGTTCGGCAGCTGGCGGACCTGCCGCTCTATCTTGATGCGCGCCTGCGTATCCGTGACGAGGAGAATACCGAGTCCTCCAACAGCTTTATGGCGGGGGAGGACTCGACCGAATTCTCGGGAGGCGTACGCTACAGGCCTCACGATGACTTCGAAGTGTTTCTCAATGGAAGCTTCACCCAATACGTCCCCGAAGGGCTTGATGTGCCCAATCAGAGGATCGAGGCGCAGTTTCTGACGGGTCTGCATTATGTCTATGACACGGATTGGCGCTGGAGCTCGGTGGGTTCTTTTAAGGGATACGTGTTCAAGGATCTGAACGGCGACGGATCGCGCCAGCCCGGAGAATCCGGCATTCCCGGGATGACGATCGTAAGCGCTGACGGCAAGACGGCGGTCACAGACGAGAACGGTTACTACGAGCTCAAGGGGGTCGGCGGCAAAAAGGCCGTGCTTACGATGGATAACACGAAGTTTCCTTACGGCTACGCGCCGACGAGCTCGGTGCGGCAGGAGTATGAGATCGTGCATCGGGCGGTGAGGGAGGTCGATTTCGGGCTGACGCCGCGCTCGGAAGTCGCGGGTCTCGTCTACAATGATCTGAACGGGAACGGCAAGTACGACTCCTCCGACCTCGGCGTGCGCAAGGTGAAGATCGTGCTCGAGGATGGACAGGCGACCCGGTCGAACACGATCGGCGTATTCACATTTCCCAACGTCGTCGCCGGCGCTCATAAAGCCGAGCTTGTTTTGAGCACGCTGCCCGAAGGTTATCTGCCGGTGGAGGTGCCGAAAAAGGAATTTCAAACCTTCGAGGGTTTGCGCTACGAGATCAATTTTCCTTTGAAGGCCGTGCGCATCGTGACGGGACGCGTTTTTTTTGATGCGGACCGCAACGGCATTTTCGGGCCGTCGGAAAAACCCGCGGGAGGCGTCACCGTCATCCTGGGAATGCAGAGCATCGCCTCTGATCCGGACGGGTGGTATCTCTTCGAAAACGTCCCCCCAGGAAAATACGGCATCGCTGTCGATCCCGCGACTCTGCCGGCCGGCCGTGCTGCGCCCTTGACCGTCCCCATAGAAATGACGGCCGAGCCCTTGACGATACCCAATCTGAACATAGGCCTAACGGAGGAGTGACGCGGGGACCGCTTAAAGCGCGGTCATTGTTAGGACCTTGGTGTATCCTGACGCTCTTCGTTCGTACGTCTCGCTCGCGGAGTAGTTATTTTTCATGTTGCTTTCGGGGCCGCGCGACTTCGAGAGCTGGAGATGGGGGGCGATGGAGCAGGCGACTTGTATCGTCTGAGACTTGGACGCCGCTTCGGCGGACGGTGCTGCGAGCACCAGAGATACCGTCAAAACAAAGGCCAGACAGCTTCTTATCTTCATGACGAGCTCCAAAAGTTCTAGATCCCGGTAACCTGGCGGCCCTGCCGTTTCGGCAGGATCCATGGCTTTGCCTGGCACTTTTTAGCGCCAGACCCGCTGTCTTACGCGGGTGTCCCACCCTTACGGATGGTTTGCCCTTACTTAATTGAAATATACCTGATGAGGCTTCAGATTTCAAATTTATAAATGTATACAAAGCATTTAAATTAAATGACTTACAGATATTAATGAAATTAATAATTAAAGTATTATAAAATCGGTTACTTTTGATAATAGATCGGGGTGTCTCCCTCGCCATGATTTCTCTAGATACGGCGTGATTTTATGGGTACAATAAAAAGCTTCATGCGTGAAAAAACGGGAGCTCTCATGGAACCGTCGATCAAAACCGGCTACCGCCTGGATCCGGATGGCCGTTTTGTCATCCGCGATTATCAGAACCAAAAACCTTTCAGCAATTTCCTGCCCGGCATTGCGGGGCTTTACGGCATCCCCATGTGGGTGTTTTATGTAAACCGCGGTCAGGGCATCGCCAGCTTCGGCATCCGGAACAAAGACAATGCGATGCTCGAATTTTTCCCGGCTAACAAAGCCTACCAAATGACGCCGTCCATGAGTTTCCGCACTTTCATCAAATACAAGGCCGGCGATTCCTCGAAACGCCCGCTTTTCTATGAGCCTTTCCGCGCCGTAACCGGCGGAAGCGGACACCAGATCATGGAGATCTCTTCGGGGGAGTTCAGTGTTTCTGATTTTGACGAAAGCTCCCGCCTGCGCACGCAGGTTTCGTATTTCACGGTTCCGGGCGAGCCTCTGGCGGCGCTTGTCCGCGAGTTTAAGATATCGAATGAATCCAAAAAGACCCTTGAGCTCGATCTCCTCGACGGCCTGCCGAGCGTGAACCCCTACGGAATGAACGAGTTTTTCGTCAAACAGATGAGCCGTACGATCGAGGCCTGGATGATCACCGAAAATCTAGACCGCAAAGCGCCGTTTTTCAGGCTGCGCGTCGATGCGACGGACCGCCCCGAGGTCGAGATCATCCATGAGGGAAATTTTTGCTTCAGTCTGCTCGAAAACAGAGATGGCTCCGGAGAGCTTCTGGAAGCGGTCGTCGATCCGGCTAAGATCTTCGGAGCGAGGCTGGATTTTAGCGAGCCCGATGCTTTCTATCACAGCGACTCAAGCGTGCTTCTGACAGGTCAGGTTTCGGAAAACAAGACTCCGTCGGCATTTGCGTTCGCATCCCTGCGTCTGGCTCCCGGCGAATCGGCTCTTATCCGCTCCTATTTTGGAAATGCCAAAGACATTGAAACGCTCAACCGCTTCGTCGCTCGCGCGAAAAAGGCGGGCTTCGGAAAGATGAAGCGTTCCGAGAACAACCGTCTGGTCGAGCACGTTAAATCACGCATTTTCACGGCCAGCGGATCGGCGGCCTATGATTTTTACTGCGGACAGACTTATCTGGACAACGTCCTGCGAGGCGGTATGCCGGCGTGCCTGACCAAGAACGGGGACCCGCTCGTCTATTACGTGTATTCGCGTAAGCATGGCGATCTTGAGCGCGATTACAACCGTTTTCTCGTAGAGCCGACTTATCTGGCGCAGGGCGACGGCAATTACCGCGATGTGAACCAGAACCGCCGCAGCGACGTATGGTTCGAACCTCGTGTCCGCGAGGCCAATATCCGGACATTCCTCAACCTTATCCAGCTCGACGGCTTCAACCCTCTGGTGGTGAAAGGCAATGATTTTCATTTCCGCAAGACCGCTGCCTCCGCTCAGGCGCTGCGCCGTTCTTTCGGCGCTAAGGATGCGGCCGTCGCGGCCGAGTACCTGAAGAAACCCTTCAAGCTTGGAGCTTTCTGCTGTTTCCTTGAGGCGAAAGGGATCGCGGGAGCCGCTGATTTTCCGGGCATTCTCGAGTCGCTCGGCGCTTTTTTCGAGCCCGAGGAGAAGGCAGAGCACGGAGAGGGTTTCTGGGTCGACCATTGGACCTACAATCTCGATCTTATCGAGAGCTATTTGGCGGTGTATCCGGAGAACGCTTTTTCGCTGCTCTTCGGCTCCAAAGAATATAAATTTTTCGACAGCGACCACACGGTGCAGCCGCGTGATAAGAAATATCTACTTCATAAGCCGCACGTGGTGCGTCAGTTCAAGGCTGTCGTGAAAGATAAGGAAAAGGCGGCTCTTATCGCTTCCCGAAAGACCGAGGCCACCTGGGCTCGCACCCAGCATGGGCGCGGAGAAGTCTACCGCACCAATCTTTTTGCCAAGCTCATCTGCCTTTTTGTGAACAAGGCTTCGTCGCTGGATCCGCAGGGCGCAGGTATCGAGATGGAAGCGGAAAAGCCCTCTTGGTACGACGCGCTCAACGGCCTGCCCGGGCTTTTGGGTTCATCGCTTTGCGAGACGTTCGAGCTTAAGCGCTTGGCCGTGTTCTTGATCCAGATGATAGATGACCTCGGGGCGGATCCGAAAAAGACTCTGGCGCTCCCCGAAGAACTTGCGGACTTCTTGCTGGATCTCGAGCGTCTTCTGAACGGGCATCTTAGGAAAAAAAATCAATCCCGCGGTCTGGGTTTTTGGGAAGAAGCCACCGCTTTGCGGGAAAAATACCGTTCCCGCGTGCGTCTCGGCGTGTCCGGCCGCGAAAAGAGCGTCAGCTTCGCCAAGATCCGGCTTTTCCTCGAGCACGGCCGCGAAAAGATCCAGATGGGAATCGAAAGATCGTTCGACCCGAAGAGCGGCCTCTATCCGACTTATTTTGAGAATGAGGTCGCCAGATTCCGCACATCGAAGGACAAGGGGGCTGCGCGCATCACGCCGCTGGCATTCGAACAAAAGCCCCTGCCGTTCTTTTTGGAGGGGCTCGTGCACGCGCTCAAGGTAGAAAAGGATACCGAGCGCCGCCGCGCGCTCCTTCGCGCCGTCCGTGATAGCGGGCTCTATGACCGCAAACTTGGCATGTACAAGGTCAACGCAGACCTCGGCTCGGCTTCGCTCGATGTCGGGCGCGCGCGGGTGTTCAAGCCTGGCTGGCTCGAAAACGAGTCGATCTGGCTTCACATGGAATACAAGTGGCTTTTAGAGCTTTTGAAGAGCGGGCTCACCGAAGAGTTCTTCTCCGATTTCAAAAAAGCGCTCGTACCTTTCCAGCCCGCCGAGCGTTACGGACGCAGCATCCTTGAAAATTCTTCGTTCATTGTTTCCAGCACTTTCAGCGACGCTTCTCTGCACGGGGCGGGTTTCGTCGCTAGGCTGTCAGGGTCGACCGCTGAGTTCCTGAATCTCTGGATACTGATGAATGTCGGCCGCCGCCCGTTTTCCGTCGGCCCCGACCGGAAGCTTGTCCTGCGTTTCGAGCCATGTCTGCCGCTTTTCCTTTTCTCCACCCATGAGTCGGTCCGTACGTGGGTCAACGGCAGCGGGCAGGAAGAAACCGTAAAAATCCCGAAAAATTCATTCGCCTTCCTTTTTCTCGGCAAGACGCTGGTCGTCTATCACAATCCGAAACGCATGGACACTTTCGGTAAAAACCGCGCTTGGCCCAAGAAGGTGAGGATTTCAGGCAAGAAGGGATCGCTTGCGGAGTTTGAAGGCGGCGTTGTGCCGGATCCATGGGCGCGCCGCGTCCGCGATGAAGAGATTTCAAGAATCGATATCGAACTAGGATAAAAGGAAGGCAGTATTCATGAGTTTTCGAGTCCGCTTTGCACCGAGCCCCACCGGCTATCTCCACATCGGCAGCGCCCGCACGGCGCTTTTCAACTATCTGGCTGCGCGTCACGAGAGGGGGCAGTTCTTCCTCCGCATCGAAGACACCGATAAGGAGCGCTCGAAACAGGAGTTTCTTGATGAGATCGTGTCGAGCCTTAAGTGGCTTGGCATCGACTGGGACGGCGAACTCGTGTACCAGTCGCAGCGTACGGCCAAATACAGAGCCATCGCCGACAAGCTGATGGCGGAAGGCAAGGCCTACGCTGAGGGCGCGGCCGTCCTTTTCCGAGTGCCTAAAGAAGGTAAGGTCCATTTCGAGGACATGCTTCACGGGCGAATCGAGTTCGACCTGGGGCAGCATCCGTCTCTGGCTGAGGATCTGGTGATCTTTAAGTCGGACGGCAGCCCCACCTATAATTTCGCCGTCGTTTGTGACGATGCGGACATGCAGATCACGCATGTGATCCGCGGGGATGACCACATCATGAATACACCCAAGCAGACGCCCCTCTATGAAGCGCTGGGCTATAAACAGCCCATTTTCTGCCATATCCCGCTTATTCTCGGCCCCGACCGCTCGCGCATGTCCAAGCGTCACGGCGCGACCTCTATCCGTGAATACCTTGAGGCGGGCTTTCTCCCTGAGGCCATCGTCAACTACCTGGCGCTTCTGGGCTGGTCCCCCGGTAATAACCAGGAGCTTATCGATAAGGCCGAGCTTATCAAAAAGTTCGATCTGAAGCGCGTGCTTAAGACGGGAGCGGTGTTTGACAACGACAAGCTTGAGTGGATGAACGGGCAGTATGTCCGCAAGATGACGGTTCCGCAGCTGGCTGATGCGCTCATCCCTCATCTGGCCAAGAGGGGCTACGGGGCGTTCGCCGCCGATCGCCCGTGGCTTGAGAGGCTCACGGCTCTTTTCCAGGAAAGAATATTCAGGCTTTCGCAGTTTCCCGACCTGGCGCAGTTCTTTTTCGAAGAAAAGATCGATTACACGCCCGAGGCTGTCGCGGAGTTCCAGAAAGACCCCCGCCTGAAGGACGCTTTCCTCAAATACGCGGACCTGCTGGAGGGCCTCGATTCTTTTGAAACGAAGGTTATCGAAGAGAAAAGCCGCGCATTCATGAAAGAGATCGGGCTCTCAGGCAAGGAATTCATTCACCCGTCACGCGTCGCCCTGACCGGACGCACGGTAAGCCCCGGGTTCTTCGACACGGTCTCGCTCTTGGGTAAGAAGAAAGCCTCAGAGCGCCTTCGCGCGGCCGCCAGGAACTTCCAATAAAAAAAGACGCCCTTAGATCTAAAGGCGTCCATCCTAAAAAAATTTGCCCCGCATGGATTCGAACCATGACAAGCAGCTCCAGAGGCTGCCGTGCTACCGTTACACAACAGGGCAGAAATCAAAAATAATCATATTTTCTTATCAGAGATCCAGATGCTAGGCTCGCGGCCGAGAGCAAGGAGGCGCTATGGAAATAGCGTCGCACAAGCGAACGGCTGCGCAACGACGCAGATGAATCTCTGATAAGAAAATATGGTGCGGAAGGAGGGATTTGAACCCTCAAGCCGTGAGGCACATGC
>CAZJAX010000016.1:0-23655 GCA_964543965.1 uncultured Planctomycetia bacterium
TCCCGGCCAAGGACTTCGAGCGGATCCGACAGGAGCGCCTGACCGCCCTGCTCCAGGCCCGCGACGAGCCGTCGTCGATCGCGGCGACGGCGTTCGCGCGCCTGACCTTCGGCGTCGCCCACCGGTACGGCACGCCTGGCGGCGGGACCGGGGACGCAGTGGGCGCCCGCGTTTTTCAGCTCAAAAGCAAGTTTGACGCGATGCTCCGGCGTCTCGCCCATCCCAAGAATACCGCCCGAGCAGGGATGGATGCCGTAATGGCGCACCATCTCGACATGGCTCAAACGCTGATCGTGCGTGTGCGTCGTACAGATCTTTTCAAAATACTCTTTGGAAGCTTCGAGATTGTGGTTGTTACGGTAGAGGCCGGCCTCTTTCAGGCGCTTGAGCTGTTCACCGGTAAGAAACCCGAGCGAGACATCGGCAAAAAGCTTAGTCTCCGACGTGATGCGGCGCACCGCTTCGAGAATCACTTCAAACTCTTTCTCGCTAGTCGCTCCCCATCCGCTCGACACCATGCAAAACTCGGTGGCGCCCATCTTTTCGGCGGCGCGGGCCTGGCGCATGATCTCGTCAGCGGTGATCTGAGGATACACCGGAGAATCGGTCTTGTAGCGACCTGATTGGGCGCAGAATTTGCAGTCTTCGCTGCAGTTGCCGCTCTTGATGTTGGAGAGCGCGCAAGACTCGATCTCATTGCCGGCAAATTTATCGCGGATCTCGTTGGCCGCAGCGGCCAGGTACGGCACATCGAGCAAGCGGCCTCTCGTGAGCCCGAGCGCGTCCTCGTAGGAAATCTCCCCGCCTTCGAGTATCTGCTTTCTAACCTTTAAAATAAGATCGAGCATTCAAGCCTCCGAACCGTAAACCGGCGGTAATTTTTTAGTTTACAAACAAAGCAAAAAAAACAGCGGTCAGCCTTGCTCCGTACTTGGCGGAGGCGGAACAGAGCTGTTGTCCGAACCTGAGGGCGGAGCTTCCAGAGACTTGCGGCGCTCGCGGTATTTGCGCATGTACTCGCGCATATACTCACGGTACTCAGGCAGGTGGTTCTCGCGGTACACCTTCACCTTGTCCGGATTCTTCTCACGCCAAAGTTTCGAGCGTCGTCTCTGCGTCTGCAGCCATTCAATGCCCTTGGTCTCATCGTACTTAAAATAATTGGGATTCTTTTCACGCCACTGCCTCATGCTTTCGTGCTGGCGCTTTTTCTGGCACTCGGGGCTCGAGCAGATCTTCTGGCGCGGTGAATACTTGTTGGGGGTGAACGAGGTCTGACAGACTTCGCAGATGCGCGTATCCATGCTCATCAGACGCTGATGAAGTAATTCTGCGCCACGAGCGCGGCGGCTCCCAGAGCCACGCCGTTTTCGCCGAGGGCTGAAGGGACGATACGGAGCTTTTCGGTCGCCTCGGGCACGGCCAGCTGCTTCACCGTATCTCTTACTGCATCCATGAAAATGGCGCCGCCGATCTCGATGCCGCCGCCGATCATGATGATCTCGGGGTTGAAGAGATTGACGAGGAACGCCGCCTTGCGCCCAAGCCTCTTACCGGTCTCCTTGAGAAGTTCGATCGCGATTTCATCCCCCTGCTGTGCCGCTTTGGCTACCGTCAAGATCGTGATGCGGTCAAGGTTGTTCTGCACGAGCTCATAGATCTTAGATTTGGGATTGGTCTTATAAAACGCTTTGGCTTTCAGCGAGACGCCCATATCCACGTTCCAGGTGCCGGTCTTGTAGGAATCCACAAGCGCCGCCAGCGCGTTCTCCTCGGCTTCGTCAAAAAGCCACTCGCCCGCGCAGCCGTTGGCCCCGCGGTAGATCTGGCCGT
This sequence comes from uncultured Planctomycetia bacterium, assembly GCA_964543965.1. GTDB lineage: Bacteria > Omnitrophota > Gorgyraeia > 2-02-FULL-51-18 > 2-02-FULL-51-18 > CAMDWQ01. The sequence goes on from CAZJAX010000016.1 coordinate 1,834, forward strand.
TGATCATGAAACCGCAGCCGTTGCCCGAGTAAAGATAGATCGCGTGCTGCACGCCGAGGCCTTTGCCGTACCACTCCTCGCCGAAAACCGCCGCGTTGGCATCGTTGTCGACGATGGTGGGGACTCCGAAACGCTCTTCGAAAATCCGGTGGATGGAGACCGTAATGGAAAGATCCCCTTCGAGGAGGCCTACAGGCCAGCGTACGGTGTTGGTATCGCGGTTGAAGATACCGGGGATGCCGATACCGATACCATGAACCTTGCTGGTATCTACCTTGGATTTTTGGATCAGAGCCTCAACGAGGGACACCATCGACTTCACGAGCTCTTCGCCCGCCTGAAGAGGTCTTTCCTTTTTGACGATATCGATGACTTCGCCCTTCAGATTGCAAAGAACGGCGATCATGTCGACGGCGTTCAACCCGACGCCGATCGTGTACGTCGCTTGAGGGTTCAGGTCGACGAGCGTCGGCTTGCGGCCGCCGGTAGAAACGTCGATGCCGACTTCTTGCGTGACGCCTTTCTTGATGTACTGATCGACATAGCTTGTGACGGTCACGATATTGAGTCCGATGAGACGCGAAATCTCCGCGCGCGCGATAGGGCCGCGCTTGCAGATCGTATCGAGGATCTGCAGATTTTTTTTCTCGTGGTCGCTAAGATCGACCTGATCAAGAAGCCTTCTTTTAGCAATAGCCATGATTAGATCTCCGCAAATAGCTCTTGGGTCACAAGGCAGATGGCGCCCAGCGCCACCGCGTCCTCCCCAAGGCGTGACATGATGATTTTGGCGATACCCGCAGTCTCTTCCATGACGAGCTGCTTGACGACGCGCCGGACTGAGTTGAGCATAAGCTCTCCGCCCCGCTCCACACCGCCGCCCAGCACCACGACCTCGGGATTAAAGAAATTGATGAAATGCGCTACCTTGAGACCCAGGCGCGTGCCCGCTTCCTGAACGAGGTCGGAAGCCAGCGCGTCTCCGCGCTTGGCAGCTTCATATACAATGTTGACGTCTATCTTTTCGACGTCTTTGGCCGCCATCTCCAGGATCTTGGTCTTCACGTCTTTCTTGATCGCCTCTTTGACGCGGCGGACGATACCCAGGTCAAGACCTTCGGAGCGGAAGAAATCCGTTTTCAGCACCCACGGCTCGATCGGCAGACCTTCCAAGTTATCGAGGTTGAGCTGGATCTCTCCGGCTCCCCAGCTCGAGCCCCAAAACAGGTCGTTGTTAGCGATGATTCCCGAGCCGACATCGGAATAAAAATAAAGCACGTTTTCGTCATCAATTCTCAAAGAAAGCTTTTTCTCGGCAAGCGCCGCCAAAGACGCATCGTTGCCGACAGAAACCGGTACACGAAACTCTTTCTCAAGGATACCCTTGGCGGTGGTAAAGCTTCCGACCGTCTTGCCGCGCATCGCGTCCGTATCCCGGATCGTTCCTGCTCCGCGATCGATGACGCCTGAAATACCCAGACCGATACCCTTGAGCTTTTCCTGGCCTATCTTGGATTCTTCGATCACGCGGCGCACAAGCTTGGCGGCTTCCGCGATCACGATCTCCATGTGGCCCGCAGGACGCGGGAATTTTAACTTGTGGATGGTTTTTGCGCTCATGTCGGAGATGATGGCCACAAGGTTCTGGGGACCGATCTCGACTCCGACGAGGTTGCCCCATTCCCCGTTGAGCTCGACAAGCTCGGGGCGGCGGCCGCCCGATGAAATATCAAGGCCTTTCTCAGATACAAGTTTCTGATCGATGTAATGTTCGACGTAATTTGAAACGGTCACGATGTTGAATTGCGTGATACGCGAGATATCCGTTTTGGCGATCGGGCCGTTGCGGCGGATCACATCCAGCAGGATGATGTTCTTTCTTTCGCGGTCGGTAAGATGATCACTTTTATAAAGAGATCGGTACGCCATGAATTGCCTTTCTAAAAGTATAAAATTTTATGTAAGAAGTTAGATGAATTATAGCCTAGATACGGCGAAAATAAAATTGTTTTTTAATTTTTTTAAGAAAGGTCCCGCAAAAACCCCCTGCCTTTCGACAGGGGGTTTTGTTCATCTAACCTTAGAGCTTGAACAGCATATCCGCGTAAGAAGGCACCGGCCACGAGGAGGTCGGTACGATCGTTTCCAGCGCGTCGATGTCCTTACGGAGATCGTTCATCGCGGGAACGACTTTATCGCGGAAGGAAGCCGCTTTGGCGTGGGCTTCGCTGATACCCTGAGCCTTTTTGAGAGCGCCCTGCAGCGTTTCCAGCTTCTTTGACGCCGAATCCAGCAGCATGGTGACTTCGCTCAAGACCTCCTTCTGGACGGACGAGGAGGCTCCGGCCGAGCGGAGACTGGCGATCGTCTGTGAGAGTTCGCCCGTGTAAGACATGACCGCCGGAAGATACTGGCGGCGCACCATCTCAACGGAAGAGCGGGCTTCGATGTTGATGTCCTTGGAATACTTCTCCAGATACACCTCATAACGGCAGTGAAGCTCTTCCTTGGAGAGAACTTTGTACTTCTCGAACATCTTGGCTGTTTCCGGCTTGGCAAGCGTCTCAAGAGCCTCGACCATCGAGCGGATGTTCGGAAGGCCGCGCTTCTTGGCTTCCTTCACCCAATCGTCCGAGTAGTTATTGCCGTTGAAGATCACGCGGCCGTGCTTGGAAATCGTCTCCTTGATGATCGCGGCCGCCTCTTTGTTGGCGTCCTTGGATTTTTCAAGGCGTGTGGCGACGATGTCGAGCGCCTCGGCTGTGATCGTGTTAAGCACCGTATTTGCGCCTGCGATCGAGATCGACGAAGGCACCATGCGGAACTCGAACTTATTGCCGGTGAAAGCGAACGGCGATGTACGGTTGCGGTCCGTGTTGTCCTTCGGCAGCGCCGGCAGCGAGTCCGCGCCGATGTTCAGATAATGCTGACCCTTCGAAGAAGCCTTCTTGCCCTTCGCCAGGTCAAACAGGATATCCGAGAGCTCTTCTCCCATGAAAACGGAGATGATCGCCGGAGGCGCTTCATTAGCGCCGAGACGCAGATCGTTGCCTGTGTTGGCAGCGGCGGCGCGCAGAAGATCCGCGTGGTTGTCGACGGCCATGATCACGGCGCTGACAAACACAAGGAACTGCTCGTTCTCATGCGGGGTCTTGCCCGGCTCGAGAAGGTTGTGGCCGTCATCGGTGCCAAGCGACCAGTTGTTGTGCTTACCCGATCCGTTGACTCCGGCGAACGGTTTTTCATGAAGCAGGCAGACGAGGCCGTGACGAAGCGCGATCTTCTGCATGTATTCCATGACGAGCTGGTTGTGGTCGGTGGCAATGTTGGTCGTGGAGAAGATCGGAGCCAGCTCGAACTGAGCGGGAGCGACCTCATTGTGCTGTGTCTTGGCCTGCACACCCATTTTCCACAGCTCCATATTCAGATCGCTCATGAAGCGGGAGATGCGGTCGCGGATAGAGCCGAAATACTGATCCTCGAGCTCCTGCCCCTTCGGGGAAGGCGCGCCGAACAGCGTGCGGCCGGATGCGATCAAGTCAATGCGCTGATCGTAGAACTTTTTATCGATAAGGAAGTACTCCTGCTCGGGTCCGACGGTCGCGGTGACGCGCTGCGTCGTCTTGTTTCCAAGAGCGCGCAAGACGCGAACAGCCTGCTTGGATACGGCCTCCATGGAACGCAGAAGCGGCGTCTTCTTGTCGAGGGCTTCTCCGGTATAAGAACAGAAAGCGGTTGGGATGCAAAGCGTCGGCACGCCCGAAGCGTCTTCTTTGAGAAACGCGGGAGATGTGCAGTCCCAAGCCGTATAACCGCGGGCTTCGAAGGTTGCGCGGAGACCGCCCGACGGGAACGACGAAGCGTCAGGCTCGCCCTGGATCAGCTGCTTGCCCGAAAACTCCATGATGATGCTTCCGTCGGACGCGGGAGAAATGAACGAATCATGTTTTTCTGCGGTGATGCCGGTCAGCGGCTGAAACCAATGCGTGTAGTGAGAAGCGCCCTTTTCGATCGCCCAGTCCTTCATCGCGTTGGCGACGACATTGGCGACGTCGAGCGTCAGCGGGGATCCGAGCTCGATGGTTTTGCGCAGAGCCTTGTAAGTCTCTTTTGGCAGACGCTCTCTCATGACCTTGTCGTTGAACACGTTGGAACCGAAGATCTCGGTGATGTCTTTTTTGGTGGATTTGTGGGTTCCGTGTCCGTTCGTGCCCAGAACCTGCTTGATTTCCTGTAGTGTCGCCATGACCTTCTCCGCGTTTTTATTGTTCGTTAATTGAACTGCGCCAAAAAATCTTGTTTGTCTAAATTACTGCAAGCCCGTTTGGCTGTCAACGACTATCAAGCCAGACCTGAAAAGGATACTCTCCCAGCATGACAGCCTATTTTCAGGCTTGTTACAATCATGTTACGGCAAAACGAAGGAAATGATCAGAATCAGTAGAAATTAATAAATAATGTCAAAAATTAAGAAGAAGCCCGGCGGGGCAATGATCAGATCCTGTAACATCCGGCGAAATAAAAGCCCCTTTGAGCGCCGGCTTCAGATCGTCGCTCACAAAGTGATAATCGATGCGCCAACCCGCGTTGCGCTCTCGAGCGCGCGTCCTCATATCCCACCAGGTGTACTGATCCGCCTCCTGGTGAAAAGCGCGAAATGTATCGATATAACCCGCGGACACGAGCTTGTCCAGCCACTCGCGCTCGATCGGCATAAAGCCCGATGTCTTCTCGTTTTCCTTCGGGTTCTTAAGATCGATCGGCTTGTGCGCCGTGTTGTAATCGCCGCAGATAACGAGCTTTTTGCCATTTTTCCTCAATACAGCGAAATACTTTAGCGCCTCCGCGTAGAAATCGAGCTTGAACTTAAGCCGCTCATCGCTCATGCCTCCGTTGGGAAAATAAATATTGAGAAATGTAAAATGCTTGAACTCCAGCGCGATCACCCGCCCCTCTCGATCAAAGCGTTCGACCCCTATCCCCTTTTTGACCGACAGCGGAGCGATCTTCGTAAATACGGCCACACCGCTGTATCCCGGGCGCTCTGCCGGGTTCCAGTAAGAGGTGTACCCATCGACCTTCATGAGTTCGGCCGGGATCTGGACTTCCTGGGCTTTGATCTCCTGAAGACCCAGCACATCCGGCGACTCTTTCCGAAGCCAGTCCAAAAATCCCTTTTTATGCACGGCTCGGATGCCGTTGACGTTCCAGGAAACGAGTTTGAGCAAGATCTTTAAAGAAGCGCTGCCAGAAGATCGCGGTAGCGGCGGGTCACTTTCAGGCGGGGAAACTCCTTGACGATCCTGTCGGGCGGATTGAACAAGACTCCCTTCTCTGCAGCTTTCAGCATCGTGATGTCGTTGTACGAATCGCCTGCCGCGTGTACGGAGAAGTTGATCTGCTGAAGAGCCTTCACGGCCTTCTCTTTTCCGTTCTTCTGGCGGAGCGTGTACCCCGAGATATAACCGTCGGATCCGACGATGAGCTGATTGCAAAAAAGCGCGGGATACCCGAGCTTTTTCATCAAAGGCATCGCAAACTCATAGAATGTATCGGAAAGGATGATGACTTGGCCGCGGCTGCGAAGCTTATCGAGGAAAGGCTTGGCTCCGGGAAGCGGAGACATCGCGGCGATGACTCGCTGGATGTGTTTGAGCTGTATGTGATGACGCCGGAGGATGTCTATCCTCCGGCGCATCAGCACATCGTAATCAGGTATGTCCCGCGTGGTCAACGAAAGCTCTTTGATCTTAGTCTTCCGGGAGACCTCGATCCATATCTCAGGAACGAGCACCCCCTCCAAATCAAGGCAAACGACCGCCATCGGGACAGCGGGTATTACAGGCCGTAGAAGGCTTTGATCTTCTTATCCTGCTCAGCCTTAAAATCTTTGTACATCTGCTCGCGCGCATCGAGAGGCATCTTGTCCATGGTCTCGACAAGCGCTTTTCTCTCGCCTTCGAACTTTTTGTCGAACGCGGCAAGCTTCTCTTCTTTCGGGCCGACCTTCATCATCTTGAGTTTGTCGGCAAGCTCTTTGCGCTCATTCTTGAGCTTTTCCTGATACTCGCGCAGAACCTTCTCTTTGGGATCTGCGGGCATTCCCTGAAGCTCTTTTTCGATCGCCTGGCGCTCGGTCCTGAGCTTATCCGAAAACTCACGAGCCATCTTCTCGCGCTCGCCGATCGGGGTCGAAAGATATTTCTGCTGGAAAGCGGCTTTTTCTTTTTCGACTTGCTCGGTGAACTGGCGGATCTCGTCCGGGGACTTCTTGGCCAGAGCCTCCTGGATCTTCCTCTGATTTTCGGCGCTCTTTGCAGCGTCGCCTTCAACGGCTGCCGGGGCTGATTGAGCCGGCGCTGCAGCGGGAGCCTCGGTCTTCTTATCGAACAGAGCAGCCTCGGCACTGCCGGAAAGAGCCGCGAACAAAACAACCAGGGACAGCGTCAAAAATGAATTACGTTTCATGTCTTTCTCCTGTTAAAAAATGTTAGGGGTTTATTATTGCACCCGGGGTCAAAAACATCAACTTATTTTGGGCGTCCGGTATTCTCGGCGCCGGTATCGCCGGCCGCGGCCTTGAGAGCCCAATAAGCCTTCTTCGTCTCAAAAAAAGATGTGTTCCAGCTGCGGTAGACTTCCTGATAGCGCCGCAGCGAATCAAGGACTTCTAAGTTGTTTACAAGATTGAGTTTGTAATCTTCGGTCTGAAGGCGGTAGCTTTCCTTGACCGCATCGCGCGCTTCGCGAAGCGCGGCCTCTTCCTCGACGCCGGTCTGGTAGCTGTCGTATTGCTGCTGAACCTCAAGCGCTGCCCACCGCTGGGCCTGATACCAGGCCAAACGCGCCTGCTCTCTTTGTGAAGCGGTTTCGCGAACCTCCCCTATCGTCTGCATGCCGTCAAAAATAGGTACGTCCATGGTCAGCGTGGCGTCCCAGTCGATCCCGCCTTGAAATCCTACCCGGCGCGTGTAGTAATTGCCGTCCAGATAGATCTGAGGGAAAAAACCCGATTGAGCCGAGATCACCTTTTTCTGAGCCAGAATGTATTCCTGTTCGGAGGCGCGGACATCGGAGCGCACGGCAGCCTTTGTGAGATAATAAAGCGGGTCGCTGATCTCCCGCGGCAGCTCGGGGGCATCGACAAGCTCTTCCCGGAGCTCCCGGCCGATATAAAACTCGAATAGCTCACGCGTCGTCTTTTCGACGCGGCGCGCTCCAGCCAGCTCGGCCTCGATGATCTTCTGGTCGCCGATGGAGCTCTGGACTTCGCTCTGCCGCGAGCGTCCCAATTTGATGCGCTCATTAAGATCAGCGATGCGGCGGTCCATGATGCCGCTGGTCTCGGTAAGGATCGCCACATCCTGGCGCGCCTGCATCAATGCATAGAACGAATCGGAAACATCCACCCACAAAAGCTCCTTGGCTCTCTGGTAGCGCAGCTCGTGCGCCTTCCGGTCGGCTCCGCCTGCGGACAACGACGCGATCTCCTTAAAACCGCTGAAAAGAGGCTGGTGGAATGTAAAGCGGCTCTGCGGAGTGGTGCGGCGCGAAAGATTGCCGGTGGCGCCGTCACCCGAACCTGAGGAGTCTTCCCCTTTTTTCGGCGAATCCTGCTCGAAGTGCGTCATCTTGAAGTTGACCGTGGGAAGCACCACGGTCATCGCCTGATAGTAACGGCCTCGCGTCTCGTCGATCATGTGTCCCTGGATCGCGACCGATTCACTCTGCTTGAGCGCAAGCGCATAAGCTTTTTCCAGGGTCATCGCATTTTCCTCGGGCTTTTTTACAGCCTCGGAAGCTTTGGCGGGCTCATCTTTTTTGCCGAACCAGAGAAACGCCGAAGCGTCCGTCGAGGAGAGAAATAAAAAAATGGCGAGAAGCGGTATCGGAAGAGATGCTTTCAAGCGTTTCTTCATTTGCTCGCAAGCCTTTTTTCCTGGACCGCTCTGCGCCACTCGAACACCAGCGGCAGAAAAGAGACGATGATGACGGCTGCGATGACGTAATGGATCTTCTTGTCGATGCCCGGAATCGCGCGGCCCAGAAAATAACCGATGAATGTCATGCCGAAAACCCAAAGAATGCCGCCGATGACGTTGAACGCGAGAAATTTTTTATAGGACATGCGCCCCACCCCCGCCACGGTCGGGGCGAAGGTGCGGACGATCGGTACGAATCGCGCCAGAACAATGGTCTTGGCGCCGTACTTTTCAAAAAATTTATGGGTCTTTTCCAGGTATTCTCTTTTAAAGAAGAACGAGTCGTTTTTGTTGAATATGCGCGGACCCGCGAAGTGGCCGATCAGATAACCCGTGCTGTCGCCAATGATCGCAGCTGCGGTAAGCAGCCCGCTCAGCACCCAGAAATCAAAATGACCCTGAGAGGCGAGAAACCCCGCCGTCACAAGAAGCGAATCTCCCGGAAGAAAAAAACCTGCCAGAAGCCCGGTCTCACAGAAAACGATGGCCGTCAGACCGAGATAGCCCGCCCAGATGATGAGCTGGTCGATGTGATGAAGTTTTGAGAAAAATTCCTGTATCATTTGGGAAGCTTTCGAAAAAAATCAAGACGGCCTCGGAACGAAACCGTCTTGATCTCCGTTTGCCGCTGATTATATCAGAAGCGGACCCGGTTTTGGATAATATCGAGCTGCGATTTTCAGTGACGCGCCGCCGCGATGATCTCCGCCTCATCCTTTGCAGGGATGCGCATCCGATAAAAAGATTTCCATACAAAAAATAGGCCCGCGGCGAAAAATACGCTGCCGCAAATACGTGTCGTCGCCGGATTCATCTTGATCGCGATTTCGACGGCAAGCATGCCGAAAAGCGTCGAAAACTTGATGATAGGGTTTAGCGAAACAGAGGTCGTATCCTTGAAAGGGTCGCCCACAGTATCGCCTACGACGGTCGCTGCGTGAACGGGCGTATTCTTTTCTCCGAAGTCGACCTCGACCAGCTTCTTGGCGTTGTCCCACGATCCGCCTGCGTTGGCCATGTACATCGCCTGAAAGAGCCCGAAAACAGCGATCGCGACTAAATACGCGATAAAAAAGTACGGGTCAAATAATGCGAATGCGAGCGTGAAAGCCAGAAGACCGAGGAATATGTTCCACATCCCCTTCTGAGCGTACTCGGTGCAGATACGGACGACCGTAATCGAATCTTCCCGCTTCGCTTCTTTGTGAGAAAGGTTCAGATTTTTCTTGATATATTCCACCGCCGAGTAAGCTCCGGTGGTGACAGCCTGGATCGAAGCGCCACAGAACCAGTAGATCACCGCCCCGCCGCAGAGGAAGCCGAGCAGGATGGGCGCCGCCGTAAGCGAAAGCTTTTCATGAAGCATGAGCTCTCCGATGTTGTCAGGCACGATCCCTCCCGCTGCTGCCGCGACGGCCGCGGCGTGGAGGTGCTCCTGAAGAAGCAGGATGATCGAAAATATCATCGTCGTAGCGCCTGCGACGGCTGTGGCGATGAGCACAGGCTTTGCGGTCGCTTTGAATGTATTGCCGGCCGAATCGTTGGCTTCCAAATAATGCTTGCCTTGCTTGAAATCCGGCTTGAAACCAAAGTCCTTTTCGATCTCTTTCTCGATCCCGGGGATCGATTCAGCCTGGGAGAGCTCGAAAATCGATTGTGCGTTGTCGGTTACGGGGCCGTAGGAGTCCACGGCGATGTTCACCGGACCCATACAAAGAAATCCGTAAGCGACAAGTCCGAAAGCGAAGACCGACGCGTGCGGCATGACGTTCTGAAGCCCCATCCCTGAAAGAAGGTAAGCCGCGAACATCAGGCCTGCGATCAGGATGCCTTTCCAGAAGGCCGAAAAAGATCCGGCCACGATACCCGAAAGGATCGTCAGCGACGCTCCGCCCTCGCGGGAGGCCGTCACGATCTCATGCACGTGTTTGGAGTGAGACGACGTGAAGATCTTGGTGAATTCGGGGATCAGAAACGCCCCAAGAGTGCCGCAGGTGATGATCGAAGCCAGCTTCCACCAAAGCGTCGTGTCGGGCAGATCGCCGACAAGAAAATAAGACATCACGTAAGACGTTGAGATGCACAGCGCTGTGGCGATCATGATCAGGCGCGTCAGAGGCTGCTCGAAATCAAACTGCTTCAGACCCTTATACTGCTTCTCGGAGATCACCTTGTTGATGAAGTACGAGATACCCGACATGAAATCCATCAGAAAACGCATGGCGAAGATCCACACGATAAGCTTGGCTTGAAGCGTCGGATCTTTGACCGCGAGCGTGATAAAGGAAATGAGGGCTACGCCCGTGACGCCGTAGGTTTCGAATCCGTCGGCCGTCGGCCCTACGGAGTCGCCCGCGTTGTCGCCTGCACAATCGGCGATAACACCGGGATTGCGGGGATCATCTTCCTTGACCTTGAACACGATCTTCATGAGATCTGAGCCGATGTCGGCGATCTTTGTGAAAATGCCTCCTGCGATGCGCAAAGCGCTCGCCGCGAGCGACTCGCCGATGGCGAATCCAAGGAAACAATAGCCCACGATATCGCGCGGCACGAAAAGCAGGATGATGACCATCATCACGAGCTCGACCGAGATCAGGAAAAGTCCGACGGACATGCCCGCACGCAGCGGGATATTGACCACATCCCAGGGCACGCCGCGCAAAGATGCGAATGCGGTGCGCGCGTTGGCGTATGTGTTGACGCGGATGCCGTACCAAGCCACCAGCGTTGCGCCCGCCATACCGACAACGGAAAAGAGCAGCACGAGGAGCAGCGTCGTCATCGTCTCATGCTGCAGACCCACGAAGTAATAGGCCATCGCCAGCGCGATGATGCCGAAAAGCATGGCCAAAAATTTCACCTGCTGTTTAAGGTAAGTCGTGCAGGTCTGGAAGATCGTTTCGGCGACGTCGAGCATCGAGCGGTGAGCCGGCAGCTTTTTGATCGCGATGAACTGGAAAAGCGACAATCCGACCGTACCCAAGATCACCGCGGCACCGTAAAGCAGGATTTGATATCCTGTCAGACCGCCGAACAGCTCGAAACGACCCTCATGAAGATCGGGAATCTTAAGGTCCGCCTCGCTGGCGAAAGCTGCGCTCTGCAGAAGCGCGAAAGATGCGGCCGCGAGAAAACCGCGGTACAAGGTCTTCAGGAAGCTCGATCTTTGAGCCGTAACGCGAACGTCTGAGTGCATGCGAAGGTATCCTTTGTATTTAAAAATATAATTGATTTCCCAAAATTATAACAAACTGATCAATTATCGCAAAGAAGATTCAGCGGGAATGGCTGTGATTTTTTAATGCAGTTTTGTGAAATCGAAGCTGGTGTAGCCGCGCTTCGTGATCTTGCCCTGCAGGTAGGCATTGTGAAACGCTTCGACGATCTCCGGGTCGAATTGGCTGCCGGAGCAGCGCAAAAGCTCTTCAAACGCTTGCTGAGGAGGGGTCGCCGCTTTGTACGAGCGGGCCGTCGTGATCGTGTCGTAAGAATCTGCGACATTCACGATCCTTCCGATGATCGGGATATCCTTGCCCCTGAGACCGTTGGGATAACCTTTGCCGTCGAACCGCTCGTGATGATGCAAAACGCCGTCGGAAAGATTGGAGAGTCCGATCACGGGCTTGATGATGTTAGAACCTATGACCACGTGTGATTTCATGACCTCAAACTCCTCATCCGTAAGCGCGGACGGCTTGTTGAGAATCTGGTCTTTGATGCCGATCTTCCCCACATCGTGAAGAAGCGCCGAAAGCTGCACCGTCTCCATGAACTCGCGGTCATAGGCAAGCTTTCCCGTATCGATCAGCTCTTTGGCGATGACAAGGCTGTAGTGAGAAACACGCTCGGAATGACCGTGCGTGTATCGGTCGCGCGCATCGATCGCTGTCGCGAGCGCGATGGACGTGCGTATAAAAAGATTATGCTCCTTGTCATAGGACGTCTTCAGGTCTCGGATCAGCTCCGCGTTCTTCACCGCCATCGCAACATCGTTGGCCAGCGTTACGAACAAGCTGATCTCCGGCTCAAAGTAGGGCTCGCCGGAAAGCTTTTCACCCAGGATCAGGATGCCGATAAGTTCGTTTTTATAGAAACTCGGTACGCAGATCGATGCGCGGAGAAACGTCATATGCTTCTTGATCTCTTCGTAATGGATCGCGCGCCCTTCCTTTTTGTTGACCAGCACCTCGAAATTCTGCACGTGATCAAGCTCGCTGAACACGAGCGCCTCCTTGCGTGAAAATGCGCCGTTGTCGGGAGACAAGAAGAAGCTGACGAGAGGATTGTTCTTTAATACGCGGACATAGCCGACGGGGATCTTAGTGCCGCCCTCGCCCTTTGAGTCGATGAGGACATAAGAATCACGCTTTCGGTCATACAAAAGCACGGCAACATGCGTAACCCCGATCTGACGGTCGATGAAACGCGTTACCATACGCAAAAGCGTGATAGGGTCTTTGACGCGGATCATGCCTTTGGAGGCGTTGAGCAGGGCTTCCTGATAATCGAGCCGGGTATACACGGTTACTGGGGCACCGAACTGAGGGCACGGATCTTGTGGAAGACGGCTGTTTCGAGATACTCGAGCACGAGCGGCTTCGTGATGTAATCGTCGGCGCCTGATCGGCGGGCCTCTTCGATCGTGGCATTGTCCTCCAGCGCGGTCACCATGATGACTTTGACCGCGGCTAAACGCTTCTTGATCTTCGGCAGATAGATCAACCCTTCGTCCGGCGTGCGCATGGAAACATCCAGGATCACCAGGTCGGGACTTTCTTCCTCGATGCGCGCCAGCGCCTCATCCCCGTTCTGAGCAGTCGTCACATCGTAGCCGCGCATACCGAAAAACGATTTCAGGAAATTGCAGATATCGATCTCGTTGTCGACCACTAGAAGCTTCGAGTTTTTACCCACAGATTGTCTCCAAAAACAAAAAAACCCAAGCCGTTAAGCTTGGGTCAGGCATTCACGAGCGCCGTTTTCTCCGCGTCGGAATGTTCCTGGGAGCGTATCCAGGAATTGATAGTGTTCTTTTTGAATCGCCAATGCGAACCAATTTTAAAACCGGGAAGCTTCCCTGAAGAGGCATGCTTGTAGATGGTCACAGGCTTCATACGCAGATATTTGGCCAGCTCCTGCACAGTCATCACCTGATCGTCTTGCGCATTTGTGGTCATAGAGCGCCTTTAGGGACTTCCGATATTGGTTGTTAAAACATCGTCAATGGCTCAGTAAATATATACTACGTATTAGTGTCTGTCAATGTTTTTTTAACAATTATTAGCACTTTTTTAATTTAATATAATATTCTACATATTGTAATAACGGTTTAATCGTTACCAAATATATAGTAGCGTAATTTACGCTATTGGGGAGGCAGGATTTTTGGGTGTTTCTATCGTTCCGCTAATGCTTGAGGCGTTTTGAGGTGAGCCGATAAATACCCTCCGGTAAGGCCATCGATGGCGGCTGTCAATTCTTCAAGCTTGAGCTGCTCCTGCATTTGGGTCACGGTATCAGCTGCCGGAGCCAGCAGCATCTCCATCTGCAGACGGCGGCGCTCGAAGTAAAGATGTGTGACTTCGTTGATAACGTCATTGCGAAGCTCGACCATAAGACGCGACCGCGTATCAATAGAGGTCTGATCCGCGTTCCAAATAATCTCACCCAGATCCCAGCTGGCGCTAACCGACCAATCGAGACCCTTTTCGTTGGGCCCCTGAATGAATGTGTCTGGATCGGCGGTGCCTCCCCGATCGAGATCGATGTTTTGGTTGTCATTAACTTTTCGGCTCAGCGAGATCGAAGGCATCCATGCTTTTCTGGAGGCGGCTTCGCGCCACTCGCGGATCTTTCTCGGATGAACTTCGGCGTATTCAATGGCGGCGTCCCGGACCTCTTGTATCGACGGCTCGCCTTCAAAGACACGCAGGCTTTTCTTGTTTTCAAGCGCCGCCTCTGAATAATTTATCTCATCCCCGCGCACAGCAGAATCTTTTACTATGTAAGCAGCATCGGGGTGAGCCTTCTTAAAAAGCCCCCGCTTCGTCGCCGCTAATAGAAAATCTCCTGTGCGGCTATAGCAAAGCATGCGCGTCTCTTCAGATGGAACGCCGTCCGATACTTCGGCGAATCGCTGCTCCCCTGAGTCCCAGCGCAGAACACCGCGGTCCGTAGCCGCATAAAGCGCTCCCGGCGTAGCTGCCAAGTACCGGATACGGAGGTTCCCTGAGTTTTGAGAGGATACGCGGCTCCAAGATGCGGCTCCGGCCGGCGCCTCACAGAGTCCTTGAGGGGTCGCTGTGTAGAGGCGTCCGAGCGGCGGGTGCTGCACGATGTTGGCGCCCGATGGATCGAGCTTTACAGTTTCAATGCCTAGAGCTTGAAGCTCGTCCGCCTCGGCTTCACCAGAACCGAAGCTCATTCCCTTTTTCCATTGACTGCCCCGATCGGAGCTAGCATAAATCCCGTCGGCCGCAGAAACGATTATATTTTTTGGGAATGCGCTATCAAAGTAAATGGCGTGGACCGGGATATTCGGAAAACTCCCCTTTCGCCGTGCAGCGCCGGTCTCATCATGGACCACGACAATGCCTTCGGCGGTGCCGAGCCAGAGCTGGTTCTCCTTGTGCGTTTCAGCAGAAATATAATATACATTCTTTGAGGCTTCACTTGATCCTTTATAGAATGCATCCCATGTCTCGCCGGCATCCCGAGACCTCCAGATACCGCGGTTGGTGACGGCGTAAACAACTCCCGATTTTGAGGGGTTTAGATAGACGGATCTGACGGCGCCGCCTTCGCCCCAGACGGTGAAGATCGGCTCCCAGGCATCTCCGCCGTCGATCGTGCGGTAAACATGCTTCTCGGTGGCCGCATAAATCGTGTCATGACTTTTGGGGTCTGCCGCAACCCATCGGATATCGGGCTCAGGCAAGGCCTGGGAAATGGAGACCCATTCAGCTCTGCCGGCAACCGGAGAAATGAATAGAAACGAAAGACTGAGCGCTATCCGTGTAACGAACCTCATCGTGCCCTCCTGTAGGCTTTCGTCGGGAAAATACCTTATATTTTGTTATTTGTCAAATATATTTGATTTTTATTCATTATCGGTACCAGATGTTTCTGTCCAGCGTCCGGTAATGAATAGCCTCCGAGACATGCGGCGCCTCGATAGACTCTGAACCCTCCAGATCTGCGATCGTTCGCGCTACCTTGATAGATTTATGATAAGCGCGCGCCGAGAAACCCAGCTCCTGGATCGCCATCTTAAGGAGACTCTCACCCTCCTCCGAAACCTGACAAAACTTTTCGAGCTGCTTGGGCTCAAGCTCAGCGTTGGACGAGAGGCCGTCGGATGAATATCGCGCCCTCTGCCGCGATCTTGCTTTCTCCACGCGCTCTCGAATCGCCGATGACGCCTCCCCTTTAGATTTCTGCGTAATCTCGCCGACCTTGAGACAGGGCACCTCAAGCTGTATGTCGATGCGGTCTAGGAGAGGGCCTGATATCTTCGACATATAGTTCTTGATCTGCACGGATGTGCAATTGCACTCCTTTTTCGGGTCAGTGAAATAACCGCACGGACAGGGGTTCATGGCAGCAACGAGCATAAAGCGTGCGGGAAACGTATATGTCGATGCGGCACGTGATATGGTGATCTTTCCTTCTTCCAGAGGCTGGCGCAGGACCTCGAGGACGTTGCGCTTGAATTCAGCGATCTCATCCAGGAAAAGAACTCCGTGATGAGCCAGACTCACCTCGCCCGGCTTCGGGTACGGACCCCCTCCCACCATGGCAACGCCGGAGATCGTATGATGCGGATCGCGGAAAGGGCGCGTCGATAAAAGCGCGTTCTTCTGGGATACGAGTCCTGCCACACTGTGGATCTTGGTCGTCTCGATGGCCTCGTCGAATGTGATGCTCGAAAGGATGCCCGGAATGCGCTTGGCCAGCATGGTTTTGCCCGCTCCGGGCGGGCCGATCATGATGACATTATGCCCTCCGGCAGCAGCGATCTCGAGACCCCTTTTGGCATGCATCTGCCCCTTAATGTCGGCGAAATTTAAATGGTTCCTGTCCATGTCTTCGGCTGAGTGGGGACGCGCAGACTCCTTGGCCGTGATCAAAGCAATCTCGCCTTTAAGAAACTGGGTCAGCTGAAGCAGGGTCTCGACCGCATACACAGCGATCCCGCTGACGCAAAGAGCCTCCTTCACATTCACAGACGGGATAAAAAAACCGCTCTCGGGATTCTCCCTAAGAACAGCCGCGGCCCGGGAAAGCACGCCGGGGACGCCGCGTATCCTGCCGTCCAGCGAAAGCTCGCCGCAAAATATCTTTCCCTCGACGGCTTCCTGCGGGATCACACCGTCTGCCACAAGCACCCCGATCGCAATGGATAGATCGTAGGCCGACCCTTCTTTCTTCAGATCGGCAGGGGCAAGATTGACTGTGATCTTTTTTGACGGAAAATGATACCCGCTGTTTTTGATCGCGGCCCGGACGCGGTCCTGGCTTTCACGGCAAGCCGTGTCTGGCAAGCCCACGATACTGAAGGCCGGGAGACCGTTGGCAATATCGACCTCGACCTCGACGCGGTAGGCTTCGATGCCGACGACGGCGCTCGACAAGATCTTGGAAAGCATCAGCCGTCCTCGCCGAAAGCGTCCTGCAGCAATTCGATCTGAGGCATGCCTGCAGGCAGAAGCAAAACGGAAACCACATCGAAGCGGCAGGGAAAATCACAGACGGCGTAGCGCTTAAGATAATACTGCGCGACTTTGACGATCTGCCTGCGCTTGCGGTGCGTCACAGACTCGACAGGCTCACCCTTGTCCAGAGACCGGCGCGTCTTCACCTCAACGAAAGCCAAAACATCGTCATGCTTTGCGATAAGATCGATCTCTCCCAGGGGCGTCCGGTAGTTTTCGAGAAGGATCTGGTAACCTCGAAGCCTCAAAAATGCCGACGCCATTTTTTCGCCGGCGATGCCCAGCGCTTTCGATGCGGTCTCCATGGCGGCTCTAGGAATCCGCCCCGTCGGTCTCCTTGTCGTAGGCTTCAAGAACCTTGGTCTCGACCTCCTGCTTCAGGAAATCATCAATGGAGATCGTGTCCATCCATCGCCCATCTTTAGCCAGGCGGCTTGGGACCTTCACAAAGATTCCGTTGACGCCGTTCATGATCGAAAAACCGCGGATGATGAGACTGCCCCCGAACTTCACATTGGCAAACGCTTTCAACTTCCCTTCACCGACGGCCCTGCGGATATCCACCACTTCGACTTCCATCATACTGCCCTCCTTCATGGTATAGGTGTATGAGCTCTTGCAGCTCTCACCCTACCTGACGACGGACGCCGATAATTTCGTGCATACATATTTCGTTATTTTTTTTCGGTTAACTGCTACCGGGGATCAGCTTTTGGACGGGTAAATATTTCGGCCATCCGATATGAGGGTCACGGCTCCTTGACGATCCGTGCGAAAAGTATGATTTCCCGGAAGAGAGGCAAGCGCTTGGAGCGTCTCAGGTTTGGGATGGCCATAAAAGTTTTTCTCGCCGGCGCTGATCACGCTGTAAGCAGGGGCAGCAGCGCGCACAAACTTAATGCCGTTCTCATCGAGCTTCGCCCCGTGATGAGGCACTTTGAGGACGTCTGCACGAACATCGGCTCCGCTCAGCAAGATCCGGCGCATGGCGCCGCCCTCGATGTCTCCTGTCATAAGAAAGCTCGTATCCGCGTATACGATCTTCAAGACCAGCGAATCTTGGTTGATATTTTTAGATCCCTCGCTTTTAGCGTCGGGGTTAAGAACGTCAATGGCGACGCCTTCAAACCCCTCGATACGCATACCCTCCGCCGCCTCCCAGTACTCCGAACCCTCCCGCGCAATCCCCTCTTTTAGGCGTCGGTACAAGGCGGAGTTGTAAGGCTTTTTGGCGTCGATGACATTTTTTACAGAAACTTCCCGGAGGACGGCGGCCGCGCCTCCGATGTGATCCGATTGCGGATGGCTGATCACAAAAGCGTCGATCCGGCGCACCCCCTTGGATCTGAGAAACGGGACGACCGTCCTGCGGGCCTGATCAAAGCCTTCGCCCCGCCCCGCATCGATCAAAAGATTGCCGCCCCCCGGGAATTCAAAATAGATCGAGTCTCCCTGACCCACATCCAGAGCCGTCATCGCAAACCGCTTTTGAAAATGGCGGACGATGTCCTGCGTCAGAAAAACATTCAGCGAAAAAAGCAGCAGCACCGCAGCGCGCGCGAGGGGTATTTTGATCTTTTTATCCAGCAGAAAATAGACGAGTCCAGCGGCCAGCGCCGACCAAAGCACCGGATCGAGACGCCCGACCGCGATGCAGCTATAAGGCCAATCTGCGATCCAGGTCAAGGAGCGCGTGAAAACCTCCATCATGGATTTCATCGCCGCCGGCAGAAACAGGATCGCTTTGGGCACCCACCAAAATGTCAAAAAATATATCGCCCCGCAGAAGAACAGCCCGAACGACAGCGGCACGACCACCATGTTGGCTAAAAGCGATGCGGGGGTCACGATGTAGAAATTCTGCACCGTTACCGGAAGCGTCGCCATCGTTGCGACAAAGGAAACCCAGAAAAGCTCTTCCGCATAAAGCGAGATCTTCTGCCGGACGACGAGCGTCTCCCCCGGCAGGAGCTCGCGGCGCGGCATGAAAGCGGGAACGAAAACCGCAAGCCCCGCGACCGCCAAAAACGATAGCTGAAACCCGACATCGAAGAGACTCTTAGGGCTGACGAGAAGGATCAGGAGAGCGGCCAGGCCCAGCGAATTAAGCACGTCGGATTTACGTCCGAGAATCCGCCCTAAAATAAAAACGGTCGCCATGACAGAGGCGCGCACGAGCGGAGCTTGCCAGCCCACGATAAGACAGTATAGCCAGATCAGGAAAAGCGCAAAGATCAGCCGCGCATTCTTCGGCAAAGGAAACGGCGCGAGTAGGATCAGGACGACCGTCACGAGAAATCCCACGTTGAACCCGCTCACCGCCAGGATATGCAGCGTGCCGGTACGGATAAAAAGATCTTCGAACTCGGCCGCGATATCGGCGCGTTCGCCGAGCAGGAGCGCTTTAAGAAAGGCGGCGTCATCTTCTGAAAAACCCTGATCGAGCCTCGCCGAAAGGTAGCGTCGGGCGCGCGCGGCCTCCCCCGCGATACCCCGAACCGGCCGCCTTTCCAGCACGCGGGATTCATCTTGCCTTCCGCAATAAAAAAGCGCGTGCACGCCTCGGCGGCTGAGATATTCCCGATAGTCGAAACCACCCGGATTGCGCCGTCCGCGCGGCAGCGACAGCGCGCCTGTCAGCTCGACTACATCGCCCTCCTCAAACCGAACAGATGGATTTTTGGCCGACACGCGCACCTTTCCGCTCACGCGCTGCGGAGGCTTGCCGGAAAAGGCGGCGTCGGAGCAGCGCATCAGAAATGAAACGTAGCGTTCGCCGTAGAGGCCGTTCTTGCTTTCGGGGTCAGAAACGATCACGCCCCGGATCAAGGCTTCACTGCCGGGGACCGCCGCTTGCCTCGAGATATCCTCCGGCGGGATCGCCCCGTAAAGCTCGGGGAGCGCAAGCCGAACCGAGAGAATCAGGGCCGCATAAAGGACGGCGGCATAAAACAGCGGGCGGCGGGCGAGAAAATCAAACGTCATCAGCGGATACGGCCACGACCCGGATATGAGGACGGGCGCGGCCGTCGAGGAAGATCTTTGCGGTTATGAGCGCAAATGCCAGCAGCACAAGGCCGGAGACGAGCGCCGTTTCATACGAAAAAGGCCGCTTCATCCAACGGCGATGGTGTATATCTTCTTGGGGACGTATTTCTTCTGGGAGATCTTCTTTCCTTCGAGGGCGGCGATGACCTTTTCATCCTTGAATGCCAGCGCCTCGACGTCAGCTTCGAGCGCCGCAGCCGGGATTTGCAGCTTGGATTTGACCTTGCCGTTAACCATGACCGGGATCTCGATGACGTCATCCTCTATGCAAGCCGGGTCGAACGAGGGCCAAGGCTCATAAGCCAGGCTCTTGGTGCCGCCGAGGCGGCGCCAGAGTTCTTCCGCTAGATGGGGCGCGAATGGCGAAAGCAGCAGCGCATAGTCCTTCATCGCCGATCTGGGCTTCACGGCTTCCTTGGCTATCTCGTTGGAAAAGATCATGAGCGCGGAGATCGCTGTGTTGAAAGAAAGTGCGTCGACGTCCTCGGTCACCTTTTTGATTGTACGATGCAGCAGCTTCTTGATCTCCGGCGTGAGCGCCGCATCCTGGATCGACGGATCAAGAATTCCTTCACGGTCGAGATAAAGACGCCAGACGCGTCCCAGGAACCTGTAGACGCCCTCAACCCCCTTCATCGACCAGGACTTCATCTGGGTCAGAGGGCCCATGAACATCTCGTAAAGCCGGAGAGAATCGGCGCCGTAATTTTGCACGACGAAGTCCGGGTTGATGACGTTGCCGCGGGACTTGGACATCTTCTGGCCGTCTTCTCCGAGGATCATCCCCTGATTGACGAGCTTCATGAAGGGTTCGGGCCCGGAGACGATCTTCAGGTCGCAGAGGACTTTGTGCCAGAAGCGCGAATACAAAAGATGAAGCACCGCATGTTCGGCGCCTCCAATGTACAGATCCACAGGCATCCAGTATCGTTCTTTCGCGGGGTCGCAGAGCGCGTCTGGATTCTGCGGATCGATATAGCGAAGATAGTACCAGCAGGAGCCGGCCCACTGGGGCATGGTGTTGGTCTCGCGCTTGGCCGGGCCGGAGCACTTGGGGCATTTCGTGTTGAGCCATGATTCGATCTTGGCTAAAGGAGGCTCGGCGTTGCCGCTCGGGCGGAAATCGTCGGTCTCGGGCAGCCTCAGAGGAAGCTCTTTTTCGTCCAGAGGCACGATACCGCATTTTACGCAGTGCACTAGCGGGATCGGCTCACCCCAGTAGCGCTGGCGCGAAAAAAGCCAGTCGCGAAGCTTGTAGTTGACCGTTTTTTTACCGGCGCTTTTTTCTTCAAGCCAGAGCGCCATTTTCTTTTTTGCTTCGAGAGTCGATAGGCCGTCGAGAAAACCGCTGTTGACGTTGACCCCGTCACCCGAGAAGGCTTCCTGCGAGATGTCACCCCCCTCGATCACTTTGATGATCTTCAGGCCGAATTTTTTTGCAAACGCGTAGTCGCGCTCATCG
Organism: uncultured Planctomycetia bacterium; assembly: GCA_964543965.1. GTDB lineage: Bacteria > Omnitrophota > Gorgyraeia > 2-02-FULL-51-18 > 2-02-FULL-51-18 > CAMDWQ01. The sequence goes on from CAZJAX010000016.1 coordinate 23,043, forward strand.
TGCGCCGGGACCGCCATGATGGCGCCGGTGCCGTAGGTCGCCAGCACGTAATCGGCGATCCATACCGGGATCTGTTCGCCATTGACCGGATTGACCGCGTGAGCGCCGGTAAAGACGCCCGTCTTGTCTTTGGCTAGTTCCGTGCGCTCAAGCTCGCTCTTGGAAGAAGCCTGCCTCTGATACGCCTCCACTTCGGCCTTGCGGCCAGGCTCTGTGATCTCAGCGACAAGCGGATGCTCAGGAGAAAGCACCATGTAGGTCGCGCCGAAAAGCGTATCGGGGCGGGTGGTAAAAACGGTGACGGTGCGGGCTCCGATCTTGAAATCCACGTGAGCGCCTTCGCTGCGGCCGATCCAGTTTCTCTGCATCTCTTTGATCGAGTCCGGCCAATCGACCAGCTTGAGATCGTCCTGCAGGCGGTCGGCGTAAGCTGTGATTTTGAGCATCCACTGACGCATCGGCCGGCGTACCACCGGATGGCTGCCGCGCTCGCTCTTGCCGTCGACGACCTCTTCGTTGGCCAGGACGCAGCCGAGCGCCTCGCACCACCACACCGGCACCTCAGCCACATAGGCGAGGCCCTTTTTATAGAGCTGAAGGAATATCCACTGCG
>CAZJAX010000017.1:0-23301 GCA_964543965.1 uncultured Planctomycetia bacterium
TTACACGGGTCGTGGCTCTGCTGCTCATCCCGATCGCCTTTTTGACGTTTTTCCTGGTAAGGGACAACTGGAACAAAGAGGTGTTTGACTACTTCAAGCTCAGCAATCTTGGGGCAGGTATCAGCGCGATAGCCGGTAAGGCGCGCTCAGGTGTTGCGAGCATATCCGAGGCCGTCAGCCAACCTGAGGACGAATCCCCTGTCACGGTGAGGCCCGCTGCGGTCACCCCACCCCCCGCCTCATCCCCGGATGATTCTGCCTCCACGCCCGTCCCTGCAGCTAATATAGAAAGAGACGCAGTTTATATGCTTTCGGGCGCTGTGATGAAAGGTGTCGTAATCAAGGAGACCGACCAGGAGGTCGTTCTGGAGTTTCCGTTATCCTCCGGCGGGACCGGAGTCGCCAACTTTGCTAAATCTAAAATCGCCAAGATCGAGCGGGGCGAGGAAGTTTAGAGCTTGTTCAGGATAGCCTGTACTTCGCGGGAATTCTGCTGATCTTTCGTTAGAAAACAAACTCCCACATCATAAGCGTCATTCAAGCGCGGATTTTCTTCCACACGGACAACTTTTCCTAGGATACCGTTATTGAATATCAGCGCCCGGTTTTCTATCTCCTGGCAGATCTTGAGAGTTCTGATATCCAGGTCCATCCAGAGGATGCTTGAGATCGCGGGCGGATTGTTTTTGGTCTGAAATAAAACGCCTGCCTGGCTGATGTTTTGCGAGGTCGCTTCGGCCTGCTGCTGTTCGGGTTCGTAGCTTTTGAATTTGAGCGGAGAGGCGATGTCGAGGCGGAAGAATTCGCGTTTTTCCACGATGCGTTCGTTTTTAGGCAAGCGTCACCCCCCCTTGTTTCGTTACGATAAACCCAGTATAGCACAAATGACTTCCTGTGCAATCCATGGGCAAAAAAATCCCGCCCCTCTTCCCCATCTTTGTGGGAATGAAGGGCGGGTGCGGGTAAATCGATGCTGTTTTCCGGCCAGCCTTAGTGCTTCTTGACGTTCGAGGCTTGCTCGCCTTTCGGGCCTTGCGTGATATCAAACTCGACCGCCTGACCCTCATCGAGCGTCTTATATCCGTCGCCCAGGATGGCGCTGTGGTGCACGAACACGTCTTTTCCGCCGCCGTCCGGAGTGATGAAACCGTAACCTTTTTGATTGCTGAACCACTTCACAGTGCCTTTTGCCATGCTTTATTTCTCCTTATATTCTTCCTACGTACCACTTCGACCATGACTTACCCGCAAAAACATGAAAAAATAAAAAACCGCCCAAAACCTAAAAGGCTTTGAGCGGCTTTCGGCAGTGCAGACTCATAAAATTGACGAAATCGACGTACGTATTCAAGGTCTATTAAAAACCCCTAATATTAATCAAAATATATCATACGAAATCTTCAAATGCAATTCTATTTGGATCGGAAAGTTTAGTCGTAGAGGGTTTCGCTCTCATCGGTCGGCGAGTTTTCCTTGCAAGTCGAGCAAGGGCGGTATTTGGCGGCTGAGGCCTCAACACGCGAGCGGAAAAGCACGAGGTTTGCCTGCGGAATACGCGCTAGCTCCGGGGAATTGTGCAGGTAGTAGATCTTGGTGTTCTTTTCACCGTAAAACTTGTCCTGGGCGTAAGGGTCCTTCGCTTTCTCTTTCCAGACCCCGAGCGATTCCCGGGCCGCGTCGCGGGAGGCTTTTCTAAAGTCTGCGGCATAGTTGAGGTTTGGTGTGATGATGCGCGGTTTGGCGTTACCGCTCTTAAGAACCTCCATATTGACGAAAGTTCCGTCTTCCAAATACACGTAGCCGAGCAGATTATCCCGCTGGTCGCGGAGCTTGGGACCCCATTCGATGAGGATCTTTTTGTTGAGAACGAGCTCTTCGTTGAACTTTTTGGCATTTTCGCCGTAAGTGCGGATCAGGGGTATGCGATGCTGCAGCGGCGGCGATTCAAGGCCGGCGTATTTTAGGGTTTTTCCGCCCTTTAGCCGGACCGTATCACCCGAGAGAACCTCTTGGACATACGCCGCCTGGCGGTCGACAGCCCCCGCCCGGGTCACGGCTCCAGGAAATAGCGATAGAGCCAGAACGAGCGCAGCGAATTTAAAAATCTTCGAGAATTTCAAGGGTTTGTTCGGGGTCTTTCGTTTTGATGACCAGGCAGCCGTTTTCCTGATTTTTAGTGGCGGTGCAGTAGGCGTATTCGATGTTAATGTCAGCACGGAAAAGTTTTTTGGCGATCGTCGAGATAATTCCCGGACGGTTGTCGATGTTGACCACGACGACATCCTGTACGAGGATATAGGTCCCTTCCTGCTCCAGGAGAAGCAGTGCTTTATTGGCAAAATCGACGATGAGGCGAACGACTGCGTGATCCACGGTGTCGTGGACGGACATAGCGTAGATGTTGATGCCATTATCGGCCAGCGTCGAGCATATCTGGGATAGTCTGCCCGGCTTGTTTTCGACAAAAACGGACAGCTGTTTTTCGATGGGCATCGGCCGCGTTTATCCGAAAAAACTCTCGCCTTGCGCCCAGTTCTGGCCGTCGACCTCGTCAATAACAAGATAGGTGGCGTTTTTGGGCTTGCCGGCGATGCGCTCGAGCGTTTCGGCAAATTCCTTGGCGATTTTCTGTTTCTGCTCCTTGGAAAGCTTTCCCACGAGCTTCAGATTGATGTAAGGCATAGGCTTATTCTACTCCTCAGGTCCCATGGGTTCAAGGTTTTCGGATGCGCATACAGACGGCTGTTGCGGAAGCCAAAAGCTCCCCATTCTCGCGCCTGGCAGTGGCGCTGGTGTGGAGCAGGCGAGTTTCCTCCCGGTCGATGCGGCCCTCAAGAAGAACCCTCTCCCCCACCTTTGTAGGCTTTTTTAAGCGCACATTGAGCTCTGCGGTGACGGCGGGAGTACCTCCCAGCCACGCCGCATTGACCATCATCTCGTCAAGCAGCATCGAGACCATGCCCCCATGGACGATGTCCCGGTACCCCTGATGCTCTTTGGAAAACACTACCTCGGCCGTCAAAACGCCCTTGGCGGGCTGCTTAAAAGTCAGCCGGAAACCCTGCGGGTTGTCCTTCCCGCAGACATAACACATGTGGTCGTCTTGAAGATCCAGACTCATCTCTTCTTTGTTTTGAGCGGAGAAAGAGTGCGGCGGGTTATGCTTTGGAGTTCGGCGTGAATCTTGCCGTTTGAGGCGAGAACATCGCCGTTTTTGAGATAGTCGTCCTTCCCCCACATATCGGTGATCTTGCCGCCGGCTTCTTGAACCAAAAGGGCTCCCGCTGCGATATCCCAGGGTGATAAAGCCAGCTCCCAAAATCCGTCGAGACGTCCGCAGGCGACATAGGCCAGATCCAGCGCGGCTGAGCCGCCGCGGCGCATTCCTGAGCTGGCCAATGAGATCTCGCGGAAGGATCTCATGTAGCTGTTGAAGCGTACGCGTGCGCGGAACGGGATGCCGGTCGTCATGAGTCCGTCGGCCAGGCGGCGCACTTCGGAAGCATAAAAACGGCGGCCGTTAAGGTAAGCCCCTCTTCCGCGCATAGCTGTAAAAAGTTCGTTGTGGACAGGGTCATAAATGACGCCTGCCCGCAGTTTACCGCCTTCCATCACGCCGATGGAAACCGAAAACATCGGGAACTGGTGAATGTAGTTAGCGGTGCCGTCCAAGGGATCGATGATCCAAAGAGCTCCTTTGCCCTCAGCCAAACCGCTCTCCTCTCCCTGGATCGCATGGCCCGGAAACGCGCTTAGGATCTTAGAGATGATCAATTTCTCTGACCTCTTGTCGAGCTCGGTCACAAAATCATTCTTCGACTTCGTGTGGATCTGGGAGGTTTTCAGCCTGCCGTATGAGCTCATCAGAAGCTTGCCGGCCTTAAGCGCGGCGTCTTTGGCGACGGCCAGATAATTTTCGGAGGTCTCGTTTTTCATTGGATGCCTTTATCCTTCATATCGTCCAGCAGTTCGCGGAAATTGTTGCGGTAGGTGAATACGTTGAATCCGAGCTCTTCGGCCGCGCTCGTCAGGTCGTGCCGGTCATCGATGTAGTAGATCTCTTTCGGTTTAGCGCGGCAGGCTTTAGCCGCTTTCGCATACAGCCTTTCATCGGGTTTTCGCTGTTTTTCCTGATACGAGACGATAAGCCGGTCGAATTTATTGAGGACAGGGTAATTTTTGCGGATATGCTGGAAATGCATTTCGTTGGTGTTGGATATAAGGACCAGCCGGTAACCCTTGGAGAGCGTGCCGATCAAGCCGATCATATCGTTCTTCGGCGTGAATATCCCATTCCATATTTTTTTAAAAGCGGCAAAGCCTATTTTAAGCCCCAGAGCGTCTTTGATCTCGGCATAAAACTGCCGCGTCGTGATTTTGCCGCCGTCATAAAGCACTTCGAGGCCGGAGCTCACGAAGTAGTCCTCTATTTCCTTGACCGAAAGACCCGAGCATTTAGAGAGGCGCTTGAAGGCCGGGTCGAAATTGAAGTGCACGATCACTTTACCTAGATCAAAGAGCACTGCTTTTATTTTTTTTGTCCCGCGGGATTTTGACATGATCTGCATTATAACATAAGATGTTCCGATGCCGCACCCCGCGATCGCCATTGAAGGACTCACGAAGACTTACGGCAGCCTCAAAGCCGTCGACGGCTTATCGCTGACTGTCCGCGAGGGCGATTTTGTAGCTCTTTTAGGTCCGAACGGCGCCGGCAAAACCACGACAATCCACTCGATCACCGGCCTCTGCAATTTTACTGCGGGCTCCGTCAAGGTTTTCGGGTACGATGTAATACGCGACTACCGGCAGACCCGCCGGCTCATCGGTCTTTGTCCGCAGGAATTCAACCTCGACCCGTTCCTGAACATTCAGGGCGTGCTTACCTACCAGGCCGGCTATTTCGGCGTACCCCGCGATCGCGCCGAAAAAAAAGCCGAAGAGCTTCTCAGGTTTTTCGGCCTTTATGAAAAGCGGTCCCAGGATTTTCGGAAGCTTTCCGGGGGGATGAAACGGCGCCTGCTCTTGAGCCGCGCCCTCGTGCATGACCCCAAGATCCTCATCCTAGATGAGCCGACGGCGGGCGCCGATGTGGAGCTAAGAATCCAGATCTGGGAATACCTAAAAAAAATAAACAACGAAGGCAAGACGATCGTTCTGACGACGCACTACATGGAAGAGGCCGAGAGACTCTCCAAGACCGTTGTGATCCTTGACCGCGGAAAGATCGTGCGCGCCGGGGACAAAGAGGCGCTCCTCAAAGACCGGAGCCTCGAGCAGATGTATCTGGAACTGACGCGGAAGGAGGCGCCCCGTGAGCAACCCTGACCTGATCGGTTTTTTCTCGCTGGTAAAGCGCGAGATCATGCGATTCTGCGTCGTCTGGAGCCAGACGCTGCTTCCGCCGCTGATTTCCTCATCGCTTTTTATTTTTGTGTTCGGCTATTCGATCGGAAGAAACCTGAGCATCCAGGTCCAGGGCCAGACCTATCTGCACTTCATCGTGCCGGGGCTGGTGATGATGTATCTGATCGAAAGCTCTTATGCCAATACCTCCTCATCGCTTTTTATTTCCCGCTGGCACAACCTCATCCAGGAGCTCTTGCTTTCCCCTCTCTCCTATTTTGAGATGGTGCTGGGTCTGCTCATCGGCGGTGTCGTGCGGGGGCTCATGGTCGGGTCAGGTGTGTACGCCGTCTCGCTCTTCTTCGTCAGGTTTCCTTTTCACAGCGTCTGGATCGTCGCTTATTTTTTCGTCATGGTCACGGTGATCTTTTCATGTCTGGGTCTTTTGGCGGGTCTTTGGGCCGAAGGGTTCGAAAAGCTCTCCCTCTGGAGCACGTTCGTGATTACGCCGCTGATCTATTTCGGCGGAGTGTTTCACAGCATCGAGATGGTTCCGGCGCCCCTTCAGATCTTCACGCGTTTTAACCCGATCTTTTATCTCGTGAGCGGATTGAGGTACGGGATGGTCGGCGTGTCAGACGTGGATGTGCGCGTGAGCATGGCGCTGGCTGCGGTTTTGGCGGTCGGGCTTTTTGCGGCCGTAGAACACCTTTTCAGGATCGGGTACAAGCTCAGGACTTAAAGCGTCTTCAGCCCTCGATGGCGGTGCAGCTCAGAAGGGGCTTGTGTCCGTCGAAGCAGGCTAGGATTAGCTCGGCGGGCGTCGTCCCGATCTCCAGATTGATTTTAAGCGGGTCCAGGTACCCCTTCTCGTCCCCGAGCCCTTCAGCGGCCATCTCCAGCAGGTCCAGGCATGCAGCCTGCATTGTCCCGCCCCCAGGCATCAGCGCGTTGAGCCCGAGGACAGAGGCATCCCGGTGAAGTTTTTTAAGCTCGCTTTCCGAGATCCCGGATATCATGCGGATAGCTCTTTTCCGGGACGGTTCATGATAAAAAAGCCCTTTGATGAGCGCTACGGCGGCCATCCCCATCGGCGTCTTCTGGCAGTCGATGCTGCGTATCTCCACAACATGCTTCAGGCGCGCTTCCGTAAAAATGCCGCTGAGGTGAAGCTGCCAATCGTCGATCGTTGGAACAAGTCCTTCGTAGCCGCTTTTCAGATAATCCTCGAAACAGATCCCCCGCACAGGAAGCCAGTCCCCGCCTCTCAACAAAAACAACATCGGAACTTTAAGCGCATAATCGATGTAGCCCTTAAACCCTTCCTCGGGCCTCAGCGCGTCCCAGAGGATGCCCGAGCGCTCGGGCGCCGTATGCTCCCAGATATTGGCGCGGCGCGAAAGAAAACCGCTATGAAGACCCGCCTTGAGCGGAGAATTGGCAAACATCGCCACGAGAAACGGCGAAAGACCCATCCCGAGCTTGAGCTTCAAGATCGCGTCTTCTTCGCTCAAAAAATCCAGCGACATCTGAACGGATGCCGTCTCTTTCATCATGGAAAAAGTCAGCGCGCCCTTCCCGGCCAGGCTTTCGCGCATGATCTTGTAGCGTTTTTTGGGCACCCACTCGATCTCTTCTGCCGTACTGAAGGGCTGGGCGCCGATCCCGAGCCATGCGATGCCCATCGGCTCGGAAATAGCCCTGATCTCTTCCAGATGGCGGTAGAGCTCCCCGGCATTGTCGTCCAGGCGGCGCGCTTTTTGGCCGGAAAGCTCGATCTGGCCTCCGGGTTCGAGCGTGATGGAATGCCCGCCCTTCTTGAGCGCGATGACCGGCGCTCCGGCCGGTTCCGGCTGCCAGCCGTAGCGCGCGATGAGACTGCTGAATATCGCTTCGACGCCCTTAGGGCCGGTATAGCTGATAGCTCTGCCGGATTCCCGGTACACTCCGATCTTTTCCCATTCGACCCCGACATAAAGGTCATCGGGTTTTTTACATCCGCGGGCAAAATAATCAGAGAGGTCTTGGCGGGTCAGCGGCGGGTTCATGTATGTTATAATAAGTAAAATTTTAAACAGGCGCAAACGAATTATGAAAATCGCATTCCTTCTCTACCCGACCGCGACAGTCCGCACCGACGAAGACAGCTCGTTCTGGATCATGCACGAACTGGGGCGGCGCGGGCACGAAGTCTGCCACTTTGAAAGCCGCCATCTTTTTGCTGAGCCGGGACCGAAGGCCTTTGTTTACCGCTCCAAAATGGATCCCCGCAAAGGCTTTGCTCTCTCCTCCCTATCGCCCAAACCCTCGGATCTGTTTGATTTTGACGCCGTGTTCATCCGCAAAGAACCGCCGTTCGACAACAGCTACCTCCATGCGCTGCAGATCCTGGATCTTTTAAAGGGCAGGGTTTTCATGATGAATGACCCGCGCGGCATCGCGATGTTCAATGAAAAGCTCTCCATCCTTCACTTTCCCGAGCTTGTCCCGGCTACGATGGTCACGGATAACCCGGCCCTAGCCCGGAACTTTATCGACGACCTTAAAAAACAGGTCGTCGTCAAGCCTTTGCACGAAAAAGCGGGATCCGGCATTCTTACGGCGCGCATCGGCGACAAAAATCTTCCCTCGATCCTGGATGTGGCCACCAGCGCCGGAAAGAACAAGGTCATGGTTCAGGAGTTTATCCGAGTCAAGGGGCTTGCGGACAAAAGGATACTTCTTTTGAACGGAGAGTTTTTGGGCGTGTTCGCGAGGAAGCCCGCACCTTCAGATTTCCGGTCCAATCTGAGCGTCGGAGGCTCCATGCACAAAGCGTCTTTGACATCAGAAGATAAACGCATCATCGATGCGATCGCGCCTACGCTTGTACGCAACGGTCTTTATTTTGCAGGCATAGACGTCATGGGGCCCTACCTGACGGAAATCAACGTGACCAGCCCCTCCGGGATACCCGAGATCAATGCCTTGTGCGGCACAAGGCTGCAGAAAAAGGTCGCGGACTTTATCGAGTCGCGCGTTTAGGCGGTTTTTTCGGTATTGGCGTCCCTGGCGGTCTTTTGTCCGCAGACGCTTTGGAGTGTGACAGAAGGGGCTACGCGGATCGCTTCGTCGTGCGAGATCATGTCGATCGTCTCCCACGGGCAGTGCTTCGCGCAAAGCGAACAGCCGATGCATCGCGCCAGATCAACCTCGACGACCTGCTGAAGCTGCGTGTGCTGAACCCCCGGGACTATTTCAATGCAATCGACCGGACAAAAAACGATGCAGACCTCGCAGCCCGTGCAGCCGTTCTGATTGATGACGGCCAGCTTCGGCGGCGCTTTTTTGCGGGGCGGCTTCGTTGCTTTTTCGGCGGCTGTTTCTCGTGCCTTGTTCAGCGAATCTTCGCTTTGGAAATAGGATTCTTCGGCCATCGTTTTATTATAACTTCATCGTCATCTGAGTCAAGAGATAACCCGCCCCGAATGCCAGAATCCCTGAAACAAAGATACCGATGGCCATCGCTTCGCTGCGGTTATACTCTCCGGCCCAGATAGCCGACGGCACAACTAAAAGCGCCAGCAGCTGGAGCGCTCGCCCTAGAAAATAGAACGCTTTTTTCATCTCACGACCGGCAAACCCGCCCCGTCCAGACGCAGCCACCGGGACGGCTCAAAAACCGGCAGATGATCGAGATCCGCAGGCTCCAAATCCGCGATTTCCGCCGTTTTAAACGGCAGAGATAGGGCGTCGTACACGCCTAAGACTTCCCTGCGGTCGAGAATGAAGACGTTGGGTACGCGTCGGCCGTCATTGAGCACGACCGTGACCAGATGCCCGCGGTGGATCGTGCGCGGCGTCCGCTTGAGTTTGTCGGAGGCTCTCTTCGGCAGAATCCTGTCGGCTTCGGGGATCAGCACGCTGCGGACCCCATATTCTTTCTTAGAGCGCTCAACCTCCGCCGCTTCGCGCCCTAGACGCGCGTCTTCGTAGGCCCTGTCAACCTTGTTGTACATGACGATGATCAGCGGCACCAGAAGCACCATCCAGCTCCCGAACACAGCGGCAACCCATATCATGGGCACGCCTTTTTGATCCATCGGACCTACGTGGCGGGCGATGAAACCCGTCCAAAAATAACATGAGATGAAAAATGACAATATGGTCAGCGTGATCCAGCCGATCCACCAAAATACGGTATTATCTTTTCCTGAGGAAGCTCTCGCCATGTCAGCCCTTTGCTTTTAAGCGTTTTATATCATTTGTAAGTTTTGCGATCATCGATTCATCCGAATAATCATAATAGCCGCGGATCCTCCCCTGCTCATCGATAAGCACCAGACGCAGGCCGTGAAGGACAGGATTGCCGGTGTTGGGGAAATGGCAGTCTTCCAGAAGCCGTCCGATAACCTCCTGGGAACCTGTCAGAAAATACCAGTTCCCGCGCTGCGCTTTGAACTTTTCAGCATAACCCGCCAAAACTTCAGAGGTGTCCCTTTCGGGATCAACGCTGAAGGAGAGCAGTCCCGGAGACCCGGGCAGCTTGCCCTGCAGGAGTCCCATTTTGAAATTCATTGCGGGGCACTCGTTTGGACAGCTTGTAAACATGAAATTGGCAACCCAGACCCTCTTTTTCATATCTCCAAGCTCAAAGGGGCGCCCATCAGCGTCTTTCAGACTGAACGCTCTCAAGGTCCCGTGGACAGGAAGCGCCTCCGCGCTGCCGGAATAACTCCGCAGCCCCGACACTTGCCTTCCGAAAAAAAATAGAACCGGAAGGACGGTCAGGTTGAAGAGCAGAAAGAAGATCCAAAAACCCTTTCTCGAGAGCAGACCCGAACTCATACGATCTTATCCGCCATCATTGAAAAGATCAAAGCGATGAGATAGTAAATTGAAAGCGCTACGAAGCTCTTGGCGTTCTCCATGCGACCGCGGTGAAGATTCGCCGCCTGGACATTGAAATAGATGCCGGACGCGGCCGCAGCGGTCAGATATAAAAGACCGCCCAGACCCAGCCAGACAGGGTAAAGCGTGAAGGGTAACAGGATCAGAGACGTCAGCATGATTTTTTTTCCCGTGCTTTGGCCGTCAATATCGGAGTGAGTCAGCATCCGCAAGCCGCCCTTCCTATAATCCTCACGATAAACCCAGGCGATCGCAAAAAAATGAGGCAGCTGCCAAAAGAAGAGGATAAAAAACAAAGACCACGCTTCGGGCGAAAGCTCGCCCCGGCAGGAGGTCCAGCCGATCAGACAAGGCAGCGCGCCTGGAATAGCGCCCGCTAGCGTGTTGAGCGATGTCTTGGGCTTGAGGGGGGTGTAAAAAAAGAGATAGCTGGCTATGGTCAAAAGACCCAGGAAGAACGAAAGCTTGTTAGAGAAGATCAAAAGGCACGCAGCGCCGGCGACAGATAACGCGATGCCGAAGAAAAGAACGCTGCCCGGGAGGATGCGGCCTCTTGGCAGAGGGCGGTTTTCGGTGCGCTTCATCTTCGCATCGATGTCGCGTTCAAGATACTGGTTGAGCGCGCTGACCCCTCCCCCGATGAGTGCGCATGCCAGCAGGGTCTCTAGCAATAGAGCGGTATTGAAAGGCTGCGAGGCCGGCCCCGTATACGAGGCCATGAAAAAACTGAGCAGCGTCGTCATGAGCGCCAAAAGGGTCAAGCGCGGCTTAGTCAGAGAAAAGTAAACCTGATAGGTTCCCATGACTTTCCTAGATGTTCTTTTTTAGCAAACGGTAAGACCGCAGCGTCAGGACGGCCGTAGTCGCAAGAATGAGAGCGCCGTTGGTCTGGTGCGCCGTGGTAAAAAGGATCTCGGCTGTCCTGGGCATCGGACCAGGCTCCATCACGATCTTATAGATATATGACCCGAGACCCAAGAATAGCTGCGCGGAGACGAGCATCGCCAATAGCATAGCCTGCTTCAGAAACAGTTTCTGGACAGGTTTTTCCTTGGCTGTTTTGGGTACGATGAATATCGCGTGTATCAGGATCAAGAACGCGACGGCGAAGTGGTAGCTGAGGCTTGCGTGCCCCGGAATATGGCGTACCATTGCGCCGAGCACGAGCTGCAGATAAACGAAGCAGAAGGTTATGAGAAACAGACGCTGTACGTTGCCCGACCGCTTAGCGTAAACAACCGGCCCTTCGCACCATTCGCGGGAGGTGAAAAGGGTAAGAGCGCACAAGACCATAAAAAACGTCTGCCCTAGGCAGGCGTGGGAAACAGATATCGGATCCGGCAGAAGATAAATGACCGTAAGAGCGCCCAGGGCTGCCTGGCCGATCACCATAAAAAACGCCAGCAGCGCCAAAGCTTTCACCCACCCCCTTTTCTCCGCGGAGAAGTAGATGAGGGTCATTGCAAACGTCATAATGCCGACGATAGCCGCAATAACACGGTGCGAGTGTTCGAACCGTATTCCACCGATCATCGGCGGAAAGAACTGGCCGTAAGAAAGCGGCCAGTCAGGCACGGACAAACCCGAACCCGTGCTCGTAACAAGGCCTCCGGCGGCGATCAGGATAAGCGTCGATGCAGCCGTGATCAGCGTGAATCGGTGGACGAGCTTCTGATGCATATTCCCTCTTTAAATAAAACCGCCCATTCTCACGGTTTTTCCGTTCGAATGGGCGGTCGTCTTGTCCTGGTTAAGCTTTAGGCTTTAAACTTCAATTCCAGAGGCTGATCGGCGTCAGTTACGGTCACTTTCTGCGTCTGCGAACCGTATTTTTCATGCCAGGCTTCGATGACGTACTCACCGGCCGGCAGGTCTTTCAATTCGGCGGTGCCATTGTCCCCGGTCACACCGTAAAAGGGATGATCGACGACACCGGCGTAAGACTTCATCCACGGATGGACTTCGCACTTGATCTTGACCATGACCTCAGGTTTTTCGAATTTCTTGGTAAGCTTCATCCCCTTGATCGGCATGCCAAGGTTGAACTGCTGGCTCGCAGTCGGAAGCGCGTGGACGTTGTGAAGCGTATCGTCGCTGTTCCGTATCTCTAAGGGTTGCCCGGCCTGGACGCCGAAAACTTTCGGCGAGTAAGCGCATCCCACCTGATCCAGCACCACGGGAGTCTTCGGCGCATCGAACTTTTTACCGGCCAAGCCCTCTTTGACGTATACAAACACGTTCTTTAAGGTGCCGTCGCTGTTGATGATCACTTCGTCGGACTCGAGTCCGGTCGGGTGCATCATTTTGCACTTGGGATCAGCATCGGTTTTGAGTTTTTCAACCGCTGGAGGAGCTCCCTCAAACACCGCTTTGACGGAAACGGCGGCTGCGTTTGCCGATCCGGTGAAAGTCGAGATCATGACAAAAAGAGTTAAAAAAGACGATAGAATACGGCTTTTCATCGAGGCTCCTAATTATGATTTATAAAACGGGGTGGCTGATAAAATGTTCTGTATATTTTATCGCTGTCCGGCTTCAGTTGCAATAAAATTCGACGAAGACGATCTGCGGCGAGCAGGCGCCGTCGCGCGTCTTTTAAGACTTCGTTTCGGCCGGAGCTGCGTTTTCGTAGCGATAGAGATAGTCTCGGATCGCGTCAACCTGCTTCTTCGCATCACCGCCAAGGATCTCGGTGGCGGGGCTTTGGCCTTCAGAGAAGAATGTCGGCATCATCGTCCCCTCTTCAAGCTTCTGCGGGTCTTCGACCCATGCGTGCACCCATGCGGGCTTGAGACGGGTCTTAGTCAGCGTCAGATCCGGAGCCAGGAACGAGCTGCCCATAGCGGCGCTCTCCTGAGTGATCTGATGGCACTTGACGCACTGGAACATGTCAAAAAGCTGCTTGCCTGCAGCAAGGTTTTCCGGTGTAGCATCCGGTATCTGCAGACCGCCAAACGACACCTCTTGGTGGGACAGGTGATTGAAATATAGGTTTAGCGTCGTCAGCTCGCTCTCATCAAATCCGAAGGTCGGCATGCGGTACGTAAGCCAAGGGCGTATCGGCGCAGGAGCTTTTAAGAAGTCGTGCAGCCATCTCTCCTGCACCTTCGCCCCCTCACCGTCCAATATCGGCGGCATCTGTCCCGAATCCTCGGTGATCGCGCGTATCGTGCCGACGTGGCCGTCCAGCGTGTGACAGCCGGTGCAATTGAGCTTCGAAACCAAGAGGCGTCCCTTCTCCGTCGCGGCATCTTCGCTCGAAAGGCGCTTCTGCATTTCCAGCGGGATCTGCTCTTCTGTCAAACTGAGCACAAAAGTTGTCAGCGCCTCATTCTCTTCGTCAGTGAAATTGAACTGCGGCATGCGCAGCTTTTCATAGTAGGACTTCACTTTATTGTGGTCGAACACTCTCGGTTCCTTAAGTTTTTGGCTGATGAAGCTTTGGCGGGTACGAGGTATGTCTGAGAACCCGAAATCAAACTGATGGATATCCTTAAGACCCTCATTAGAAAGCTCGGCGCCGATGGGCTTCATATCTTCAAATCCCTTGATCGTGTGGCATGTAAAGCACCCCTGGTGCGCGATAGACTTCTTGCCCAGATATTGGATCTTGTCATCGGATGACATTTTCGCCATTTCGTCAGCGGCTTCGCGGGCGCTCATGGTTCCCTGGAGATTGACGGATATCATTTCATCGATGACCGCTGGCTCGGCCTTTATAGGCTCCTTCTTATCAAATTCTTCATGACGCTGGCTGATCAGGTATGAGGTGATGTCCGAGGCTTCCTGGTCAGAAAGGCGCAGGTTGGGCATGCGCGTCGCGGAAGACATCCTCTTAGGATCTTTGATCCAGCTATAAACCCACTCAGCCGATGTCTTCGAGCCTAAGCCTGTCAGGGCCGGACCGAATTCGCTGGCGGCCACGCCTGCGCCGCTATGGCAAGCCAAACAGCCCAGCGTCTTGATCAGCTTTTCGCCCTTTACAGCGTCTCCAGGCACGGGCGGTGTCAGAAGCTCGGCGGGCTGGGAATTCTTCATCAGATAAGCCGCGATCGAGCTGATAGCTGCGTTGTTGCGCAGGCGGTCCTCTGGAGACGATGTGTTAGAGAGATGGAAAACTTTCGGCATGCTGGTTCCAGGTCTGAAAAAGGTTGGATCATCGAGCCATTTTGAGACCCACTCTTCAGAAACCTTGCCGTTCAGGTGCTGAAGGTCTGGACCGACTTTCCAGCGATCCTCATAGCCCTTGATCTTGTGGCAGTTGAAGCAGCCCATGGTTTCAGCGAGTTTCCGGCCTTTGTTGAGGCGGTCTGCCTTGGGAACTTCGACCACGCCTTGATGGCATTTAACGCATGAGGCTTCGATGTTGGCGGCGGGAAGCATCTTATGCTCCCACTTTTCAAGCTCGTGCCAGCGGTATTTTTTAACCCACTCCTTTTCCTGCTCTTCATTTTTGGGTGTGTGTGCCGCGCGCACGAAATCGATCGAATGGCCGTTGCCTCCATGGCATACGGTGCAGCCGACCTTTTCTACCGGGTGGGCTGAGGCGGAGCCTAGATAAAGCTCCAGTTTAGGGTGTGTGCGGAAAGGCTGCGGCGCATCTTCAAAGCCTTTCTGATCGATACCCAAGTGGCAAGTCGTGCAGCGATCGACTTTTTGAACTTTTGCGAAATGGTAATCATCCTGAAGATTGTCTAGAACGATCTGCTGGACCCGCAGCGTCGGAGCAACAAAGTCAAGCATGGGAGCGTTCAGAACATCTTTTGCGAGGCTGGGCTGGCTTCTCTCGGCGCGCTTTTCAAGACGCGTTTTTTCAGCCAGGACCTTATCGAGATCGCGCTGGAGATTTTTCCTTTTTTCGGCAAATGAGGCAAGCTCCGCAGTCTTTGCGTCGACTTCCTTTTGTAGGGCGTCCTGATCGGCTTTGGCCTTCGCAACCCGCGGTGAAAGCTCTCTCATTTTTTTGCCGTAGCTTTGGGCTCGGACATCTTTCTTCTCCGTGTACTCTTCATAAAAATAGCGGTCGGAGTCCAGGAACTGTTTTAGCGTCTGATAATTGTCTTTGGCCTTGGTCAGGCGGGTTTCGAGGGCAAAAAGCTCTTTTTCGAGGCGGCTTGATTGGGCCCCGTTTGACGCGGCTGATACCTCCGCTGCCTTGATCTCCTGCGTGAGACGGGCGACCTCAGCCTTATCTATATTTTGATCAGCGGCTGATATCTCCAGCTTTATCTTTTCAAGCTTGAGAGCTGTGAATTTCTTTTGGTAATCCTTCCAATCACGCCGATAATCCTCATAGACGATGCCGACAAGGCAAGCTGTCAGCACCAAACTGACGATGGCGAACCAGAAAAATGTCTTGGCGACGCTGTAGAGTGTGGGGTTCTGTTTGGCCATGATCAGATATTAAAAAAGAATTCAGGGATCGCGACCAGGTATTTTAAGTTGAACGCCCAGCGAAGATACATCTTGATCGGGAGCGCAACAAGAAAAAGGATGAGCATCACAAGGATGCCGAAACGTATCGGGTCGAGTTTATTGAACGCCGGCTTAAGCAGGGTCTTGGCGAGCACAAGCGGCGTGACAAAAAGGTAGACGAATACGAGCGCTATGCCCGGAAGCTCGCGGATGACCCATAGCTTCGGCATGCCGATGCCGAGCCACTTGATCCATATAAGCTCGGAAAGATTCACGTTCAGAAGCGGCACGACCTTGTGAACATCCCACGGCTCAAACGGTCCGAAAAAGTTCCAGTTCGGCCCGCGAAGGAAAGTCCCCATCACGATCAAAAGCACCCAGAGGATCCAAAATCCGAACAAGAAGGTCGTCACGACCCAGCGGCGGCGCTTAAAGGAATAAAAGCCCGAATTGGTCGTGCTCTTGTCGATATAAGGAATGGCGCAAAGACCTACGATAATGAGGGTCGGCAGGAGAACGCCGGCGATCCATGGGTCGAAGTACACCAGCATCTCTTGAAGCCCTAGAAAGTACCAGGGTGCCTTGGAGGGGTTGGGAGATACTGTCGGATTGGCGGGCTCCTCGAGAGGCGCCTTAAGGAATATCGACCAGATCACCAAGCCTGCCCCGTACGCCAGAGCCACGACGAACTCGATAAAAATCAGGTACGGAAAAACGAGAACCTTCTCATTTGTCTCCGTCTGCTCCCACGTCGGCTCCCCCCTATCCATCCGCGCATCGTTGTCGACGGCCTTCTTCATGGCATACCAGGTAAAAAAGCCGAAAACCACCATCATGCCCACGATCGGCACGTTGTCCGGGAGAGTCACGATGCTGCGGAAGTGTTCGTCGGCCATACCGATCCCAAAAAAGATCAGGGATAGCGCAAGGACGGACAGGCTGACCGGTTTAGAAGTGGCGATTCGGGGAAACGAAACGAAAAGAATAAAGATGATGGTCGCGAACGTGAATATCGAGACCGGAGATGAGATCGAATCGATGGCGTGTTTGAAAGCTTCCATAGATTACAGCGGGCCGCTGATCCCTCCGTCTTTGCGAATTCTCCAGAAATGCACTGACATGAGAATGACGACCGCTGTCGGAATCGCGACGCAATGCAGGATATAAAAACGCAGGAGCGCTCCGGCGCCGACAAACCGCCCGCCCAACAGCGCGAAACGAACGTCGCTGCCGGCAGTCACAAGCTGTATGTCGCCGACCGCGAGCATCGCGGCGCCCGGACCCTCATGTCCCAGGAACGGCGTTGCACGGGCCATATTGCTGCCTACGGTGATGGCCCACATGGCCAGCTGATCCCAGGGCAGCAGATAGCCGGTAAAGCTTAAAAGCATGGTCAGAACCAAAAGCAAAACGCCGATGATCCAGTTGAACTCGCGCGGGGGCTTGTAAGAACCGGTCATAAATACGCGGAACATGTGAAGCCAGACCGTGATGATCATGGCGTGCGCTCCCCACCGGTGAAGTTCGCGCATGATGCCGAAGGGCACGTGTTCACGAAGCGCCATAATGTCGTTGTAAGCATATTCGACGGTCGGGCGGTAATAGAACATGAGCAGGATTCCGCTGACGACCAGGGTCAAGAAAACAAAGAACGAAAGCCCGCCCGCGCACCAAGTGAATCCAAAGCGGGCGCCGGACTTGCGGACCTTGACAGGATGTAAATGGAAAAAGACGTTGGTCATGACCGAAAGCGCGCGGTCTCTATCCGAGGTCGAGTATCCGTGGCGGAACATCGACTTATAAAGCTGCGTCTCCGTGATATATTTTCCCAGGTCAAATTTGGGTTTCGGTGCCGGGTCTGCCATGGCTTTCCTTTATATTAGGCCGACAGGAAGGATTCGGGGTTGTTCCATTCCCCTTTTTCCTGTTGGAATTTCTTAGACTTATCGACCAGGATCTGTCCATCCTCCGCCATTGAGATGCGGTAGCGCTCCAAGGGTCTGGGGGCGGGTCCTTCAAAATTGATGCCTGTCTTATAAAAACCTGATCCGTGGCAAGGGCACTTGAATTTATTTTCGCCGGAAAGCCAGTTGGGGGTGCAGCCTAAATGCGTGCAGGTTGTGGAGAGCGCGTAAATGCCTTCGGCGGTTTTGATCATCCAGACGCCGAACTTTTCTTTCCAGCGCTCATCGACGACGCCGACCTCATAATCGGCCGGGTAACCCGCCTTGAAAGACGTCGGGGGCTCAAAGAGAACATTCGGAAAAAGGTAGCGAAGAACGATGGAGAGTGCTCCTCCGGTCGCCGCGGCAAAGCTCACCCACGCTATACCCGTCCAGGAGATGAAAGTTCTGCGGTCCATTTTCTCCTTGCCCATAACGACATTGGCCGGATTGGAAGAGATGGGTTTGGGAGCAGGCGCTGCGGGCGGAACCGGCGGCGGTGCGGAGGCGCTTGGCTGCTGCGGGTTGACTTCGCTCATGACTCTTTCTAAATTTTGGTTTGTTGGCTTACCGCATCGATCGCGGCCTGGCGGACTTTCAGGCTTTTTTCTTCACGCGAAAGAGATTTCAAGATTTTAATCGATTCGGGCGTCTGAATCAAGGCCAATCCTTTGATCGCGTTGATCATTACGGCCTCTACCTGCTGCTCCTGCATTCCCAGTTGAGCGAACTCCGCGCGGTCCGTCATTTTGATCAGTACATCAAATCCGGACGGATCACCGAGGCGTGCGAGAGCCAGCGCCGCGTTCCAGCGGACATCGCCGACTGGATCGCTTAGAAGAGCGCGGATCTTGCCGGCGGAAGAACGGCTTCCCAGACCCCCAAGAACGTAGGACGACATCTTGCGCATCTCCGGTCCGCCGGATGTCAGGTGGTTCTCGATTTCGGGCACGGATTCAGCGGCGCCCAAGATGCCGAGAGACCACATAGCTGCGATAGCGACATCCTGATCCGCGCTGTCAGCTTTCAGGGCGTCGATGAGCGCGGGAGCTGCACCGGCTCTGTCGAAGTGGCTGAGCGCCATTGCCATGTAGCTGCGTGTCTGGGAATCATAATGAACGCTGTCTTTTAAGATGTATATGATCTCTTTCATCAGCCCGGCATCGCGTACGCCGCGCGAGTTCTTTTTGTTGAGCTCATTGGAAAGCTCAAAAGCCTTTTGCCAGCGCTTGGCAGGAGCGCCGGACTTGATGGCGCTGATGAGGGTCTCAGGGGTCTCTTTTTCCGTGGTAATAAGGACGACGGAACATAGCAACAGAGCCATGCCGACCGCAATGATGAGCGGAAAGACAAAGAGTCCGAAAAAGAGCTTTCTTGCGGGGTTTAGGGTTTTTTCTTCCATCGAAGTCAAAGAATTATGTCAAAAGAGGCGCCTGCTGTCAATGGACTGCGGGACGCTTGAAGCGCAAGCCTGTCAGGAGCGTCAAAAGGACCAGCCCCCCTGTGATCATGAACGGCGCGCGGAAGGATACGCCCAAAAGCGCACTGCCCCATGCCGGTCCGATCGCGCGCGCGGCGGCAGAAAAGCTCTGAGATAGACCCATGGTTACCCCGTAACTGTCGGCCGGCGACTGCTTGGAAACCAAGCTTGTCAGCGTCGGCACAGAAATACCGGCGCCCGCCGTCATCGCCAACATCACGATCGTGAGCTGGGCGGAGTTTTGCGCGAAAGGAACCGCCGCCAGCGAAAGCGCGAAAATCGCGCTTCCTGAGAGAAAAAGATTTTTTTCAGGAAACCTTTTGACCAAAACCCGAATGAGCCCACCCTGAATGAAAACGGCGGCCAGACCCATCAACACATATTGCTGGTAGACCGCTGCGACCGGAAGATCCAGCTGCGTACGGCATAGATAAGGGAAAGCGACATAAATGCTCGCCTGACCGAGCGTCAGAAGGAACACGCAAAAAAGCAGTCCTCCGAAGACGCCCCCGCTTCTCCGGTTCACTTCCTTCAGATCATTCCAGAAGCTAAGGCTGAAAATACCGTTTCGTACGACCCGGCCGTCAGCGGCCGAGCGGCGCTCGCGCGGAGGCTCGGGAAGACGCGTCATAACGAAAAAGAAGCTCAATGCTGAAAGCGCCGATGCCAGAAAACCGATCATGCGGAACGGGTTGTCGGGGAAAAATTTCATGATCAAGCCCCCGAGCGCCGGGCCGATAACGAATCCGATGCCGAAAGCCGCGCCGATAAGCCCCATCCCCTTGGCACGGCCCTCCCCGTCAGTCACGTCCGCCACGTAAGCTTGAGCCGTAGAAATATTTCCCGCCATCACGCCCGCGAACGCTCGGCAGAAGAGAAGCATCCAGAGAGAGCTTGAAAATGCAAAAAGAAGATAGGCTAGCGATGCGCCTAGCGTGCTCAGCATCATGACAGGCCTGCGTCCTATGCGATCCGACACCGATCCCCAGACCGGCGCGAATAAGAGCTGCGCAAATGAGTATGCGCTGTAAATGAGGCCTGTGAAAAGCGGCGTCGCGTTCATGCCGGCCGCGTAGTTCTCGAGACCCGGGAGCACAATGCCGAACCCTATGAGGTCGATCATCACGACGAAGAAGACGCTGAAGAGCGCGGATCTTTTATTCATTTATTGGAGGTATATCGTCTTTTCTTCATCGCTCTCCTCTATCTCCACTTCATCATAAACCGAAGACGGAAGCTCGGCGATAAATACGGACGGACGGCTGATCACGGTGCCCGCCTGATAATCGAAACGCGTCATCGGATGTATCAGCGCCAACTCCTCTTTCGCGCGAGTTGCCGCGACATAAAAAAGGCGGCGCTCCTCCTCAAGGCTTTCTTCGCTGGACAGAGACTTGGCGTGAGGAAACAGCCCCTCCGAAAGAGCGATCACGAACACCGCTTTCCACTCGAGGCCCTTCGCCTGATGGATGGTCGAAAGAATGAGCGGGTCAAACGCCTCGTCATCGGCAGCGCCTTCCGTAAAACTCTCGCCGCGGAAACCCTCCCGCAGGGTCGCGTCAGCCAGAAAATCTTTCAAGTCCTTATAAGTATGGGCGAAATTGACAAGCTCTCTTAGATCTTCCAGGCGGTCCTGAGCGTTTTCGAAATTCATGAGGACGTGTTTGTTGTAGCCTTTATCCAGCACCTCTTCGATCAGCATGTCCGGATGACTCTTCAGGTCTTCACGGAGAAGGCAGCGAAGTATTTTTTTGAAACCCCCCAGGCCGTCACGCACGCGAGGCGGAAGATTTTCGCCGAAACCCGGAGCCGAAACCGCAGAAAGGTCGCCTTTCGCCTTTTCAACCTCCTGAAATATTTTTTCTGCGTAGCCGGCGCCTATCCCGGGCTGCAGCGTTAGCGCCCGCGTCCAGGCGATCTCGTCCATCGGATTGGATACTATCTTGAGGAAAGAAAGCACGTCCTTCACATGCGCCTGTTCGAAGAAGCGGATGCCGCCGCGGACTAGGTATGGGATACCGCGCTTAGTCAGCTCAAGTTCGAGCTCCGCCGCCTGGTAGTGGGCGCGGAAAAGAACAGCGATCTCCGACAGCTCGACACCGGACTCGCGAAGCTCAAGGATCCTTTGGCCGATGTAAGCGGCTTGCTGACGCGAGTCCCGGACCCTGACGAATACCGGAAGCAGCCCGTCCTTGCGCACGCTCTTAAGCGATTTCGGGAACTGGTGCACGTTCTGAGCGATGCTCTTATTGGCCAAGTCGAGGATAGGCTTCGTGGAGCGGTAATTGGTCTCAAGCTTGAAAACCTTCGAATTCTCATAATTTTCAGGGAAATCAAGGATGTTTTTGATCTCTGCGGCCCGGAAGGAATAGATCGATTGAGCGTCGTCACCGACGACCAGCACGTTCTTGTGGTGGCTCGAAAGGATGCGGATGATCTCGTTCTGCAGGCGGTTGGTATCCTGATACTCGTCCACCAGGACATAACGAAACTGCCGCGTGAGCTTCTCGCGCACTTCGGCGGACGTTTTCAGCAGTTCGATCCATTTGACCAGAAGGTCGTCATAGTCGAGATTGTGGGTCTTGCTTTTTTTCTCGTCGTATTGCTGCTTGATCTTTTCTAGTTCGGGAATGAATCCCGCCAGGTGAGGGTAATTTCGCGCGACGACCTCTTTCACCGTCCTTTTGGCGTTGACAGAAAAGCTCAAGACTGACTGCACGACACCCGGCTTGGGAAACTTCATATCGCGCGCCTTAGACTCGAACGGCTTCATGCAGGACTTTACCAGGTCGCGGCTGTCTTCATCGTCAAGAATGCCGAAATCGGCGCTCAGACCGATACGGCTGCCGTACATGCGCAGCGTGCGGTTTCCGATATGGTGAAACGTGCCGCACCAGAGCCCCTTGGACTGCGTCTTAAGAAGAGATTCGACGCGGTTCTTCATTTCTGTGGCAGCTTTGTTGGTGAACGTGACGAGCAATATCTCTTCGGCGCTGACGCCCTTCTCCAGGAGATAGGCAACGCGATAGATCAGCGTGCGCGTCTTTCCGCTGCCTGCGCCCGCCAGCACCAGACACGGACCCTCAGCCTGCGTCACCACCTCATACTGGGAAGGGTTCAGCTCGTTCTGATAGTCGATGCTCAGCGTCCCGGACGCCGGAGCGGTTTTAATGGTGTATTTTTTTGTCATGGGTCGAATGAGACTCTGCCCGGACGGCAGGCTGGCTCAAGGAAGGTATTTTAGCGTTTCACCGCGTCTTTATCTAGGACAAACTCCACCCGGCAGCGCGCGGGCAGGTCAGAACGTGTAGTCTTTGGGGCGGTATCCCGGCTTGTTGATGTCGCTGGTCGCTACGAAACCCGGCTCCATGACGGGGTCCGCGTTTTCGGAGGTCTTGATCGGAAACGTCGCAACCTCATAAACTCCCAGCGCCGTGCGTTTGACCGTATTGCCGAGCCCGTCTATTGGGCCCCAAAAAAGAGCGGCGACGGCTCCGTGCTCTTCGCCCGTCTTCTCAATGCTTTTGAGTATCTCTGAGGATCCGAGAACGGCGTTGGAGAGGCCGCGGCCCAGCTTTTTCCCCGCATAGGTGGGATAATCCTCAGCTCTTGCCGGACCCGCCGAAAGAAATACCGCGATCATCAAAACTAAGAATTTGCAGAACCTCATGGATTTTCCCTTTCTTCGTTGTCATCGTCTTCCCCCTCATCCTCTCCGCCCTCCCCGCCTTCGAATGATTCGAAGCCAGGGCCTTCCGCGGCCGGAGGAGCCTCCTCAAGCCGTTTAAAGAATTCCTGGGGCGTCATATTTTTTAGATCTTCCTTGAACTTATCGACGTCATCTTTAGAGATGGGTCCGGAAGAAAGCGGCGGACACTTCGCCAGAACCTTTTCGTCGATATAGATCGGACAGTTGACGCGGACGGCCAAAGCCAGCGAATCAGAAGGCCGCGCATCGATCTCGATCGTTTCCTTCCCCATCTTGATATAAATGATCGCGTAATAGCTGTTTTCTTTCAGATCGCTTATGACCACTTTAAGGATCTCGCCGCCCATCTCCTTGATGATGTTCACCAGAAGGTCGTGCGTCAAAGGCCTGGGAAATTTTTCGCCCTGCATTTCCAGCGCGATCGCGTTTCCCTCGTGCACACCGATCCATATCGGGACCAGACGCGTCTTCTCGACGTCCTCCAGGACGACGACATACTGCGGAAGCGGAAACAAAGA
>CAZJAX010000018.1:0-22477 GCA_964543965.1 uncultured Planctomycetia bacterium
GCGCAAGCGCAGAAGCTTTTCGATCTTGGCCTCATGATCTCTTTCACTTGCAATCTAACTTTCAAGAACGCCGGGGGTCTTCTCGACGTCGCCCGGATGACTCCCGCCGACCGAATGATGCTCGAGACTGACTCCCCGTATCTGGCGCCTCAGGTCTACCGCGGCAAGCGCAATGAGCCGTGCTGCCTTGTGCATTTGGCGGATTTTATGGCGGATCTGCGCGGTGTCCCGGCGGACGATATCCGGCGTTCAACGACGGAAAACGCCGTCCGCTTTTTCAAGCTCGGCGGTCCCCGTGGCTAAAATCTCTCTTTTTCTCAAAGAGAACCGCGTCACTGCATCGATGCTTCTTTTCGTGATGCTCTTCTATTCAGCCGTATTTGTGGGCAACCTTGTGACAAAAAAAGGACTCCGCCCGGAACCGGTCAGCGCTTCCGATAGCCTAAAGCCCGGAGATTTCAAGCAGAAGGAAGACGACTTCAAAAGGAACATCGTCAAGCAGCCCGGGCTTGTCACGGCGCTTTCCTATCTGGCCGTCATCGTTCTGGCTGCCGGACTATATCTTGACGGGCGTCTTCTTTGGCTGCTGCGCAAAAAGATACCCTGGGTGCCTGACGGACTTCCGCACGAACCCGTCGCCTGGGGCGTCGCGCATGTTGCGGGCGCGGTGGTGCTGATGTTTTTTGCCGAAGCGGTTCTCCTTATCCTGGAAACGGCCTTTTTTTTCTTCTCCGGAAGCAAGAGCGTTCCGCGCGATTTTCTTCTTATGTTCAACAGCCTTTTCCGCGATACGGTGGTTGCGGGCACGATCATCTATGTCGTCACGCGTAAGCTCGGACACCGTCTGCCGGCGCTCGGACTGACGCTAAAAGACTTTTCTAAGAATGTGCTCCGCGGTCTTGCCGGTTACGCCGCGATCCTTCCGCTGCTTTTGGTCTTGCTGGTGGTCATGGGCATGGTGGTGAATTTCTTTTCCTATGAGCCGCCGCCGCAGAAGGTCATCCAGATATATCTAAAAAAATCATCAGATCCCTATCTTATATTCTTCACGCTCTTTGTGGCCGGCATAGGTCCTGTGATCGAAGAGATCTTTTTCCGCGGATACGCCTACAAGGCTTTTCGCCAGAAATACGGCGTCATGGCGGCGATGGTCATCACGTCGCTCATCTTCTCCGCGTTTCATCTCAACCTGGCCGCGTTCGTCCCCATCTTTCTTTTGGGTATGTTTCTTTGCTATCTTTACGAAGCCACCGGCTCGCTTGTGCCGTCCATGACCGCGCATATGCTGCACAATCTACTCATGGTGAGTTTTACGCTCGGTTTTAAATCCATCGCAGGCTGACCCATGAATATCGGCAAAGCGGGTGAATTTGAACTTATCCGGGGCATCCGGCGCAAGACGCGCACGGACCGCTCCGTCGTCGTGGGCATCGGCGACGATACGGCGGTGCTAAAGGTCGATGCGTCCAAGGACACTCTTTTCACAACGGACATGCTGATCGAGGATAAGCATTTCCGCCTCAAGGAAGCCACAGCGTTCGAGATAGGGCGCAAGGCGATGGCCGTCAACATCAGCGACATCGCGGCGATGGGCGGCGTTCCGACGCACGCCGTGATCTCGGTGGGGCTGCCGGCCGGCCTTCCTCAGAAATTCGTCAGCGAGCTCTACCGGGGGATCGGCGCCGCAGCGCGGCTGTTCAGGGTGAACGTGGTCGGCGGCGACACCAATTCTTCTGACAAGCTTGTGATCAGCGTTGCGCTGCTCGGTGAATGCCCCAAGTCCCGCGCAGTCCTGCGCTCGGGGGCGAAGCCGGGCGATGTGCTTTTTGTGACAGGCGAGCTCGGAGGTTCTTATGCCTCAAAAAAACACCTTAGATTCACTCCGCGCGTCAAAGAGGCCGCTTATTTGACCCAAAACTTCGATGTCCATGCGATGATGGACCTTTCAGACGGACTCGCCGGCGACGTGCGGCGGATCGCTGAGGAGAGCGGTGTCGGCGCGCTGATCTCAAGAGAAGCGCTGCCCGTGTCGAGCGGATCTGATGCGGATGCAGCGCTGGGCGAAGGGGAGGACTTCGAGCTTTTGTTCGCCCTGCCCCCGCATGAAGCCGCCCGGCTGACGCTGGCGTCGACGCCTTTTGGGAAAAGTTTTTTTACGCCGGTGGGAAGGATCACTGCCAAAAAGGAAGGTGTTTGCCTGGCAGATCCCGGCGGAATAAAAATACCCCTGCGCGCGAGAGGATTCGATCATTTCGCCGGAAAAGGAGGCTCTCGTGAAGCATAAAAGCTGCTCTCCTGAGGAAACGATCGCCTTCGGAGTCCGCATAGGCCGCCTTTTGAAAAGCGGGGACGTCGTGGCCCTTGAGGGGGACCTCGGCGCAGGAAAAACTCATTTGTCAAAGGGCATCGCAGAGGGGCTGGGTGTGGCGGCTGCGCGCGAAAATGTCACGAGCCCCACGTTTTCCCTGATCAACGAATACGCGGGGCGCATCAAGATCTATCACCTGGACTGGTACCGTTTGAAAAGCGTAGACGGCCCCGACCTCGAAATGGCCTGCGAGTGTTTCGAATCAGCAGCCGTGACGCTCGTCGAATGGGCCGAGCGCGGATCCGACGTTTTGCCCGAGGAGCATATCATCGTCCGCATGAAGAACCAGGATCCATCGACGCGTCTCATCGAGGTCTCGGCCGCCGGAAAAAAATACGCGGGATTTCTGAGCGCTTTGGAGGGAAAAGGATGATCCTGCTGGCATTCGACACCTCAGGAGGTTTTTTGAGCGCGGCTGTTTATGACAAGGCCAAGCTCAAAGCCCGTTTTCACTCTGACGCCGCTGCGCGTCATTCCGAGGCGCTCGTACCTCTGATAAAAAAAATTCTCCAAAAAGCGAAGGTCAGGCCAAAGGATGTCGGCTGCGTCGCCGTCGGTACGGGCCCTGGATCGTTTACGGGTCTGCGGATCGGCGTGACTGCGGCCAAAGTGCTGGCCTATGCGCTGGATGCGAAGCTCGTCGGCATCTCGAGTCTTGAGGCGATGGCGCGGGCGGAGCAGGCCGATGGAACGTATGCGATCCTCTCGGATGCGCGCCGAGGGCAGGTGTATGCCGCGCTTTACCGGCGCAAAGAGGGGCGCTGGACGACTCTCTCCGAGCCCAGGCTTTACGCGCGCGAAGACTATCTCAGATCGATGAAACCCGGCATCCGCCTGGTCGAATCCGCCCGCGCCCGAGCCGAAAGCGTCGCCGAAGCCGCTTTCGAACGCGCCGAACTCGGCCGTTTCGACGACCCGTTCGAACTTGAACCGCTTTACATCAGCCCCAAGGACTGCAATGTCGCTAAAAAATAAAACCGCACTGTTGTGGGCCGAGATCGACCTCGCCGCGCTCGCCGGTAATCTTCGTGTGATCCGCCGTTGGATGCGGAGCTCATCGGCAGGCATCATCGCCGTCGTCAAGGCGGACGCCTACGGACACGGGATGGCCGAAGCTGCAAGAACGCTCTGGAGAGAAGGGATACGTTTTTTCGGCGTCGCCAGCATCGATGAGGCTCTCGCGCTCCGCAAGATCCTTCCGCGGGCCCGCATCCTGACGCTGGGTACGTTTCATCCGCACCAGATCGCCGCGTATGAAGCCGCGCGCATTACGCCGACGCTTTCATCGGAAGAGGACGCTGTCCTTTTGAACGCAAAGCTCAAAGGAAAAGCGCTTTTTCCCGTACATCTGAAGATCGATACGGGCATGGGGCGTCTCGGGCTGCCTTACCGCAAGACAGAGGAGTTCGTGCTGCGCCTCAGATCCCTGCGCAGATTGAGCCTTGAGGGGGTTTATACGCACTTTTCCAGCGCCGACGACGGGCCTCCGACCCAACGGCAGCTCGATCTTTTTTTATCCTGTCTGGGGCGCATCCGCCGCGCGAATTTTTCTCCTAAATACATTCACGCATCGAACAGCCTGGGTCTGCTGCGCTTCAAGAAAGCGCACTTCGATCTCGTCCGGCCGGGAATACTGCTTTATGGTTTAAACCCTTCCGCCCGCCATCCGCTGCCTTCAGGCATGCGTCCTGTCCTGAGCTGGAAGACCCGTATTTCTTTTTTGAAAGAATTCGAGGCAGGGCAGACGGTGAGCTACGGGCGCACGCACAGGGTCTCCAAAAAAACGCTCATCGCGGTTCTCCCGGTGGGCTACAGCCACGGTTACCGCGTCGCATTTTCCAACCGCAGTTTTGTTCTCGTGCGCGGACGCCGCTGTCCGGTGGTGGGGCGCGTGACCATGGATCAGACGCTCGTGGATGTGGGTGCGGTCAAAGGGGTTAGGCGCTGGGACGAGGCGGTTTTGATCGGTCGGGCGGGGAAGGAGCATGTATCGGCAGAGGAGCTTGCGGGGATCGCCGGCACTATTCCCTATGAGATCGTCTGTTCCATTCATCCCCGCGTGCCGCGTCTTTATAAGCCATAAAGCTCCTCCGGCAGTAAAGCCACTTTCTTTTGACAGGTCTCTCTCTCGTGGTATAATACAAAATTCACAAATTTAGCTAAATTTAAACGTTCAGCTTCAGGAGAATTTATGCCCAAAATGACCGGCGCGCAAGCGGTAGTGGAAGCCTTTACTAAGGAAGGCGTGGAGTACGTTTTCGGCCTTCCCGGAGGCGCATGTTTGCCTCTTTTTGATGCGCTTTATGACGCCAAATTCAAAGTCATTTTGGTTCGCCATGAGCAGGGCGCGGTGCATATGGCCGAAGGTTATGCGCGTTCGACCGGACGCCCCGGCGTCGTCGTCGTGACCTCGGGTCCCGGCGCAACCAACACGGTCACCGGCATCGCGGACGCTTACATGGATTCGATCCCGCTGGTCGTCGTGACAGGCCAGGTGAAATCGTTCCTCATCGGCAACGACGCTTTTCAGGAAGCGGACGTGACCGGCATCATGCGTCCCATCACCAAGCACAGCTACCTCGTGAAAAACGTCAACGACTTGCCGCGCATCCTGAAAGAAGCTTTTTATCTGGCGACGACCGGACGCCCCGGTCCCGTGCTCATCGATTTTCCGTCCGACATCAGCCTTCAGCAGCTGGATTTCGAATATCCTGAGCAGGTAAATATCCGGGGCTATAAGTCCGTGGCTGAAGCGCATAGCGGCCAGATCAAGAAGGCGGCCGATCTCATCATGGCGTCCAAGAAGCCCGTCATTTACACGGGTGGAGGCGTCATCATTTCCGGCGCGGCGCATGAGCTCATCGAGCTTGTCGAAAAAACGCAGGTTCCGTGCACCAACACGCTGATGGGCCTCGGCGGCGTCCCAGGCACACACCCGCTTTTCATGGGCATGCTCGGTATGCACGGCACGGTGTTCGCCAACCGCGCAGTGCACGAGTCCGATCTTTTGATCGCCGTCGGCGCCCGCTTCGATGACCGCGTGACAGGCGACCTGAAAAAGTTCGCCCCCAACGCGAAGATCATCCACATCGACGTCGACCCTTCGGCTATCTCCAAGAACGTCAAAGTCGACGTGCCGATCGTCGGCGACGTCAAACAGGTTTTGAAGGAACTCATCAAGCAGGTCGGAAAAGTCGACTGTGCGAAGTGGGTCGCCGACATCGAGACCTGGAAAAAAGAAAGCCCGCTCCGCTACAAGGATGACGACAAGGGCATACGCCCTCAGTACGCGATCCAGAAGCTCTGCGAGATCCTCGGAAGCGATACGATCGTATCGACGGACGTGGGCCAGCATCAGATGTGGGCAGCGCAGTATTTCAAACTCAGCGGCCCTAACCAATTTCTGACTTCGGGCGGTCTCGGTACGATGGGCTACGGCCTGCCGGCTGCGATCGGAGCGCAGTTCGCGCATCCCAAGAAGACTGTTCTTTGCATCACCGGCGACGGTTCGATCCAGATGAACATCCAGGAGCTGGCAACGGCGTCCTTGCACAAGCTGCCGGTCAAGATAGCCATCATCAACAACAATTATCTGGGCATGGTGCGCCAGTGGCAGGAAACGTTCTACAACCACCGCTATTCCAGCTCCACGATGAGCGGCAATCCTGACTTCGTCGCGCTTGTAAAGGCCTACGGCGGAGACGGCCGCGTCATCTCGAAGAAAGAAGACGTGGAAGCGGCGATCAAGTGGTCGAAGACGGTGAACGACCGCCCGGTCATACTCGATTTTATCGTGAAGGAAGAGGAAAACGTCTACCCGATGATTCCGGCTGGCAGATCCTTCGAAGAGATCATGGACATGGCCTAACCGGCCTTAAAGTTTTTCATTTTCAGGGAGATTCAATATGGCAGTTCATGATGTAACACCGGTCGAAACAAGGATCCTCTCCGTGCTGGTCGAGAACCATGCCGGCGTGCTTTCGCGCGTCGTCGGACTCTTCTCGGCCCGTGGATTCAACATCAAGTCTCTGGCTGTCGGCGAGACCGAAGACCCGACCGCCTCGCGCATCACGCTCGTGGCAGAGGGAGACCAGAAGACGATCGAGCAGATCAAGAAGCAGCTCAACAAGCTTATCGACGTGATCAAAGTTCAGGACTTGAGCGAGGAGGGCTTCGTCGACCGCGAGCTCATGCTCGTGAAGATGAAGAACACCCCGCAGGTCAAAGAAGCGATCAAGCCGCTCATTTCCCAGTACCGCGCGCAGATCGCCGACGAGAACCCGAGCATCATCACCCTCGAGGTCACGCAGACACGCGAGAACACAAAAAAACTTTTTGAGATCCTAAAAGGCGTCGGCATTCTCGAGATCGCTCAAACGGGCGCTGTCGCTCTGTCGAACAAACCGCCCAAAGGTTAAAGTTAAACAGCACCTCCGGGCCCCGGGGGATCCCGACCAGAGATCTCCGGCCGTCCCGAACCCTATCAAAAAAAGGAATATAACCATGGCAGCAAAAATCTATTACGACAAAGACGCGGACCTCTCATACATCAAAAGCAAGACTGTCGGCGTCATCGGTTACGGCATTCAGGGCCGCGGACAGGCGCTGAATCTCCGCGACAGCGGCGTGAAAGTGCTGGTCTCTCAGCGTCCCGGGGGACCCAATTACGAGATGGCTAAAAAAGACGGATTTACCCCGATGGATGCGGCTGAAGTCGCGCAGAAGTCGGACGTCATCATCATTCTGGCGCAGGATCCGCTTCAGGCAGAGATCTACCGCAAGTCCGTCGAGCCCTATCTCTCGAAGGGGAAGGCGCTGGCGTTTTCGCACGGGTTCAATATCCATTTCAAACAGATCGTGCCGCCGAAATTCGTCGACGTGTTCATGGTCGCACCGAAGGGCCCGGGAAGTCTCGTCCGCCAGCAGTATGAAGAGGGCAAGGGCGTGCCGTGTTTGATCGCGATTTTCCAGGACGCTTCCAAGCAGTGCAAGAAGCTCGCCCTGTCTTACGCCAAAGCGCTGGGAGGCACCCGTGCGGGCGTGCTCGAAACGACCTTTAAAGAAGAGACCGAGACCGACCTTTTCGGCGAGCAGTCCGTCCTCTGCGGCGGCACCGCAGCGCTCGTGATGGCCGGTTTCGATACGCTGGTCAAGGCCGGCTATCAGCCTGAGATAGCATATTTTGAATGCCTGCATGAACTGAAGCTCATCACGGACCTCATCTACTCCAAGGGCATCCAGGGCATGCGCAAGCGCGTTTCCGATACCGCCGAGTTCGGCGATCTCACGCGCGGTCCGCGAATCGTCAACAAGGGAACGCGCAAGGAGATGTCAAGGATCCTGAAAGAGATCCAGAGCGGCAAGTTCCCTAAGGAATTTTTGTCCGACTACAAGGCCGGCAAAAAGCGTTTTGAAAAACTGCGCCACGAGCATGACAACCACCAGATCGAAAAGGTGGGCGCTCAGCTCCGCGGCATGATGAAATGGATGTAAGAAGGAAATAAAAATGGTCCCGATGGCATCGAGAGCGAAGAAAGGTTTCCGACTAGGACGACTATGCCTAGTTTCGGTATTTCTCACTCTCAACCATTTAAAATAGGGGATCATATCATGGACGACAAGAACCGGATCTACATTTTCGACACGACGCTGAGAGACGGCGAGCAGTCGCCGGGCGCAAGCCTGGACGAGAAGCGAAAGCTCGAGATCGCCAAACAGCTGGCTGAACTGCGCGTCGACATCATCGAGGCGGGATTTCCTATCACGTCTCCCGGCGACGCCGCTGCGGTCAAGAGGATCGCAGCCGAAGTCAAAGGCCCGACGATCTGTGCGCTGGCGCGCGCCGTAGAAAAAGACATGAACGTCGCGCTTGATTCGCTGAAACCCGCCCGTAACGGCCGCTTGCACGTATTTCTCGCGACGTCCGCGATACACCGGCAGTATAAGCTCAAGAAAGCCAAGGAAGAGATCGTGGCTTTGGCGGTGCACGCAGTCAAGTACGCCCGGAACCGCATCGGGGAGGTCGAATTTTCTCCCGAGGACGCTTCGAGGACAGAGCCCGATTTCCTGCAGGAAGTCGTCGAGGCCGTTATCGAAGCCGGAGCCACGGTCGTGAACATACCTGACACCGTGGGCTACACGACGCCTTTCGAGTACGGCAGCCTCATCAAAGGTCTCTTCGACAACGTCCCCAATATCCACAAGGCGATCATCAGCGTGCACTGTCACAATGATCTGGGTCTGGCGGTCGCCAACTCTCTGGCCGCCGTGCGCTTCGGCGCGCGTCAGGTCGAGTGCACGGTCAACGGCATCGGCGAGCGCGCCGGCAATGCCGCGATGGAGGAGATCGTGATGGCTTTGGACACGCGTCCGGATATTTTCGGCAAGCATACCAATATCCGCAAGGATCAGATCTGCAAGACCAGCCGCATGGTGAGTTCGCTCACCGGCATGACCGTGCAGCCCAACAAAGCCGTCGTCGGGCGAAACGCGTTCACGCACGAGTCGGGGATCCATCAGGACGGTCTACTAAAACACCGCAAGACGTATGAGATCATGCGCCCCGAGGATGTCGGTTTCGGCGAGACTCAGCTTGTGCTGGGCAAACACTCGGGCAGGCATGCGCTCGAAAGCCGTCTGCACAAACTCGGATATAAGCTGAGCGCCAAGGAGCTCGACTCCGCATTCGACAGTTTTAAAGCGCTCGCGGACAAAAAGAAGGAAGTGTTCGATGACGATCTTGTCGCCTTGGTGGACAAGGAGATCGTGTCTGCGCCGAAAACTTACGAGCTGGTTCATCTGAGCGTGTTGACCGAGAGCGGCAAGAATCCCAAGGTCTCGCTGCGCATCAAGCACAAGAATAAGATCGAAGAGGCGAGCGGCAGCGGAAGCGGCCCCGTCGACGCGGCTTACAAGATCGTCGATAAGGTCGTCAGCCAGAAGACCAAGCTTCTCGACTACCAGATCCGCTCGGTTACGGTCGGTAAAGACGCTCAAGGCGAAGTCACGGCGAAAGTGCAGGACGTGAAGTCCGGCGACGTTGTGCTCGGCCAGGGCATCAGCACCGATATCATCGAGGCGAGCGTCCGCGCGTACCTGGATGCGGTCAATAAGATCATCCACCGGTCGAAAGGTTCTAAAGACTCCGCGCCTTACGGGGTTTAACTTAAAACCTATGAGCCACGATCTGAAGATCGCCGTGAACGCCTCGACGCAGGTTTACGGCATTTTCGGGTACCCGGTGGGTCATTCGCTGTCACCGGCGCTTCACAACGCAGCCTTCGCGCATTTCAAGATCAATGCGGTCTATCTCGCGTTTCCGATAGAGCCGGCGTTTCTCGGGATCGCGTTTGAAGGTCTGCGGGCGCTGGGTTTCGGCGGAGTCAACGTGACCATCCCCTACAAAGAAGAAGCGCTCGGCTACGTCGATGAGATCCCCGAGGATATCGACCGCTGCACCGGCGCCATCAACACGATCCATCATAGCGAAGGCAGGCTCGTCGGCTATAACACGGACGGTCCCGGATTCCTAAAAGCTCTTCACAGCGAACTTTCTTTCAACCCCGAAGGCAGATCCGTCCTCGTGCTCGGCGCCGGCGGCGCGGCCCGCGGAGTCGTTTTCTCCCTGGCTCGCGCGCACGCGGAAAAGATTTGGA
This sequence comes from uncultured Planctomycetia bacterium, assembly GCA_964543965.1. GTDB lineage: Bacteria > Omnitrophota > Gorgyraeia > 2-02-FULL-51-18 > 2-02-FULL-51-18 > CAMDWQ01. Next base: position 10,024 of record CAZJAX010000018.1, read on the forward strand.
TGCTCAACCGCAGCCTCGACCGAGCCCAAGGTTTGGCAGAGCACGCAGCCGGATTTTTCCCTGAGACCGAGTTTGAAGCCGTCAAACACCTTTATGAGGTCCAGGGCGAAAAGATCGATCTGGTCGTGAACGCGACAAGCTGCGGCATGGACAATCAGGAGGTGCCGCTGGATCTGCGGGTGCTCGAGAGAAAAACTTCGGTCTACGATCTGGTTTATAAGAACGGGGAGACGCCTTTCCTTAAGTCGGCCCGCGACCTGGGGTTTCCCTGCGCTGACGGGCTTGGCATGCTGGTCAATCAGGCCGCCCTCGCTTTTGAGATATGGACGGGGCATGGCGGCGCTGAAGATGTGATGCGTGCGGCGCTGAAGGGCGGCAAAATTTGAACGGATTCTTTGCATTTATTTTCGGCGCGATGGTCGGAAGCTTTCTTAACGTCTGCATTTACCGTCTGCCTAAAGAGGAATCCATCGTTTTCCCCGGCTCGCATTGCGGATCCTGCATGAAGCCGGTACGCTGGCACGACAACATTCCGATCCTAAGCTATCTATTGCTCCGCGGGCGCTGCCGTGACTGTAAGGCCCGGTTTTCAGCCGAGTATCTTCTGGTGGAAGCGGTGACCGGCGCGATCTTTGTAATATTCTATTATCAGTTCGGGCTTACGGCGGCCGGCGGCATCCTGCTCTTGCTGACGCTGGCGCTCTTGACGCAGACCATGATTGATTTTCATCACCGCATCATTCCGGACGCGATCACGCTTCCGGGCATCCTGCTTGGGGCGGTGTTCTCGGGGCTCGAGCCCTCTATCCACCACGCGGGCAGCTGGCATCAGGGCCTGATCGCGTCAGGGCTGGGCATCCTCGTAGGCGGCGGTTTTCTTTTCTTGCTGGGCTCTGTAGCCGAGTTTCTCCTGAAAAAAGAAGCGATGGGCGGCGGAGATGTGAAGCTTTTGGCCATGATCGGCGCGTTTACGGGAATGACAGGCGTGCTGTGGACTGTTTTTTTTGGCGCGCTCCTCGGATCCGCCGCCGGCATCTATTACAAATTAAAGAATCAAGAACAGATACCTTTCGGCCCCTTTCTCGGCGCTGCGGCCGTTTGCTATATATTTTTCGGAGAGAAAGTCATCAGCGCTTATTTGAACTACCTTCAAAGAGGTTTCGCAATATAAATTTATAAGGAGAATCATTTTATGCTTCGATTTCTGACTAGCGGCGAATCCCACGGCAAATGCCTGGTGGCGATCTTAGAGGGAATGGTTTCGGGGCTCGAGGTCAAAGAAAAGGAAGTGAACGCAGATCTCGCGCGCCGGCAGGAAGGCTACGGCCGCGGCGGGCGCATGACTATCGAAAAAGACCAGGCCGAGATCCTCTCCGGAGTGCGTTTCGGAAAGACTATCGGCGGGCCGATCGCCCTGCTTGTGCCCAACCGCGATTTCAAGATCAATGAGCTGCCCGTCATCAAGCGTCCCCGCCCCGGCCATGCGGATTTGGTCGGCGCCATGAAATACGGAAGTCAGGATGTGCGCGACATTCTCGAGAGAGCCAGCGCCCGCGAGACGACCGCCCGCGTCGCCGTCGGCGCTGTCTGCAGGATATTCCTGAAAGAGTTCGGCGTCGATATCATTAGCCACGTCGTCTCTATCGGCGGAGTCGAAGCGGATACTTCGAAGCTAAGTTTCGAGCAGCTCAAGCAGCGTTCTTACGGTTCACCGATGCATTGCGCGGATAAGGCCGCGGAGAAAAAAATGATGGCGCGCGTGGATGAGGCGAAGGTCTCGAAGGATACGATCGGCGGGATCTTTGAGATCGTCGTGACCGGCGTGCCGCCGGGTCTCGGAAGCTTCGTGCACTATGACCGCCGTTTGACCGCTAAGCTTTGCGCGGCTGTGATGTCTATTCAGGCGATCAAGGGAGTCGAGATCGGGATGGGGTTCGGCGTCTCCCGTGAGCTGGGGAAAGATGTCCACGACGAAATTCACCACGATAAGAAAAAGGGCTTTTACCGCAAGTCCAACAATGCCGGCGGGTTCGAGGGCGGCATGACCAACGGCGAAGATCTTGTGATCCGTGCGGCCGCCAAGCCTTATGCGACTCTGATGAGCCCGCTTCAGTCCGTAGACATCGCCACCAAGCAAAAGCAGGTTGCGACAGTCGAGCGTTCGGATGTCACGGCGGTGCCGGCTTGCGGCGTCGTCGGCGAGGCGATGGTCGCTTTTGAACTAGCCAACGCGTTCTGCGAAAAATTCGGCGGCGACAGCCTAAAGGAAATGCTTCGCAATTTCGAAGGCTACCGCAAGCAGATCGACAGCTTCTAAAAGAGGCCTCCTTGAAAAAAAATATCGTGCTCGTCGGCTTTATGGGCACCGGTAAGTCGAGCGTCGGACGCATCCTGGCGCGCCGCATGCGACGCCAGTTCGTGGACATCGACCGCTATATTGAGGACAGGGAAAAGCGCAAGATCCGCGAGATATTCGAAAAGGACGGCGAGCCTTATTTCCGCGCGGTCGAGAGGGAAGCCGTCCTCCACTGGGCGGCTAAAGAAAATATGGTCATCACCACCGGCGGCGGCGCGGTCATGGATCCCGAGAACGTCGCGGCGCTGAAGCGCACAGGCCTCCTTGTAACGCTTTTGGCTTCCCCGGAAACGATCTATCAGCGCGTGAAAAATTCCAAGAACCGTCCGCTTCTGAAAGATAAGGAAGACCTTCTGTCAGAGATCTCGTCGCTTCTTGAAAAGAGAAAGCCGTTTTACGAAAAGTCCGACTACTATTTTGACACAGACGGAAAGAACGCCGCTCAGGTCGCGCGAATGATCCTGAGGGTGCTGCAGAAAAAGGTCTAGCATGGAAAAAGCCCGCGAAGATCTGAGAAGGATCACGGCTCTCAGCCTCGTCAAAAACATGGGCCCCGTGGGTTTTAAAAGACTTACGGAAAAGCTCGGCGGTGTCGACGCGGTCCTGGGCGCAAGCCGTGCGCAGTTCGACAAGGCCAAGAAAGGCGTCAAAGCGATCTGGGAGGACTTAAAGAGCCCCGGACTGCTGGCGCGGGCCGACGCGGAGATCGAAAAAGCGCATAAGCTCGGCGTCGATATGATCCCGCTGTACGACGAACGTTACCCCTCGCTCCTCAAAGAGATCCACGATCCCCCGATCCTGCTTTATGTGAAGGGCGCGCTCCCGCCTCAGGATAGACTGAAGGTCGCCGTCGTGGGATCGCGCGTCTCTTCGATCTACGGAAGCAGAATGGCGTTGCAGATCGCCAAGGATCTGGGAGCTGCAGGCGCGGTCGTCGTGAGCGGGCTTGCCCTCGGCATTGATACGGCAGCGCATGAAGGCGCGCTTGCGGGCGGCGGGCTTACGGTCGCGGTGCTTGGAGGCGGAATCGGCAAGCTTTATCCTCCGGGAAACAAGAAGCTCGCGGAGAAAATATGCGCCGGAGGCGCCCTGGTTTCCGAGTACCCGGTCGACATGGCTCCCTCGCCGTCTTATTTTCCGGTGAGAAACCGCATCATCAGCGGAATGTCCGAAGCGGTGCTGGTCGTCGAGGCAAAAGAGAAGAGCGGTGCGCTTATCACGGCGGATTCCGCGCTGGAGCAGGGGAGGGAAGTTTTCGCTCTGCCCGGCAACGCCGATTCCGCCAAATCGCTGGGAACTAATTCGCTTCTGAAGCAGGGAGCCCGGCTGGCGCTATCCGCTGCGGATATTTTGGCCGAGCTGGGCTATACGTCGGTCAAAAAGAGTAAAGAGGCCCGCCGCGCAGCGATCACGGCGGAGGAGGAAAAGCTCGTGTCGATCCTCGAGTCGGGTCCGCTGCATCTGGATGAGATCGTGGAGGCGACCGGTTTTTCGCTGTCAAAGGCGCTCGGCATGCTATCAGCGCTCGAAATGAAAATGCATGTAAAAGAAGCACCCGGAAAATATTTTCAGAAGGTATAATGAGACCATGAACATACGCTTGAACGGCCAAACGAAAATCCTCGAAGGCCCGATCCTTGTATCAGAGCTTCTGGCGAAGCTCGAGCTGGCCCCTGAAAAGGTCGTCGTGGAGCGCAATCTCGAGATCGTGCCCAAAGACATGATCTCCAAGACTCAGATCGGCGAAGGAGACGAGATAGAGATCGTGCATTTCGTTGGAGGCGGCGCCAAGACCAAGAAAGACGGGGGAGCGCTTGTCATCGTCGAGTCGCCGGCCAAATGCAAGACGATACAGAAGTATCTCGGGGCGGGTTTCGAGGTCGCGGCTTCCATGGGGCATGTCGTCGATCTTCCTCGCTCGAAAATGGGCATCGACATCGAGAACAATTTCCAGCCCCAGTACATCGTCGCCAAAGACCGCAAAAAAACGCTCTCGGATCTAAAGAAAAAGATCAAAGGGAAGAGCCGTTTGTATCTGGCTTGCGACCCTGACCGTGAGGGGGAGGCCATCAGCTGGCATTTGAAGAATCAGCTTGGAGCGGGCAAAGAGGTCAGCCGCGTCGTGTTCAATGAGATCACCAAAGAGGCGGTGCAGGAAGCGTTTAAGCATCCCCACGATATCAACCAAAGCCTTGTCGACGCCCAGCAGGCCCGCCGCGTTCTTGACCGCCTCGTGGGCTACAACCTAAGCCCGCTCCTTTGGCAGAAGGTGAGCCGCGGGCTCTCGGCGGGCCGCGTGCAGTCCGTGGCCCTGCGTCTCATCGTGGATCGCGAGCGGGAGATCCGGGCATTCACGCCTGTGGAGTACTGGTCCATCGAGGCCGACTTGTCGAAGAAGAAAGGGGACAAACGCCCATTCACTGCAAAGCTTGAAAAGATAGGCGAAGCCAAGGCTGATATCAAAGAAGAGGGGGCCGCGAAAACTGCGCTGGAAAGGATCAAGGCGCACCCGTTTATCGTCGATGAGGTGAAGAAGCTCAAGAAAAAAAGGAATCCCCAGGCTCCTTTCACCACTTCGAAGCTGCAGCAGTCCTCTTACAACGTCCTGCGTTTCCCTGCACAGAAGACGATGCGCACCGCACAGACGCTCTACGAGGGCGTCGAGATAGGCGATGAAGGCAGCGTGGGTCTTATTACCTACATGCGCACGGACTCCGTGCGTCTCTCCGATCAGGCGATCAAGGAAGCGCGGGAGTACATCGGGAAGAATTACGGCAAGGATTACATGCCTGCGGCGCCCAACGTCTACAAATCCAAAAAGCAGGCGCAGGAAGCGCATGAGGCGATACGCCCGACCTCATTTTATCGCCGCCCCGAAGATGTGGAGCGCTACCTTTCTCCGGATCAATTCAAACTTTACACGCTGATCTGGCAGCAGGCGCTGGCCAGCCAGATGACGCCGGCGCTCGTTGCGCAGGAGACCGCAGTGATCAAGGCGGGCGAGTATTATTTCAACACCTCCGGCAGCCGTGTGGAATTTCCTGGTTTCCTGACGGTCATGGGGCGGACGGAAGACGATGATCATCCGCTTCCGGAGCTTGAGGCCAAAGAGGCGCTCGATCTTGTCAAGATCGAGCCGCTGCAGCATTTTACCAAGCCTCCGGCACGCTTTACGGACGCGTCCCTGGTCAAGGCTCTGGAAGAGCGCGGTATCGGCCGCCCGTCGACCTATGCGCCGATCATCGCGACTCTGACCGACCGCGACTACATACGCCGCGAGGGCGGCAGCCTCATCCCGTCGGATCTCGGGATGCTTGTCATCGATCTTCTGGTCAAGCATTTCGCCAAAGTCATGGATTTCGAATTCACCGCCCTCATGGAAGAAGGGCTCGACCGAATCGAAGAGGGCGAAGCCGTCTGGCAGGCGGTCGTAGCCGAGTTTTATAAAGCTTTCAGCGGTCAGATCGAAAAAGCCAAGTCGGAGATGCAGACCGTGCGGCGCGAAGCGGAGCCGACCGATGAAGTCTGCGAACTCTGCCAGAAACCCATGGTGATCAAGTGGGGACGCCGCGGCCGTTTCATGAGCTGCTCCGGCTGGCCCGAATGCAAGAACGCCAAGGCCATCCCGACCAACGTCGCCTGTCCGCAATGTTCGACGGGCAAGCTTGTGGCTCGCCGCGCCAAATCCGGCAAGGGCAGGGCGTTTTACGGATGCTCGTCGTACCCGGCCTGCACGTTCATCGCCAACAGGCTCCCTTCCGCAAAGCCCGCCGCCGAAGCAGGCGCACCCGAAACGCCCGGACCGCCGCAAGACAGCGAAGCTTGAGGGGCTGAGCCAAGACGTGTTCCCCGATAAGTTGACCGAGAAATTCCTTCAGTACCTGAAAGTCGAAAAAAATTATTCCCCTCATACGCTTTCCAGCTACACGCACGACTTGGAGCGGTTCTATCTTTTTCTCGGCGAGAAGCCGGTCCGCGATGTCGACAAGGATCAGATACGCCGCTTTCTGGCGAGTCTGAATGAAGAGGGGCTCTCGAAGCGCACGGCCGCGCGGCGTATGGCTGCGCTCAGGACGTTTTTCCGCTTTCTCGTCCGCGAAGGACACCTCCCAAAAAATCCTATCGCCGCGGTCCGAAATCCCAAGCAGGACAAAAGGCTCCCCATGGTCATGGATGAAAATGAGATCTCGCGGCTCCTCGAGTCTCCGGAGTCCGACGATGTTTTCGACCGCCGGGACCGCGCCATCCTTGAGACGATCTATTCGAGCGGCATGCGCGTGTCGGAGGTCGTGGGCCTCGATCTTGAAAAGGTCGATTTTATCGGCGGTGTCTGCCGCGTGCTCGGAAAGGGCCGGAAGGAAAGACTTTGTCCGATCGGAAGCCGGGCCTTAAAATGCATACGCCACTACCTGGAGAAGCGCGATGAATCGCTTAAAAGTACGGGCAAGGCGCGTCCATCGGGCGGCAGGCAGGCGCTTTTTCTGAACCATTCTCCGAACAACGCCGGTTCCCGGATCACGGCACGCAGCGTCGCCCGCATCGTGAACAAATACATCGATAAGACCTGCCGCCGTGACGGCATCTCGCCGCACACGCTGCGCCATTCCTTCGCGACGCATCTTCTGAACCGCGGCGCAGATCTCCGCTCGGTGCAGGAGCTTTTAGGCCACGAGAACCTTTCGACGACACAGATCTATACCCACGTTTCCACTCAGCGCCTAAAAGAGGCCTACGACAAGGCGCATCCTCGGGCATGAGGCTTCTCTACGATCTTCTTTTTTCGCTTTTCGCGCTGGCCTACCTCCCGCTTTTTATTCTAAAAGGGAAGGCGAAGGGCGGGCTGGGCTCCCGTCTGGGGCGCGTCGAAAGCGCGGTGCTTGAAAAGCTTAAAGGGCAAAAAGTGATCTGGGTGCACGCGGTTTCGGTCGGAGAGGTCTCGCTGGCTCTGAGGCTCTTGAACCACTGGCGAAAAGCGTATCCCGGCGCACGCTTCGTGCTGACGACGACGACGCCGGCGGGCCGTGAGGTCGCGCTGCGTAGCAAGCACGGCGACGACACGCTTTTAGAGTTTCCCGTTGATTTCCGCTTTTCCGTGAAGCGTTTCGTCGAGACGCTGAAGCCTTCGGCGGTCGTCATGATGGAGACCGAGATCTGGCCGAACCTCGTGCACGAACTTTCACGGCGCCGGGTACCGCTATTCATCCTCAACGGCCGGCTTTCCGACCGGGCGATCAAGAAATACCGCCGTGTCCGTTTTTTTCTCCGGCCTCTCCTGAAGAAATTTACCGCTATCGGTGCGCAGGACGAGCTGATGCGCGGAAGGTTTCTCGAGCTCGGAGCGCGGCCCGAAAGCGTGTGCGTGACAGGCAATCTTAAATTTGACTGGGAGCCTGCGCAGTATATTTCGCCGGAGACGGCCGCGGCGAAAGCCGGCATCGCCTCGGATTTTCTTCTGGTCGCCGCCAGCACGCACGACGGCGAAGACGAGATCCTCATCGATGCCTTCCTCGCCCTTAAGAACGATCTGCCGGGTTTCGGACTGCTTCTGGCTCCCCGACATCTAGAGAGGCTTGGCGCCATCGAAAGCCTCGGAACAAAGAAGGGAATACGATTAAAAAGAGTGTTCACGGACCCCAATAATGGTTATGATGATAGGCGTCAGACCGTATGGCTTCTGGACCGGATGGGCGTCCTGCAGCACCTGTACGGGGCGGCCGACGCCGTATTCGTCGGGGGCAGCCTGGTGCCGGTGGGAGGGCATAACCCGGTCGAACCGGGATATTTCGCGAAACCCGTTCTCTTCGGGCCTCGCATGAATAATTTTTTGGAAATGTCGCGCTTGTTTCTCGGGGCGGAGGCGGCCTTCGAAGTAAAGGACGCCGCCGAGATCCGCAGCCGCATCCTTTTTTTAGCCGGCGACGGCAGGGCGCGCGAGCTGATGGGGATCCGGGCAAAGAATATCGTTCTCGGACACCAGGGCGCGCTGGAAAAAAGCACAAAGATCTTCAGTGAATCGACAGGAGATATCTGGAAGTGAAAAAATCCATCGCTCAGTTTTTATCTTCGCTTTACCGCAAGGGTCTTGACGTTTCTCAGAGCTTCTACCGCAAGGGCCCTCTGCATATCCAAAAGGTCAAAGCCCGCGTGATCAGCGTGGGCAACATCACTTGGGGAGGTACGGGCAAGACGCCGCTGGTCGCCAAGCTTGCGCAGGAGATCACGCTGGCGGGAAAAAAAGCGGCGATCCTGACGCGGGGCTACGGTCTCGACGAAGTCAATGAATTGCGTAAGAAGCTTCCAAACGTCCCGGTCATCGTGGGGCGCGACCGTATCCGTTCCGCCGAAGAAGCGATCCAGAAGCACGGAGCCGAGTTCCTGATCCTCGATGACGGCTTTCAGCATATACGCCTTCACCGCGACCTCGATATCGTGACGATCAATTCGACCGAGCCTTTCGGTGTCGGAGGCCTGATACCGGCCGGAAATCTGAGGGAGCCCCTCGAACATCTTTCCCGGGCCGACATCTTTATTCTCACCAAGTCCGACATCGGCGCCAAAAATCTTCATTTTATCTCTCAGAAGCTCGCCGAGTACAAGCCCGGCGCCGTGATCTTTGAGGCCATTCACAAGATCGTGGCGCTTTGGGACCTTTCCAATGACCGCAAGGAATCTCTCTCGGCTCTGCGCGGCAGAAAGATCGCGACCCTATCAGGCCTCGGAGATCCTCTGTCTTTTGAAAAAATGGTCGAGAACCTCGGCGCCGAGATCGTGTTTGCCGGGCGTTTCGACGACCACCACTCTTACACGAAAAGCGACATCGACGATTTTCTATCCCGTGCCCAATCGGTCGGAGCCAAGGATATCGTAACCACGCAAAAGGATCTGATGCGCTTGGAATCTTTCTTCCAAAAAGGGCTTCCGGATAACTGGAAGCGTTTCAACTTTTGGGCGTTGGAGATTGAGCTGCAGTTGAGTGATGAAGAAGACCTACTTAGAAGATGTCTTAATCCTTAACGCGATCCGGGTATTCCGGGCCGCTGTCCGCATCCTGCCATACCGCGTTTCTATCGGCATAGGAACGTTCATCGGGGATCTCGGGTATCTATTTTCCAAACGCAGGGGAGTGATGAAGAAGAACCTGCGCGCGGTCTTTGCGGGTCAAAAGACTGCCGGGGAGATGGCGCGCATTGCGCGTGAATCCTTCCGCAATCTCGGCCGCTCAGGTATCGAGCTTTTGCGCGTTCCTGAGATCGATCGTCCGTTTATCGAAAAGTACGTGCGCGTCATAGGCAAGGAAAAGGTCGATGCGGCGCTCGCCAAAGGAAAGGGCGTGATTTTTCTCACGGGGCATTTCGGAAGCTGGGAAATGCTCAATGTCGCCGCCAGCATTCTAGGTTATCCCATGGTGGCTCTCGCCCGCGTGCAAAAACACCCGATGTCGGACGCTTACCTGAACGATCTGCGACGCTCCAAAGGCAGTCAGGTCATTTATAAGGGGATGCCGGTGCGCGAGATATTGAAGGCTCTTCGGGAAGGCCGTATCGTCGGCATCATCGGCGACCAGGACGGAGGGCGCGGCGGCACGTTCGTCGATTTTTTTGGACGCTTATCCTCTTACCCTAAAGGCGTCGCGGCTTTTTCCCTGCGCACAGGAGCGCCGATCCTGCCGGCGTTCATCTTCCGTGAAAAGGGGATCGGACACCGCATCGAAGTCGGCGACCCGCTGACGTTCCCTCCGGATAGCGCAGCGGACGATGAAAAGGAAAAAATGATCCTCCAGCAGTTCGCTGAAAGAATGGAAACCAACATCGCCAAGGACCCGGGGCAGTGGCTCTGGGCTCATCGCCGCTGGAAGTCCACGCCCGACCGCTTTGTGGTCGTGTTGAGCGACGGAAAGGCCGGTCATCGCAACCAATCGATGGCGTTGTATGACGCTATCGCGAGGCAGCGGGCGGCAAGCGGTTTTGCGCCGGAACGCACGCATGTCAAGGTGATCGAAGTGGTTTTCAGGGACGAATTTTCAAAAAAAGCTTTCAGCGCGCTCAATCATCTTTTCAGAGGGCGCGTGCCCTTGGCGGGTTTTTGGGCCAAGCGCTTCCTATCCGGCGATTGCTACCGCGAGATCATGGCATCGTATGCGGATTTTGTGATTTCTGCGGGATCTTCCGTAGCCGGCGTGAACCTTTGGTGCGCGTCGGAAAACGAAGCGCGTCCTGTCGTCGTCATGGATCCAGGCTTCGGCCTGTCGCCGTTTCACGCTGTGATCGCTCCGCGCCATGACAAGCTGCCCAAGAGATCCAATGTTTTTGAGACGAGCGGAGCGCTCACGCGCACGTCGCTCGAGAGGCTCGAAGAAGAAGGGCTTCATATCCAGAAGCAGTACGGGCTGCCGACCGCGCAGAAAAAGATCGGCCTGCTCATCGGAGGCGATACCGCCGAAATGCATTTAGAGGAGAAGGCTTTTTTGGGTCAGATGGACCAGGTCAGCCGTGCCGCGACAGAGCGCCGCTGTCTGGTGCTTGCCACGACCTCGCGCCGTACACCCGGATGGGCGGACCGCGCCATGAAGCGTTTTTTTGCCAACCAGGTCTTCTGTCCTCTTCTCGTGATCGCCAATGAGTCCAACCCCCCCGGCACCGTCGGCGGCATCTTAGGGCTTTCGGATGTGATCGTGGTGACCGGTGAATCTATCTCGATGGTCTCCGAATCCGTGTCGTCCGGCAAGCGGGTCCTCGTGATCGAGCCTTTCGGCGGCGCGCACCTGACCGCAAAACATCAGCAATTTCTAAGCCGCCTTGAGGCGGAGGGCTCTATCACTCGGGTGCCGGAGGACGGCCTCTATGCGGCGCTCGAAATGGAGCTTGGACAGGAGCCGCGGCGGGCGGGTTCGGCGCCTCCGGACTATGACGTGCTGCGCGTAGCGGCAGAAATGATCACTCGATGAACATCCTCCAGATACTGCCCGAACTTCAATCCGGCGGCGTCGAGCGCGGCACCGTGGATCTCGCGCGCTACCTGCAGAAGAACGGGCACCGCGCCGTCATTGTTTCCGCCGGCGGAGCCCTCGTCGGCGATCTGACGAGCGCTGACATCAAACATTACGCTCTGCCGGTCCACAAGAAATCGATATTCTCAATCCTCTATTCCATACGCGAAACCGCCAAGATCATCGAGGCGGAGAAAATCGACGTGATCCATGCGCGCAGCCGCGTGCCTGCGCTTGTCGCCTATTTCGTCAGCCGCCGCACGGGCGTGCCGTTCATCACGACTTGTCACGGTTTTTACTCGAAGCATCTTTTGAGCCGCGTCATGGGATGGGGGAAGATCGTCATCGTCGCCAGCCATATCATCGGCAAGAGGATGCGCGACGATTTCGGCGTGCCCCACTCGAAGATAAGGCTGATCCACCGGGGCGTCGATCTGAACGAATTCAAGTACTCCGAGAGGCCCGCGGAAGCTTTTACGAAAAACATCGTGATCGGCCTTGTCGGCCGCCTTACGCCCATCAAGGGACATTCTCTATTCCTGAAGGCGATGGCCCGCGTGGCACGCGTCTACCCGAACGTCAAGATTCAGATCATCGGAGACGCTCCGAAGCCCCAATATAAAGAAGAGCTCGCACTTCTCGTAAAACACTTGGGACTCTCCAATTCTGTCGAGTTTCTGGGAACGCGCTACGACATCCCCGAACTGCTCTCGAAGATGTCGGTGCTTGTCGCACCCTCGGTCGGGGAAGAAGCGTTCGGCCGCGTCGTGATCGAGGCGGGAGCCGCAGGCGTGCCGGTCGTGACCACGCGCATGGGCGGACTTGTCGATATCCTGCAGGACGAAAGGGACGGGCTCTTGGTGCCGCCCGATGATCCGCGCATCCTTGCGGAGGCCGTGTTCCGCTATCTAAAGGATCCGTCATTCGCGATCCAGTGCGCCCGGTCGCTTCGGGAGCGCGTCGAAAGGGAGTTTCATCTCGAGCTGATGTTTCAGAAGACGCTCAAAGTCTACGAAGAGGCGATGAAGCGCCAGAAGATCCTCGTGATCAAGATCAGCGCCCTCGGCGACGTCATCCTGATCCTGCCCTCGCTTCGGGCGCTGCGGGAAAAG
>CAZJAX010000019.1:0-9778 GCA_964543965.1 uncultured Planctomycetia bacterium
TTTACGGCCGATACCGTAAATATAGCCTAGTGATACGTAAATTTTTTTCTCTTTGGGAATGTCAACCCCGGCGATTCTGGGCATGTCTGGTATTATCCTTGTCTTTGTTTGTGTTTCGGATTGGAACAGATTACGCGCACGACTCTCTTGCGCCGCACAATCTTGCAGTTATCACAGATCTTTTTTATACTCGCGCGTACCTTCACTTTTTTATCTCCTAAAAATCATTTGACCCGGTATATGATACGGCCGCGCGTCAGGTCGTACGGCGACAGTTCCAGCATGACTTTATCACCCGGCAGTATTCGGATGAAGTTCATCCTCATCTTGCCCGAAACATGCGCCAGCACTTTATGCTGGTTTTCAAGCTCGACGCGAAACATGGCATTGGGCAGCGCTTCCGCTACCGTCCCCTCAACCTGTATCGCCTCTTCTTTTGCCATTCTATACGCTACTCCGTTTAAGCCGTGACGACTTCGGCTTGATTCTTCCCTACAAAGATTGTCTGCTCAAAATGCCCTGACCGCTTGCCGTCCTTTGTTACCACGGTCCAGCCATCCTTCAACACCACCACTTCATGTGTCCCTAGATTCAGCATCGGCTCTATCGCCAGCGCCATTCCCTCGACCAGCTTGGGACCCTGGTTCGGCTTGCCGAAGTTAGGCACCTGCGGATCCTCGTGCAGATTGCGTCCGATCCCGTGTCCTACGAACTGCCTCACAACCGAAAGCCCGTTCCGCTCGGCGTAATTTTGTACGGCGCACGAGATGTCTGATACTCGATTGCCGACTACCGCCTGCTTGATGCCCTCGTTCATAGCCGCGCGGGTGATTTCGATGAGCTTTTGATTTTCCGCATCGATATTTCCGATCGCAAACGTGCGTGCGGCATCGGAAAAAAAACCGTCTAACTTCACCCCTACGTCGATGCCGATGATATCGCCATCTTTCAAAACTCTTTCGCCCGGAATGCCGTGGACGACCTCCTCATTTACGGAGGCGCAAATCGAAGCGGGAAACCCGTAATACCCCTTGAACGCTGGCTCGGCTCCCTGCGAGCGAATAAAATCTTCGGCGATCTTATCAAGAGTCTTAGTCTTGACTCCGGCCTTAGCCTCTTTTTCCATCAGCTTGAGCAGGCCTGAAACGATACGCCCCGCTTTACGCATCACAGCCAGTTCGGCCGGCGCCTTAAGCTCTATTCCCGACAAGTTTTCTTCTTTTGAAGATCCCATCGAGGATCACGCTGAGCTCCGGCACGTCCAGGTCGCCCGAGGCCTCTTCGAGGAGATTTCTTTTCTTGTAATATTCTATGACGGGTGCCGTCTGCTTCTTATAAACTTCAAGGCGGTGCTCGATCGCATCTTCGTGATCATCGGTGCGCTGGATCAGCGCTCCCTGACAGACATCACAAACACCATCCTTTTTGGGACGATAGTTTGTCATATGATACGTTTTACCGCAATTTCCGCAGATCCTTCGTCCACCCAAACGCCGTTGTATCATGCCCAGCGTCGTGGGAAAATAGATCGCTACCCCCAGCGGCATCCTCACCTCTTCGAGCATCGCACAAAGACTTTCGGCTTGTTCTGCCGTACGCGGAAATCCGTCCAGGATAAACCCGTGCTCGGCGTCCGGCTGATGCAAACGCTCTCGAACCAGCTCGATCACGATCTGATCCGGAACGAGGTCTCCGCGATCCATAAACTCTTTTGCTCTGGCGCCGAGGCCAGTCGCTTTCTTAAGAGCCTCGCGAAGCATATCTCCCGTCGAAACCTGAGGGATATTCAAATTTTTAGAAAGAACTTGCGCCATCGTACCTTTGCCGGCGCCCGGAGGCCCGAGAAGAACCATTCTCATCGAGACACTGCCTTTAAATTTTTAATATGCGGCCCGTTGCCTTCCCTTGACCCGCCCGTGCTTCATGAAGCCCTCATAGTGCCTCATGATCAGCTGTGATTCGATTTGTTTGATCGTATCCAGGCTTACGCCGACCACGATCAGCAGTGCCGTGCCTCCGAAGAAGTCGGCAATCGTAACAGGTATGCTCATCAGCTTTCCAAGTAAGTCGGGCGCCACTGCGATCACCGCCAAAAAGATACCTCCCGGAAGCGTTATCCGGTTGATAATAAAATCAAAATAGTCGGAAGTCGGCTGCCCCGGCCTTACGCCCGGTATGAAACCGCCGTATTTCTTCATGTTTTCAGCGACATCTACAGGATTGAAGGCAATAGCTGTATAAAAATAGCTGAAGAAAACGATCATCAGCATGAGCGCGATCATATAACCCGCCGTGCCGTGAGACATGACTGAAGCTGCGCGCTGGATTAGATCATTGGGCACAAATACGCCTATCGTTGCGGGAAACAAAATGATCGATTGCGCGAATATGATCGGCATGACACCGCCGTTATTAACTTTAAAAGGGATAAACGTCGATTGTCCGCCGAATACCTTGCGCCCCACCACTCGCTTAGCGTACTGGACCGGGATCTTTCTTTCACCCTGCGTCAAGAGCACAACGGCCACGATGGCAAGAACCATGATACCGAGCATAACCAAAATTTTGATGCCGTCGACCTGTCCGACGCCCGCCGAGGCCGCCTGTCCGGGCCTCATCAGCGCAAACATCTGGAAGATCGCCGTCGGAACGCGGGATAAAATTCCTGCGGCAACGATAAGCGACATGCCGTTGCCGATACCCTTTTCCTGGATCTGCTCACCGAGCCACATAATGAATGCTGAACCCGTCGTCAAGGTCAGCATGGTCAAGAGGCGGAAGGGCCAGCCCGGAAATTCCACGATCTCAAGGCCGCCGAAACGCGCTGGATTCTCCAGCCAGAGCGCGATGAAAAAAGACTGTATCAGCGAAAGAATGACGGTGCCGTAACGCGTATACTGATTGATCTTGCGGCGTCCGGTCTCTCCCTCCTTGGCCAGCTTTTCCAGATTCGGGATCACGACCGTCAGAAGCTGCATGATGATGGAGCTTGAAATGTACGGCATGATGCCAAGAGCAAAAATGGTCAGGCGGTTGATGGCGCCGCCCGAAAATAGGTTCATGACCCCGAAAAGATTGTTTCCCTGAGTCCTGGTCAATTCATCAAAGAATAAAGAGAGCTTTGCGCCGTCAATTCCCGGAGTCGGAATGAAGGTTCCGAGGCGGTAGACAAATATAATGCCGAACGTGATCAGGATCTTCTTTTTAAGATCCGGTATCTTGAACGTGTCCGCAAATGCTCGGAGCATCAGGCGACCGCTGGTTTTTCAGCGGAGGCTGATTTTAGGATCTGCGCCTTACCGCCTGCCTTTTTGATCTTTTCGAGCGCCGATTTGGAGAATGCGTGCGCCTTGATCGTGAAAGGGTGTTTGAGCTCTCCATCGCCGAGGATCTTGACCTTGGGGCCCTTCTTATTCACCAGGCGCGCCGTTTTAAGCACTTCCGGAGTGATCTCTGTGCCGGCCGAAAAACGGCTCAAGCTGTCCAGGGAAACGACTTCGTACTTGGCTTTCGGTGTAAACGTAAAACCGCGTTTAGGGACGCGGCGGATCAAAGGCATTTGACCGCCTTCAAAACCCGGCCTCAGACCGCCCGAAGCGCGTTTGTTCGTACCTTTATTGCCTCGGCCTGAATTCTTGCCGTGTCCCGAACCGCGTCCGCGGCCCACAATCTTACATCTTTTTCTTGCGCCAAGAGGGCGCTTGAGTTCGTTAAGCATTGACTGTGTTCTCCATCAGGCTCTGCAGACCGTCGGTCGTCGCGCGAACGACGTTCAGCGCATTATCGGAACCGAGAGACTTCGTCAGAATATCTTTGATTCCGGCAGCTTCACAGATGGCGCGCACTGCGCCTCCGGAGATAACGCCGGTTCCGGGCATCGCAGGCTTCATCATAACGCGCGCAGCTCCGAAATGACCGATGACTTCGTGCGGAATGGTCGTGCCCTTCAAGGTAACCCTAAACATACTTTTTTTGGCCTGAAAAATACCTTTGCGGATGGCGTCCTGAACCTCATTGGCTTTGCCGAGACCGAAACCGACACGGCCCTTCATATCGCCCATGACGACAAGAGCTGAAAAGGAAAATCTCTTACCGCCCTTTACGACTTTTGCCACGCGGTTGACGGCTACGACTTTTTCCATAAACTCCGACTGTTCTTTCGGAGTATCGCGGCGCGGACGGCGCTCGCGCTTTTTAACGTGTTCGACGACCTCTTCGGTCGCCGCCACGACGGCTGCCTGATTTAGCGGGGCATTAACGACATCGGAGTTGACCGGCGCCTTACCCTTACCCTTTGACTTAAAATCTTTTTTTTCCACGGTATTCCTTTTTATCTCTTATTAAAACGAAAGACCCTGTGCCCTCGCGGCCTCGGCGAACGCCTTGACGCGACCATGATACAAAAATCCGGAACGATCTAAAACGACTTTTTGGAAACCCTTAGCTTTGGCCTGTTCGGCAAAAAACTTTCCGAAAGCTTCTGCAGCCTTGACATTACCGGTCGTCTTCATTCCTGACTTCTTCTTAAATTCCTCAGATTTCGTGGAAATTCCAAAAAGCGTCTTTTGGTCGAAATCATTGATGATCTGAGCTTCTAGGTGATTGATGCTCGGCGAAAGGCAAAGTCTCGGCCTTTCGGGCGTTCCCACGACTTTTTTACGCAGGCGATAGTGACGTACCTGGCGGCTTGAATTTTCTCTGATCTTGCGTCTCATTATTTAGTTACCGTCTTTCCCGCTTTTCTGCGGACGACTTCACCCGCATAGCGAACGCCTTTGCCCTTATAAGGCTCGGCCTCATAAACTTTGTGAATCTTTGCCGCAAATTGCCCGACTTTTACTTTGTCGATGCCCTTTACGAAAATGGTTGTCGGCTTTGGAACCTCGACGGTTAAACCCTCCGGAATGTCGAAGAGCACCGGATGCGTGAAACCAAGCGCGAG
Organism: uncultured Planctomycetia bacterium; assembly: GCA_964543965.1. Taxonomy (GTDB): domain Bacteria; phylum Omnitrophota; class Gorgyraeia; order 2-02-FULL-51-18; family 2-02-FULL-51-18; genus CAMDWQ01. Next base: position 4,943 of record CAZJAX010000019.1, read on the forward strand.
GTTAAGCTGCTTTCCCTGGAGAGCGGCCTTGAAACCGACACCTTCAATATTAAGTTCCTTTTGGTAGCCTTCGGTAACCCCTTGGATCATATTTGCAACAACGCTTCGAGTCGTCCCGTGAAGCGCGCTGTCCGACTTGGAGTCGCTGTACGCTTCAACCTTAAAAATGCCGTCTTTGGAGGTCATTTTTACGCGGGCATTCATGTGAAACGAAAGCTTGCCCTTCGGACCCTCGACGTTGACCGTCTGTTTATCGAGTGTCAGCTTGACTGTTTTGGGTACTTCAATGGGTTTTTTGCCTACGCGTGACATGGTTACCAGACCTTCGCTAACACTTCGCCGCCCACGTTCTTCTTGCGGGCGTCGTCCCCAGAAAGAATGCCCTGGGGAGTGGAAAGAATGCAGATTCCAAGGCCGTTAAGAACCTTCGGGATCTCGGTTTTTGTGGTGTAAATGCGCAGTCCCGGACGAGACACACGCACAATCTTGTTGATCTTGCGCAGCGACTCGCCCTGCTTTTTCAGGTAAACACGGAGAATGCCCTGCTTTTTATCATCTATCAAACGGTAATCATAAACAAAGCGTTCGTGGCGGAGAACCTTCAGGATCTCGCCCAACATTTTTGAAGCCTTAAGGTCAACACGCTCTTTTTTTACGCGGTTGGCATTTCGGATGCAGGTAAGCCCGTCTCCGATGGAATCACTTAGCGACATACTCGTTCCTATCCTTCTCTTTTTCTTAAACTACCAGCTAGCCTTGACAAGCCCCGGAATATCGCCTTTTGAGGCCAATTCACGGAGACATATTCTGCAAAGTTTGAACTTACGGTAATAACCCCGTGTCTTTCCGCACTGCTGGCAGCGATTGTAAGCCTGAGTCTTGAACTTCGGCGGTCTCTGCTGTTTGATGATCAATGATAGTTTGGCCATGGGTCCCTTTTATGCCGTTACCGCTTGAGGTTTCTGTGCAGCTGCGGGCTTTTCGGTCTTCTGCCTGAAAGGCATGCCTAAAAGCGTGAGCAACTCGTATGACTCTTCCCTAGACTTCGCCTGGATAACGAAGGTGATATCCATACCCTGGACACGCGTTATTTTATCTGTGTCGATCTCAGGAAATATGTTCTGCTCGTGTATGCCGCAAGTATAGTTGCCGGCTTCGTCAAAACCTCGAGGGCTCAAGCCGCGGAAATCACGGACGCGCGGAAGAGCAACTCGTGTCAGACGCTCCATGAACTCATACATCATGCGACGGCGAAGCGTCACGCGGCATCCCACGGGAACATTTTCGCGTATCTTAAAATTTGAAATAGCTTTCTTAGAACGCGTGATAACCGCCTTTTGGCCGGTAATGTTGGTTAGTTCGAACTGCGCCTGCTCGACGATCTTGATGTCTTCGGCACCCTTACCCACACCCATATTCACAACGATCTTCTTTAAACGCGGAGCCTGCATCGCGTTCTTATAGTTAAACTTCTTCATGAGCTTTGGAACGAGCTCATTGTCATAAAATTTCTGAAGCATTGCCTGCTTTTTTTCGCTCATGACGTGATCACCGACTGGCTTTTGACAGAGGCTCTCTGCTTGGAACCATCCTTGGCAACCAGCGTCTTGACGCGGGTCGGTTTATTGGAAGCTGGATCGATCAGACTTAGATTGGCCAGATGGATCGGCAGCTCTTGGCTTAGGATAGCGCCTTGAGGATGCTGCTGGCTGCGACGCGTATGCTTCTTGGCCATATTGATACCTTCGACCATCGCCCTATTCTTCTTAGGATAGACGTGGATAACTTTACCCGTCTTCCCCTTATCGCGGCCGGCCAAAACCTTGACCTTGTCGCCTTTGCGTATACCCAAACCCATGACTAGATTACCTCCGGTGCGAGAGAAATGATTTTCATGAAACCCTTATCGCGAAGCTCGCGGGGAACGGGTCCAAAAATTCTTGTTCCACGGGGGTTCATCTGTGCGTCAATAATGACAAGAGCGTTTGTATCAAAGCGCAATGACGTGCCGTCCTTACGGCGGATCTTATTCTTAGTGCGGACGATGACGCCCTTGATCACTTCACCCTGCTTGATAGACGCGTCTGCCGTCGATTCTTTGATATTAGCCGATATGATGTCGCCCACTTCGGCCGTTAGCTTACCTGACCTGCCGATCACGCCGATGCACGAAGCCTTCCTTGCGCCTGTATTGTCAGCGACTTCCAGCAAACTTCTCATGCGTATCATGACTTTTTAACCTCGGCTGATTTCAAAACGTCCTTGATGTCAGCTTCGCTGTTGGCTCGTCCCGCAGCAATAATCTCAACCAGGCGCCATCTTTTATCCTTCGATAAAGGTCTAGTCTCGACGATGCGCACGCGGTCGCCAATCTTAGCCTCGTTTTTCTCGTCGTGCACCTTGAATTTATTGGACTTCTCGATAACTTTGCCGAACTTCGGGTGACGGGCCTTGCGGCTTATCCGGACCACGATCGTCTTCTGCATCTTGTTACTCAGAACGATACCGACGCGCTCTTTGCGGAGCGACGTTCTATCGCTTGCTGGATTTTGATTCGTCATTTTGCTTCTCTCTTTTGATCGTGTTCAACTGGGCGATCTGGCGTCGAATAGCCTTGAATTGATGCGGCTTTTCGAGCTGCCCGGTGATCTTTTTCTGTCTTAAATCAAATAATTCCTTTTGCAGCGATGCCACCTTGCTCTTGATCTCCGGAGCACTCAAAGCTCTTACGGTTTCAACTTTAACTCGGCTCACAGCATTCCTTTCCTGGTGACAAAACGCATCGCCAGAGGCATTTTCGAAGCGGCCAGTCTCATAGACTCACGCGCCAGTTCTTCAGGTAGACCTTCTACCTCAAACAAGATTCTTCCACGTTTAACGACGCAAACCCAAGATTCTACCATACCCTTGCCTTTACCCATACGTGTTTCTGCGGGCTTTTTTGTCACGGGCTTATCAGGATATACGCGGATGTATACCTTACCCATTTTAACGTTTCTTGAGATCGCAACACGCGCGGCCTCAATCTGAACGTTCGTCACCCAGCCGTTAGCCAGGGATTGAAGTCCGTACTCACCAAAACTCAAGTGGTTTCCGGTATGAGCGGATCCCTTACGACGACCGCGCTGTGTCTTACGGTATTTTACTCTTTTAGGCATTAACAGGGACATCAGAGCTCTCCACGTTGTCTTTCTTATCCGGATTGACGGCTGCCTGGTCCTGCGATTCAGGCTTGAACGCCTCTTCCTTCTTGATGATGTCGCCCTTATAAACCAATACCTTGACTCCGATCTTCCCGTATGTCGTCATCGACTCGGCAAAACCAAAATCGATATCTGCGCGAAGCGTGTGAAGGGGCACCGTGCCCTCCAAATATCCTTCCGTGCGTGCAATTTCTGAACCGGCGAGACGACCCTTGGTCTGGATTTTGATACCTTTAGCTCCGTTGTCCATGGCCTGCTGAATTGCCTTCTTCATCGCGCGGCGGAAAGCAATACGCTTCTCCAACTGAAGAGCGATGTTCTCGGATATCAGCTGAGCATTGATCGAAGGGTTCTTGATTTCGCGGATGTTGATATGAACTTCTTTATTGCCCGTCATTTTCTGAAGCTCTTCCCTCAAACGGTCGATATCAGCGCCCTTGCGGCCGATAATAACGCCGGGACGCGCTGTATGGATATTGACGCGGATCTTATCCGCAGCTCGCTCGAGGTCAACCTTTGCGATCGCAGCCTGATTGAACATGTTCATCACATGCTTGCGTATCTTCAGATCCTCGTGAAGAAAACGCGCGAAATCCTTTTTACCGGCATACCAAAGAGAATTCCAAGTTTTGATATATCCTAAGCGAAAGCTGATAGGATGGACTTTTTGACCCATTATTTAGCTCCTGCCGTTTTTTTGACGGCTGTTTTCTTCGGCGCGCTCTTCTTTGCGGAAGCGCTGGCCGATTTCGATTGCTCGGCTTTAGGAGCCGCTTTGTGAGCCGGCGCCTTCGCTTGAGGCAGCAGGTTCTTCTTGATCGCGTCGAGTTCCAGCTGTATATGGCTGGTGCGTTTCCTGATCACTGATGCACGGCCCATGCTGGCTGCGCGGAAACGCTTCATCGTAGCAGCGCCATCCGCCAGGACTTTGGACACAAAAAGGTTGCTGGAGTCGACATTCGAGTTTCTCGCTGCGGCGTCGACGGCCTGGTCAAGAAGCTTACGGACGATCCCGCTTGCGCGGCGCGGAGAACCATTCAAAATGGCCTGCGCTTGAGCTACCGGCTTTGTACGGATCATATCGATCACGTAGCGCACCTTGCGGGGCGAGATACGGACGAAATTGGCAGACGCTTTGGAAATCATTTTGCCTTTACCCTTACGTTAATTCGGACGTCATCTTAGTGATGCCGCCGTGTTTGCGGAACGTGCGGGTCGGGGCGAACTCGCCCAGCTTGTGCCCCACCATGTTTTCCGTGATAAAAGTCGGTAAATGGCTTTTGCCGTTATGGATCATGATTGTCAGACCCACGAAATCCGGCGTCACCGTTGAACGGCGAGACCAAGTCTTGATCGGCTTGCGCTCGCGCTGCTTCTGCATCGCAACGACCTTTTTTAAAAGCTTCGGCTCGATGAACGGGCCCTTTTTTACTGAACGGCTCATTATCTCGGTCTCCCTGTCAGAATGAATTTAGAGGTCATCTTTTTCCTGCGGCGTGTCTTGAGACCCTTCGCCTGCTGACCATTTCGGGACGTTGGCTGACGTCCGCCGGAAGATTTACCTTCGCCGCCGCCCATCGGATGATCGACAGGGTTCTTAGCAACGGCGCGCGAGGCGGGACGGCGTCCCAAC
>CAZJAX010000019.1:9788-22459 GCA_964543965.1 uncultured Planctomycetia bacterium
CCCAACCAGCGGTTTCTGCCGGCCTTGCCCAATGAAAGATTTTCATGATCGATATTGCCGATCTGTCCGATCGTCGCATAATTTCCGCTCGGGATAAGACGAATTTCTCCGGAGGGCATCTTGATATTTGCCATTTCACCATCTTTGGCCATAAGGATCGCGTACCCACCGGCTGTACGGACCATCTGGCCGCCGCGGTTGCGTGCGATCTCGATATTGTGAATCTGAGCGCCGAGGGGTATCTCTTTGATAGGAAGAGCGTTGCCCGCTTCGATCTCGGAGCCGGGCCCGCTCATGACCTTTCGGCCGACGGTCAGTCCTACAGGAGCCAAAATGTATCTTCTTTCTTTATCAGCATATTCGATCAGCGCGATGCGTGCCGTGCGGTTCGGGTCATACTCGATAGAAAGAACAGTGCCTTCAACTCCGTCTTTATCTCTTTTAAAATCGATCATGCGGTAAAGCTTCTTATGCCCGCCTCCGCGGCGCCGAGACGTCAAGCGGCCATGCGAGTTGCGTCCGCCTGACCTTCTAAGATCTTCGGTCAGAGACTTCTCGGGTCTCTTATGCTTTGGGTTAATTTCGGCGAAATCCGAAATAACGGTCCAGCGTAACGATGGTGTTCTGGAGTTGAATGATTTATTTCCCATGACGAATCCTTTTATGCCAGGTCTATTTTGTGGCCCGTCTTAAGGGTCACAACGGCTTTTTTCCAGTCGGGTGTTTTGCCCGCCTGAGTGCGTACTCTTTTGGTTTTGCCCGGCATCACCTGCGTATTCACGTGCTGGACTTTTACTTTATAGATGTCTTCAACGGCCTTCTTGATCTCGATCTTGTTCACATTCTTCTGTACGCTAAAAAGATATTTATTGTCCTCGACTTGGACAGCTCCCTTTTCAGTTCTAAGAAGTGCCTTCAATATCGTGTGCGAATCTTTCATGACTTGAGCCTTTTTACGAGACCGGAGTAAGCGGCCTTGGTTACTAAGCATTCCTTGTGCGACGCCACGTCGAGCACATTCACTTCATCCGAAGTCTTGATATCGAGATTCTGAATGTTGCGCGAGGCCAGCGAAAGATTTTCAGTTCTCTGATCGACCAAGAAAAGGGGCTTTTCGAGCTTGAAAGCTTCGATGATATCTGCAACGAGTCGTGTCTTAGGCTTTTCGATCTTAAGATCGTTGACGATGAAGAAGCGCTTCTTCTGCACCTTATCTTTAACGCCCTCGATGACCGCTTTACGTTTAAGTGTCTGCGGAAGATCATAGGAATAGTCGCGCGGGCTAGGTCCGAACGTAACGCCGCCGCCTCTCCATATCGGAGATCTCCGTGAGCCGTGACGAGCCTGTCCCGTGCCCTTCTGTTTCCAGGGCTTCTTGCCGCCGCCGCGCACATCGCCGCGGTTCTTTGTTGAGGAGGTACCCTCTCTCTGATTGGCCTGATACATCAAAACGGTCTGATACACAATGCCGCTATTGACTTCGGAGCCCAAAAACATAGGATCCAAGTTCATCGTGTCCACAGACTTAGCCTTCATGTCATATACGGTCAGGCTGCCCTCTTTGGAAACGGTCTGTTTCGCCGTCCGCACTGTCTTGGAGGCTCTTTTCGTGGCCTTCTTGACGGTCTTTTTCTTGATAGGGGCGCGTTTGGCCGCTGCAGCCTTTTTAGCTGCTGGCCTGATAACTTTTTTCTTTTTTCTTTTGGGATCCGGCATGTCTTTTCTAGGCCCTTATTTTTTCTTGGCGGCTCCGCCCTTACCGGCGGCAGCTTGTTTCGAGAGCTTGAGCGGATCCTTGGTAGTCGATTTCGTAACCACCTTGGCTTTGACGCCCTCAGGCTGCTTCAGAGAACGGCGGATGTATAAAAGAGCGTTATCGCCACCCGGAACCGAACCTCTGACGACCAGCATGTTGGATTCTGCATCCACTTTAAGTACTTCTAAATTCTGCACCGTAATCTTCTTGGCGCCAAGACGTCCAGGCATATGGTGGCCGGGCCATGTACGCGAAGGAAAGGAGCTGGCTCCGATCGATCCAATACGACGATGATGCATGGAGCCATGGCTTGATTTTCCGCCGCGCCAATGCCACTTTTTCATACCGCCCGCAAAACCTTTACCGATCGACGTGCCCTGAATATCCAATAAATCGCCCGCTTTGAATATGTCCGCTTTGATCTCCTGACCAAGGGTCAGGGTCTCATTAGCTTCCAGGCGTATCTCGCGGAGATATCGCTTTGGCTTGATATTATTCTTCGCAAAATTCTGCTTTGCCGCCTTAGAGAGATTTTTTTCCTTCACATCGTCGCCGAACCCTACCTGAGCAGCTTTGTAACCGTGCTTTTCCTGTGTTTTGAGATCCGTGACGAGGCAAGGACCCGCTTCAAGAACCGTACAAGGAATAAAGTTTCCTTCGGGGCTCACAACCTGCGTCATACCAATTTTAATGCCTAGAATGGCTTGCATCGCTTATCCTTACTTGATCTCAACATCGACGCCGGCCGGCAAATCCAATTTGCGCAGTGCATCGATCGTTTTGGCCGTAGGATTCAATATATCCAGAAGCCTTTTGTGCGTTTTCATAAAAAACTGTTCACGAGACTTCTTGTCGATCACCGGGGAACGGTTGACGACGATCAATTCCGTGTCGGTTGGTAACGGGATCGGTCCCGAAACCTTCGCACCTGTCCTCTTGGCTGTATCAATGATCTCGAGCGCGGACTGGTCAAGCACACGATGATCATAGGCCTTAAGCCTGATCCTGATTTTTTGAATTCCGACTGCTGTCGCCATGGTTAAGCCAATATCTCCGAGATAACACCGGCTCCGACCGTGCGTCCGCCTTCACGGATGGCGAAGCGAAGTTCCTTCTCCATGGCGATCGGGGTGATGAGCTCGGCTGAGATGGTGATGGAGTCGCCGGGCATGACCATTTCCACGTCTTTGGGAAGGTTCATGACGCCGGTCACGTCCGTGGTACGGAAATAGAACTGGGGTTTGTAGCCGTTGAAGAAGGCGGTGTGACGTCCTCCCTCTTCCTTGGTCAGGATGTAGACCTCGCCCTTAAACTTCGTGTGGGGCGTGATCGATCCGGGCTTGGCAAGGACCTGGCCTCTTTCGAGGTCGTTCTTGTCCACGCCGCGAAGGAGAAGTCCGACGTTGTCGCCGGCCTGTCCGTCGTCTAGGAGCTTGCGGAACATTTCGATACCGGTGATGACGGTCTTCTTCGTGGGCTTGATGCCGACGATCTCGACTTCGTCGCCGACTTTGCAAGCGCCTCTTTCGATGCGGCCTGTGCCGACGGTGCCGCGGCCTGTGATCGAAAACACGTCTTCGATCGGCATCAGGAAGGGCTTATCGACTTCACGCTTGGGCGTCGGGACGTAATCATCGACGGCCTTCATGAGATCGACGATGCACTGGATCTTGGCGGCGTCGGTGGGGTTGTTCAGGGCTTCGAGGGCGGATCCTTTGATGACGGGGATCTTGTCGCCGGGAAACTGGTATTTGGTCAGAAGCTCGCGGACTTCGACTTCGACGAGGTCTAGAAGCTCTTTATCGTCCACTGTGTCGCACTTATTAAGGAACACGACGATGGCGGGGACACCGACCTGACGGGCAAGAAGGATATGCTCGCGGGTCTGAGGCATCGGGCCGTCGGCGGCGGAGACGACGAGAATGGCTCCGTCCATCTGGGCAGCGCCGGTGATCATGTTCTTGATGTAGTCGGCGTGGCCGGGGCAGTCGACGTGCGCGTAGTGGCGCTTCTCGGTCTGGTATTCGACGTGAGAGACGGCGATGGTGATACCGCGCTCGCGCTCTTCGGGGGCGTTGTCGATAGTGTCGAAGGCACGGGCTTCGGCAAGACCCTTCTTGGCCAAAACGGTGGTGATGGCGGCCGTGAGGGTGGTTTTGCCGTGATCGACGTGACCGATGGTTCCGATGTTCACGTGAGGTTTAGTGCGTTCGAATTTTTCTTTGGACATTGCCCCTCCTAATTTACATGATCATTTGATGATGATAGCGGAAAAAATTTGTATTTCGCGCCAGGCACACCGGAGCTGCAGGTCGGGATTGAACCGACGACCTCGTCCTTACCAAGGACGTGCTCTACCAACTGAGCTACTGCAGCGTGTCGGCAGAGCTTATTGACTCTAGGCACAAAAGAATACAATAGAGTTAAATTATAATGTTTTTTCTTCTAGTGTCAAGGGTTCGAGGTAAAACGAAAAATTAAAAGCGCTGCCGCAAGGGTCGCGGCTTTGATGAGATAGGCCTTTGATGTTCGGCTCATCGGCGGCTTGGCATCGGGAAGGCTTTGCGTTCCGGCAGCGGTTGTCCTGTGCGCCAGACGCAGACGCTGAAAAACCGTCCAGTGCGTAGCGATGCCCAGGATGACGACGGCGAGAGCGGCGTTGCGCACCAGAAGGCCCAAAGCCAGAAAAACCAGGCGCTCCCCTCTCTCCCAAAATCCCGTGCGGCACGAGTCCATCTCGCACTCGGCTCGGGCCCGGACATAGCTGATGGAAAATGACCCCAAGAGAGCGCTTAAGGCGAATATGGAAAAAACATATAAGCCGTGAAAGCTTGCCGTCAGCGCCAATGATCCGAGAACGAAACCGTCTCCATAGCGGTCGAGGGTTGAGTCCAGGATGCCGCCGTATGCGCTGTCCTTTCCTGAAACGCGCGCCACTTCACCGTCCAAAAGATCGCAAAGCCCCGAAAGGAGCAGCGCCGCACCGGCCCAATAGAATTCAGCCAAAAATACGAGGACTCCGCACAGAAAAGCGAAGAAAAGGCCGATCCACGTGAGAAAATCCGCGGACACCCCCCTCAGGGAAAGGAATCGAGCCGCGGATCGCTTGAGATGATTTATTGGCATTTTTAAAAAAATGGAGCGGGTGGCGGGAATCGAACCCGCGTAGCGAGTTTGGAAAACTCGAATTCTACCATTGAACTACACCCGCGAACCGGTTGATTTTGCCATACCGGGAGGGGAAAAAACAATCAGATTCTGTGAATGACCTCATCCAGCCTGAAGCGGACCTTAGGAGCCGACGCGTACTTGTCCGATCCGTCTCGATAGCCCGCGGCGCAAGCTACGACCGTGCGGTAGTCTGTGTCCTGGATCCCAAGAACTTCATCATACTTTGCCGGAAGAATGCCCTCCATCGGGCACGTGTCTACGCCCAGCAGCGCGGCCGAGGTCATAAAATTACCGAGAGCGATGTAGGCTTGCAAGGTGGCCCACGCTTTCACATCGAACTGATCGGCGGGCCTGGCAAAGAACCCGAGGATCACTTTTTTGAACCCTTGAAGCGACTCCTGCGAGGCTCCCGTGACTTCCATGGTTCTTTGAAAATACCGGTCAACGTCTGCGATGCCCATATTTTTCTTGATGGCAAAGACGACATGGTGCGAGCATTGAGAGGGCTGCTTCTGACCCCAAGAGGAGGCGCTCAGCTTGTCCTTTGCCGCCTGATCCGTCACCACGTAAAACCGCCATGGCTGAAGCCCGAAAGACGAGGGTGTGAGCAGTAACGCTTCCTCAAGCGCGCCCCAGACGGTCGCGGGTATTTTTTTGGCAGGGTCAAACGCTTTCGTCGCATATCTCCAGCGGAGCTGCGCGGTCAACACGTCGGCTTCAATGGCTTTCATCGTTTCTCCTGAGTTTGGTTAGGATTTATTTTAGATCAAAAAGCAGAAAGCGGCACGCTTTATCGAATGATGCGAGTTTGATCATATCGGTCTCTTCGAATGCGGCGCCGTCACCGGTCTCGAGTCTTTGGCCGGCCAGGGAAAGCGGTCCTTCGATGACCTGGAGCCAGACACCTCTTCCCTTTTACGGCTCATAGACGATCTGACCGCCCCGCCGTATACAGCCATGGTAAATTCCGGCATCCTGATGAATGCGCACGGCGCCGTTTTCGGGACTGCCGGAAGCCAGCAGGGTCAGTCCCTCCCTCTCGATCTGATCGGAGAAACTCGTCTGCTCGTAGCCCGGCGCAAGACCATTTTTTTCAGGAAAGATCCATATCTGCAAAAGATGCAAGGGGATCTTCGATGAAGGGTTGGTCTCGCTGTGCGTGACACCGGTGCCGGCGGTCATGCGCTGGACATCGCCGGGACGGATGAGGGAGCCGTTGCCCATACTGTCCTTATGCTCCAGCTCGCCCTCAAGCACCAGCGTCACGATCTCCATGTCGCGGTGCGCGTGCGTGGGAAATCCCATGCCGGGCTTCACCCAATCTTCGTTGATGACGCGCAGCGTCCGGAAATGCGTGTGCGCCGCATCCCGGTAATCGCCGAAGGAGAACGTGTGATAGGTTTTGAGCCAGCCGAAATCGAAATGTCCCCGCTCAGAGGATCTGCGGACGCGAAGATAGCCGGAATGATCATTTTTCATGGAATGATTATAGCTCGAACACGCCCGGGAAAAAAGGGCGGTCGAAAAATGCTTACGCGGCGGATCCGACCGCCTGCAAGGCAAGGCGCGCGGCGTTGACGATCTGGTTCCAGGCAAGGCGGGCCGTTTTGACTGAAAGTTTCTGATATGCCGCGATCGTGGCGCCCGCACGGACAGTCTTTAGATCTTCGAAAACGTCAGGCGAGAGATCTGTTAAAGGGTTGGAGCGTATATTCCGCCAAAGGTTCTTGAGCGGTTCCGTTGGACGATTGAGCCTCTGGACAAGCACGGCAAACACCGTGCGAGGAATGAAAGACGCCGCCGCTTCATCAAAAGAGCCTGCGGCGACGGCAGAAATCCCATGACCCGATGCGTTTCGCAGCAGAGACTCGCTCAAGACGCCCGAATCGATGACCGCCGCGCCCCGGATCTCGGCAAATGATTCGCCGGGTGCCGCGAACTGCACGAAGATCCTCCCCTCGCTCTTAAACGCAGCCTGGATGCGCTCCACCCACCCGCGATACACCTCCCTTTTGGCTTCGCTGAAATTCGCAGGGACTTCGAGGCGGAGATCGATATCCAAAGTCTGGTTATAAACGACGGTTTCTGAGCCCGTGCCGCCGGAGGCCTGGCCTGCGATCTTGAGCGCTGTGCGCGCCATGCGCACGACATCGTCTAAGAGGATCTGATCCATATTTTCTGCGACCTGACGCATCAAGCCGGCAGCATCACCGGCATCGGGAGCGGCGCGAAGAATCCGGGAAGCTGAAGTGCGGGCGCGCTCGACAAAAATATTGTCCACAAGAACCCGGCCCAGCATGCGGCGCGGCGCGCGGCGGTATCCCGAGCGCGAATAAAACTCAGCATAAACGACGCCGCCGGTCTCGATAAAGCGGACAATCGCATTGCGGCCGGCGCCGGTGAACCGGAAGCTGAAAAACCTGCCGATAAATTCCTTGGGTTGAGCCGCATAGGCCGCCGCCAAAAGCAGGATACTCTCTTCGTCTTTACCCGCCTGATCAAGGCTTTCGAGAGACGAGGCGGTGAGGCGGGCCCGGAGGGCTCTTTGAAAGCGGTCGGTGCTTCCGACGGCAATTTCTCCGCGGTCTCTCTGAGGCGCCCCGATCGCCAGGCGCGAGCCCAAAACACTGACATCGAATATTTCAGTCACCTCGGCGACATTGCTGAAGCGGATCGCCACCTTTCTTCCGTTGACGGCCGTCACCAATCCTTCGCCATACCGGAGGTAGGGGTCGTCCACTCTGTCGCCGACCTTAAAACGGGCGGTCTGATCCGAAAAAAGAGAAGCGATCGCCGCTGCTCGCCGGCTCAGCTCAGAGACAGACGTTTCGCTTGTGAACGGAAACTGCAGGCGGGAAGTGTCGCGGTTAAAAACACCTCTTTCCGTCAGCCCGTCGAGGATCATTTTGTTTTCAATCGTTAGATTCGGAACAACGAGCCCGATATAAGCGCCCGCTTCCGCGTCTCTGCCGTTTGCCGAGGAGGTGTACGACAGGATGCCCTTTTCGTAGAGAATCGCGCAGGCTTCCGCGATCGGCGGATCGACGGATGCTCTAAAAGCGTCTCTACTATCGTAGGTCTGTCCCATGGATGCCCAGACACTCTTCAACTGTGAAACCTTCACCGTTTCTGCAAGAAATGGGAAAAAGGACGAGGTGAGGGCGGTATTCTTACGGCTCAATGCTGAATCGCCTATGAGCGCTCTCATCGCCGATATCGCGGGGGCTTGGCCCTCGCTCAACGCAAGCATATTCTGCAGGCCGCTGGCGACCGCCTCCGCATCGGACCCTGCGGGGGCGGAGACCCCCGAAAGAGACGCCCACCCCTCGATCGCGGCGGCAGCTATTATTTTTTGCCTAAGATCCCCCTCCCTCAACTGCCGCGCCGCCTCGGCAAAATCCGGTACATCGGCGCTCAGGGAGCCCGTCAAACGGGCGCCCTGTCCCCCGGCTTTGAAGCTATCCCGAAAAGCTTGATATCCATCACGAACAGAATCGGCCAGCAGCATGGCGATGCTCCGCCGCTCGACGTCGAGCGGCTCCTGCGAAACGGTGTTGAGGATGGGAATATTTGGATCGAGCGATCTCTGAGCCGGGACAGCAATTTTCGCCGGCTGAACAGCCAAAGCCTCCGGCCATCGGATGAACGGATCCGCGGTCTCAAAGCCGCCCTCCGGCAGAGTCCTGATCTCGGCGCGCACGAGATCTGCAGAGGATCCCTCAAAAAATTCGTCCGCCCGCTGCATTGAATAGCTATGACCAGCGGTCACGATGCGCCCCTTCGCGTCAGATAGAACAAAAAATGAGCCCGAAGACGCACCCTCCTCTTTTAAAGTATCCCGAATAAAAGCGGTATTATGCGCCAGGATGCTTCCTCTCTCTGCAGGAAGAGGCCCTTTAAAAAAAGCCCAGCGGTTTATCCTTTTAAATGTGAGGCTTACCTGCTCCTTAAAAAGCTCGAAGTCGCCGGCGGGCATCCGATTGAATCCTGACTGAGGATTTTTATCCATGAATTCAGAGACGAAAGCGTCGTCCATTCGGGTTCTGACGCTGGCGAGAGGCGCTTTTCCGATAGCGCTGACCGGAAAGGTGACCTGGCCCTCTGCGGGTTCGGCCGCAAGCCACGACACATCCGTCAATTTTCCGCGGTAATCGAAAGTCAGGTAGACTTGGAGATCGAGCCAGTCCGTCCGTGCCGAGCTTTCGGACATTTTCTCGAGTTTCTCCCTAAAGAACTTCGCATTGTCATCGGCAAGCTGTGAAGATGCAGCGGCCAGCCTGGCGCCATCTTCGGCGGGATCCTCCTTGGGCTTCATGCTCAGATCGAACGTAAGCTTTTCGGCGGGACCCTCGAACCCCGCCCGGCGGAGCAGGCGCTCCATCGACTCGAACTCCTGCCGCCGAGTGTTGCCCGCCAGATCATTGACAAAAAAATAGGTCAGCTTTGAAGCAGGCGGTGTCCAGCCTTTGAACATATCCCCCTTGATTACCGCTGCCATCGTCAGTTCTAGCGCAGCACGTCCATAGCCCCTTGAACGGTAATCTTCCCCCCCGGCTGCCTGCGACAAAGTCCCTCCGTGGATTGAAAACCTGAACATGACCTGTCCCGGCTCATCCCCAAGGAACATCGTGCCGTGCCCGACAATTTTATCGCCGGCGTGAATGGAATAAATAAAATGACGCAATGGATAAGCTCCGGGAGCCGACATGCCGGGATCGAATGAAAGGACGTCAAAAACACGGATTGCGACAGCGCTGCCTTCAAATCTATACTCTTGATATTGGTTGGCCAGCAGGTCCTCCGGGATGCGGGCAACGCCGCTGTCGCGCCCAAAACCGATATAGGGCCGATGAAGCCCCGCCCGCTCCATGCTTTCCCGAAAAGCCCATAAAGCGCGATTGGTTTTTTCCCGATCATACTCGACCACATCGATCGATAGATCTCTAGATTTCAGCTCGGTCAGATCGACAGGGCCGGCTAGCCGGCCGCCCTCAGCGCCGTCTAGACTGATGCCGACCAAGACGCCGCGCGGGATCTCGCGCTCAACTTTCTCGGTTTGGCCGGTCGCGCCGTCCCAGCGCTCACCGCCCGATTCAATAAAGTACGAATTCCCCCTTTGCTTAGCCAACGCCTCCAGATCCATGCCGTAGATCGACGTGCCCGCTTTGAAGCGGCCCTGCATGACCTCGCTTACCGGCATGCCGGGGCCATTGTCGAAAATGTACACGTGGACGCGGGAGTCGGCTCCCTGAGAGGCGCCGGGCCGGTGTCGCAGGGCAAGAACGAGGCCATTTCCCTGGGCATGCTGAGCGATATTGCGGACGGATGAGCCGATGAACGACATTTCTTTCAGTGTAAGGCCCTGAGCCTGCACATCCTTAAGCCATCGGCCCACCTCGCCGCTTACATGCATCCCGGCCATGCTGAGCGAGTCTGAATACGACCTGTGATAGCGTGCAGCTTGCGCCTGCATCCGATAAAGGAGATCCCTGTCGAGAACGTAAGTGCCGAGGATCTCAAAATCGCGGAGGAACGACTCTTCCCATTTGAGTTCGACTTGATCGAGCTCCGTTTCGATGCCATGATCCTTCTGTACCGCGACTGCATACATGAGATCGCGGACAAATTCTTCGTAAAACGGCGCCTGCCATGCAAGCCTTGCCGCGTCTTCTTGTTTTTCAGCTATCCTGGCAACGGAGGCCGCTTCGGTATCCGCCAAACGCGCGCCATCCATGAGATCTGCCTTCATTTTTTTTATCACCAGCGCCGCCAGCTCATCGGCTCCGCCGTCAACCGGCCGGTCTTCATCTCGTGTCTGCTCCGCGTAATCCGCAGCCAAGGCTCGAACCCCCTCCAGGTACGCGCTGCGTTCATTTGGGGGAAGCCACCCTGCCATAGCCTCGACCTCCCGCTGCACAGCCGCCAAGCTGACCGGTGCAAAAAGATCTCTTCCTTGGACGATCTTGCCTTCGATCCGGTAGACAGGCTCGCCGTCTTCCAGCGTGAGAGCCGCGCCGTCACGAAGCGGCATGCTTCCGAGGTCGACAGGTTCAGCCTCCCATCCGGACGGCCGGCCGGAGCTCGCGATAAAAATATGCTGCGACGGATACATGCCGTCGATCGGCTGAATCGTTCCGGTGCGGCGCCACGTTTCGAATACGGCCGGTGCCGTCGCCCGCATCCAGCTCAAAGCCCGACCGCTCTCATCAGCCCGCGAGTCTCGGGGCGTACGAAAATAAGTTTTCCATTGTTCGGCCGCCTTCCAATGAACAAGCGCGATCGGGATGCCGTTAGACAGCGTCCAAACACCTTCCAGGGGACCCGCAATGCCCAGGTCGCGGCGGGCACGAACCTCGACGGCCTGGTGGCTAAGCGTGGAATTGCGCCGGTCTTTGGCGATCTTCACAACGGCGCGGAGCGGTTCGGCTTTTTCACCGAAAGACGCGGTCAGGAGAAATACTTCGCGGTACTCGCCGGAGCCGATCCTTTGAAGGTTCAATTCCTTGATGTCTTCGGTCTTACGGTCCGAAGATGCCGCCCAGCGCTCGATCCACTCAGCCCCAGCGCCGCCCCGAAAAAAGTTTTCAAGCGCCTTGAAGGTGCTGCCGTCGATAGCGGTAATCACCGAGGCCGCGATGCTTGAAAAATCCGCTTTGAACGCCAATCGGGATCCGCGCGGGATGTTCCAGACCGCAGGCCTGCCCTTCTCGATGAATACCCGGCCTTGCCGCGAATTGTAGCCGTCGATTTTCCCTGAGTAAGACAATTCTCCGCTGTTACCGATCACGGCCTGCCCGCCCTCTGCAAGAAATTCGGATGCTCTATCTAGAAACGCTTTACCGTCGTAAGCGTATTGCAATACCTCTGTGCCGTAGATCAGATGAAATCCTTTACCGCCATAGTCGGCCAGCTTCTGAAACTCGAAGAGTCCGCGCCGCCAGTCAATGCCGCTGCGCTCGATGGCGCCCAGGTAAGGCTCTTCCACAGGGTAGGGCTCGATGCCTGTCAGGCGGACGCGCTTTCGATAGGCATCCGGCAATTGGTTATAAATATCCGCCAAAAACACACCTTTGCCCGCCCCGACGTCCAACACCCGCAACGGCTCTTCTTCTTTGGCGCCTATCGCGTCCGCGGCTTCCATGATCGTCGAAACAATGCTGTCGAGACCCAGCTTTGCCTCGACATTGCGGACATCCCGTTTATCGATCTCTGAGATACTGAAAACTATCCCTTTTCCGCGCAAACTCTCGATCACCCTTCTAGCGCCTTCGTTATATCCGGCGATAAGCCCCGGCATCTTTGCATAATTTGCGACGACCTTTTCTCGGTCGGGCATGCCTTCGGGGATCAGCGACTCAAGCCATTGATAGGCCGATAGGCGCGCACCTTCGAGCGCCTCCGTGACCTGCGTAAACAGCGGCAGAGCATCATCGCGCCGATAGACAATCACCGCGTTTCTGGAGCGTGTACTTTCGAGGGCAAGCTCGCGGGCCCACTCCGCTTTAAATTCGAGCGTTTCGCCCGAGGCTTCAGGGATGGCGCTCAAGAGCCTGAAATAATTGATCGGTCTGATCCCGGCGCCGGACAATGCCACAAGTTCGCGGCGATGCAATGCGCTCAAGGAGAACAGATGGCTGTAGCTCAGCGCAGAAAACGGCTTGTCTGACGGGTCGAACGACCTCATCTCCAAAGCGAGGTTTTTGCGGTGCTTGCCGAGCAGAGCCTGGTAGCGCTCAAAGAGCGT
>CAZJAX010000020.1:0-1599 GCA_964543965.1 uncultured Planctomycetia bacterium
GATCACGTCCGCAGCGAGCGACGACCCGCCCCCCGTTTCAATGCGAAATACCACCGCTTTGACTGTCGAGTCTTCGCGCGCCCGCTTGAGCGCCTTCGTAATCGTGTATGACCCAGCCAAACGAATTCCAACAAAGGGAATACTCTGGCTCTCGCCATCGATCATGTCGCCCGACAAATACACAACGGCGATTTTGTTCGTCGAACCCCACACGACGATCAGCAGGTACATCGGGATGACGGCGACTTCGTAGAAAAGGAAGAAGAAGAAGAGGTTCGTCGTCATGAATACGCCGAATACGCCTGCCACGAGGAAAAGCAGGTTGGCGAAGAAGTCTTTGACGCGGTAAGTGACGGTCCAGGAAACGAGCACGCCGCAGAAGATGACGACGGCTGTGAGAAATATCATCGTGATGTTGAGCCCGTCGACCGCGTTTGAATAATGGATCCCGTAGCTTTTGACCCACTCCACATGCTCGACGAACTGGAACCCGGGATTGGTCTTGTCGAATCGGGTCCAGAGGAAGACGGAAAGGATCAGGCTCGCCAGCGAGGATAAGAGGGCGATGAGGCGGATCAGGTTTTCCTGAGCCTTCGGAGTCAGCAGGATCAGAAAGAGACCTATCACAGGGCATAGAAGGATGGAGGTCAGTATCATTTAGAATCCCCCGGAGTAAGATCTGACAAACCAGAAAGCGATTAGCACCGAGACACCGACCGCCCAGGAAAGATAGTCCTGGAGCCGGCCATCCTGGATCCTGGAAGCGATCTTTCCGAGGTCGAGGATGCGGTAAGAAGTCCCGTTGACCATGAGGTTCTTGGCGATGTTGACGTCGAACCAGCTAAAAATGCCCGCGATGCCCATACCGACCTTTTTGGTAAGAAATTCGTACATGTCATCGATGAAAAACTTGCGGTCGAGCAGAAATTTGACGGTTCCTTTACCGTTTTTCAAGCGGATCTCAGCGGCATCCGGATCCCTGAAGAACGTGAAGGCTAGCGCGGCGCCGCCCGCGATCAGCAGGAGGGTTGTCACGAGAATTTCCGCATTAGCATGCGCTTCATGGCCGTCGAGCCAAACCAGAAGTTTGGATCCGGACCAAGGGCTGCCTCCGAATCCCGCTGCAAGAGAGATGACCGCCAATGATACCAATGGCAGAGCACGGCAGATGCCGGTGAAACGGGCGGGATGATGCGCGCCGCCGTGGTGGCCGTCCTTTGCGTGCGAGGGCGCCTCTTTGGCGAAGAGGATCACGAAGAGCAGGCGGAACGAGTAGTAGACGGTCAAAAAGCTCACGATGAGAGCTACAGCATAAAAGAAAAGGCTGTGTTCGTGCAGAGCCTCGAGGATGAGATCTTTGGAGAAGAATCCCGCGAAAGGAGCGATGCCGCAAAGAGAGAAGAGCCCGAAGGAGAGCGCGGCTACGGCCAGCTTATCCTTCTTGCCGCCCCGGCGGCCGATCTCCCAGATATCGTTGGAATGGAAGTGGTGAATGAATGCCCCGCTCGTCAGGAAGAGCAGCGATTTAAAGAAGGCGTGTGTCGTCAGATGGAACATGCCCGAGACCGCAGAGCCTGCGCCCATCGCCATCACCATCAA
>CAZJAX010000020.1:1609-22226 GCA_964543965.1 uncultured Planctomycetia bacterium
TAGGCGAGGATCTTCTTGATGTCACGCTGATTCGTTGCTAGCGCCGCTCCTGTGACGGCTGTCAAAGCGCCGATGGTCAGGATGACGTCCATTGTAATCACCGAGGCGCTGAAAAGGCCGAATGTGCGCGCGAGCAGGAATACGCCCGCCGCGACCATGGTCGCAGAGTGGATAAGCGCGCTGACCGGTGTCGGGCCTTCCATGGCGTCGGGCAGCCATGCGTGGAAAGGAAACTGAGCCGATTTGCCCATGACGCCCATGAAAACAAGGATGCCGATCGCCGTGACGGCTCCCGCGGGAAGCGTCTGCCGCACAAATTCGCCTGTGAGATCCGTAAAGTTGACGGTGCCCGCCATGATGAAAAGCGCCACGATCCCCAGATAGAATCCGAGGTCGGCCAGGCGGTTAAGCACGAACGCTTTTCGGGCGGCTGTTCCGGCACTCTGTTTCTCGTAGTAGAACCCGATCAGGAGATAGGAGGCCAGGCCGACGAGCTCCCAGAAAAGAAACGTCTGCAGAAGATTGGTCGACAGCACGAGACCCGTCATAGTGAACGCGAAAAAGCTCAAGAAACCGAAATATCGCGCACGGGACTTGTCCTCGGCCATGTAGTAATAGGAAAAGACCTGCACGAAAAAGGTGATGACCGTGACCACCGTGATCATGAGCAGGTTGAGTTTGTCGAGCAGGAATCCGACATTGAGCGTGTAGGAGGAGACCTTGGAGCCCGCCCAAAGCGTCGTCTCTGAAACCAAGAGCCAGGGATGGATGTGCTGGATAGGGAAGGCCGATCCGCTTATGTGCACGTTCAGAAGGCAGAGCGCGGCAAATGCGGCTAAAAGCGAAAAAAGCATGGCGACGGCGGGGGCGATCCGCTTCATGGGTTTCGGCAGGAGCTGGATCAGGAGGAAAGCCGAAAGCGGTGCCAGTTGTACGGTCCAAAGGAGCTGAAGGTCTCTCATCCGCGCAGATCCTTTGCTTTTTCGATGTTGATGGAACCTTTTTGGCGTGAGAGCCACAGGATGAGCGATAGCGCGATGCAGACCTCGGCGGCCGCCAGAGCGATCACGAACACAACAAGCACCTGCCCGAGCGCTTTATCGGCAAACACGAACCGGTTGAACGCCAGAAAATTAATGCTGACGGAGTTGAGGATGAGCTCAAGGGATATCAGCATCGCCACGAGATTGCGCCGTGTTAGGACGCCGAAGACGCCCATCGAGAAAAGCGCTGCGGAAAGAAGCAGGTAGGTCGTCAAAGACTGGCTCATCGGACGTTTTCCTTGGAGCCTGAGATGACGAGCGCTCCGATGATGGCGATAAGAAGGATCACGGATATGACTTCAAAGGGCAGGGCCTGTGCCGTCAGAAGCGTCTTGCCGACGGCTTTGATGGAATAGTCGCCCTGCTGGCTTGCTACGGGCCAGGCCGATGTTTGGACAACTTTTGTAAGCACGGTAAAGAGGAGCACAGAGAGCAGGCCGGCCCGCAGGGCTTTGGAAGCGCTGCGCGGCTCCTGAGAGGGCTGCATCGGACGAGAAAGCATGATAGCAAAGATGATCGCGATGGAGATCGCCCCGATGTAAACGATGACTTCCATGACGGCAAGGAACTCGCTGTTCAGATACACGAAGATGCAGGCCACGCCGAAGAGGCAGAGGATGAGGGACAGCGCATTGTAAAAAACATTTTTCAGCGTGATCGCAAGAAATGCGCCTGCGAGCGTGACGGCGACGATCAGGGCGAATACGATCTCAGCGAGTGTCATGGCGCGGCCTGGGGCTTGGGTGCCGGCGCGGGAATGATGCGCGCAGCCGGAGTGCCGGAGGGTACGGGATCGACGCCTGCGGCCGGTTTGGGTTGAGGGTCGGCAACGGGGATCTGGGTGAGCGGCGTCTTCTTATCGCGGAAAGGCTTCAATAGATCCATGATCAGGTCTCTTTGTCCGAGCGATACCATGTCGTAGTTGGGGTCGTCGTGTCGGAGCGCGTCTGTAGGGCAGACGTCGATGCAGAGGCTGCAGAGACTGCAGAGCATGTAATTGACGGTGAAGCCTGTCAGCACGCGCTTGCCGTCCGCCGCGCTCTTACCGGAAGCCAGCGACATGCAGCGCGAAGGGCATGTCTTGATGCAGGCGTTGCAGGCGATGCATTTATGGTCGCCGTTTTTCTCATCAACGACAAATGCGATCGGGCCTTTGAAGCGCTTCATCGGGATGCGCTCCTTGGGGTAGATTACGGTGACCGGTTTTTTGAAAGCGTAGCGGAGCGTGATCGCCATTCCAGTCACGAGGCTTACAAAACCGTTGAAGACGTTCTTAAGATAGGAGATCATGCGAAAAATTTCTGGTAATGGATCAGAACCGCCGTGATAAACACGTTGACGAGCGCAAACGGGATCAGCACCTTCCAAGCCAGACCCATCAACTGGTCCGACCGCAGCCTAGGAAAGGTCCAACGTATCCACATCACCACGAAGACAAGGAAATAAATTTTGAGCAGGAACCAAACGGGCCCCGGCAGGATCGGACCTGTCCAGCCGCCGAGAAAGAGGGAGGCTCCGATGGCTGACGAGATGAATATCGCTGTGTACTCGCCGAGAAAGAACAGCGCGAAACGCATGCCCGAGTATTCCGTGTGAAAACCGGCGACAAGCTCCGATTCGGCTTCGGGGATATCGAAGGGGGCGCGGTTGGCTTCGGCGAGGGCTGCCGTCAGGAATATAAGGAAGGCCAGCGCCTGCGACGTGAAGATGAACCAGATCTTATGCTGATAGGCCACGATCTCGGTCAGGCGGAGACTGCCGGTGATCATCACGATGCCCATCGTGGACAGGAGGAGGGGGATCTCGTAGGAGATGTTCTGCGCCACGGCGCGCATGGAGCCGAGCAGCGCGTATTTGTTGTTGGACGACCAGCCGGCGATGAAGATGCCGATGAAGCTGATATTGGTCAGAGAAAATACGAAAAGAAAGCCGACATGGAGGTCGCGGATGATGAAGTGCTGGCTCAGCGGCAGGACGATAAAGGCGGCCAGCACCGGAGCGAACACGAGCACGGGCGCGAGCCAGAAAAGGAACTTGTCAGCTTCGTGCGGCCAGCTAAGCTCCTTGGAGATGAGCTTGATCGCGTCGGCCAGCGTCTGCAGAAGTCCCTGGGGGCCGACATGGAGAGGGCCTTGGCGCAGCTGAATGCGCGCCGAGACCTTTCTTTCCATCCAGACGAGAAAGAGCGCGTTGACCGAGATGAAAAGGACGACGATGGTTCCGTAGGCGACGATGGTCAAAAGCTGGTCGATGAAGAAGTTGCCGGTGATCGTCATTTAGCGGTCGATCTCCGGGAGTACGATGTCGGTCGAGCCGAGCACCGCGACGACGTCTGAGATCAGACAGCCGGGCATCATCGCAACGATGGCATTTAGATTGGAGAATGAAGGGGTGCGCAGCTTGATGCGGTACGGATTGAGCGTGCCGTCGCTGACAAGATAGATCCCGAAGGAGCCGCGCGCACTCTCAACTGCGGAATAGTACTCGCCTTTCGGGACGTTTTTCGGGAGCTTGCCTGATTTGAATTCGCCGGCGGGGATCTTGTCGATCAGCTGCGCGACGATCTTGAGACTTTCCTCGATCTCCTGCATGCGCACGCAGTATCGGGCGTACACGTCGCCGTCCGCGGCGGTCGCAACTTTGAAATCCAGCTCGGGGTAGAGAGAGTAGGGTTCGTCGCGCCGGAGATCCATCGCGACTCCGGAGGCGCGCAGGGCGGGGCCGGTGACGCCGTAGGCCAGCGCGGTATCTTTCGAAAGAACGCCCATCCCTTTGGTGCGGTGCTCGAAGATCACGTTTTTTGTGACCAGGCGGTGGTAATCTCTGAGGCGTTTTTTGAACTCAGGCATCATTTTTTTGACGGCCGGGACGAATTCGGACGGAAGGTCGCGGTCGACGCCGCCGAAGCGGAAATAATCGTAGGTCAGGCGCTCGCCCGTGACCATTTCGAGCAGATCAAGGATCTTCTCGCGGTCGTCAAATGCGTAGAAGAAGGGAGTGAATCCGCCCAGATCTAGAAGGAATGTGCCCATCCAGAGCAGGTGGCTTGAGATGCGGTTGAGCTCCGTCGTTAAGACACGGATATATTCGACGCGCGGCGGGACGGTGACGCCCATCGCTTTTTCGACGAGCAGCGCATAGCCGAAGTTGTAGCTCATCGCGCCGACGTAGTCGAGGCGTCCGAAGTTGGGCCAGCAGGCGAGGTAGTTCTGTATCTCCATCATCTTTTCCTGATGGCGGTGGGAGTAACCGATCACCGGCTCTGCATCGATGACGCGTTCGCCGTCGAGATGCAGGAGGACGCGCAGGACGCCATGCGTGCTCGGATGCTGCGGGCCGAGATTAAGGTAATAGTCTTTGTCCTGGCGCGTGACCGTCTGAGGATAAGTGATCTCGAAGCCTTGTTTGTCCTCTTCGATGAGCTTCAGGCATTGATCGACGTCAGCGCCCTTGGCTTCGCCTTTGAAGCTTTTCAAAAGCGGGTTGATCGAGGAGCTTTCAGGGAGAAGGAGGCGCTTGAGGTTGGGATGACCTTCGAAAACAACGCCGAACATCTCATGGATCTCTCGTTCGTACCAATCCGCAGATTCATAGACGGACGAGATGCTCGGCGCTGACGTCGCCTCGGAGCCCTGGGGCTTCGGAGCCAGCATTTTCACGCAAGACCTTTGAGCTGCGCCAAAGCGGTTGAAGTGATAGACGATCTCGACGCATTCTTCAAAATCGACGGCGGTCAGAGACTCAAGAAAATAGCCTTGAGCGCGGTACTCTTTGGCGGTTTCGCGGATCTTGTTCTGAGGGACAAGCGCTTCAAAAACGATGCCCGAGACCTTGGGGTCCTTTTCGGAAAACTCAAGCGGCTTGACGGTGTCCTTGATCCAGTTCTTCATGTCTTTCTCGAGCGTCGCCGGCATATGTCAGGCCGCCGGGGATGCGGGCGCCGCAGCCTGAGCCGGAGGAACCGGAGGCTTTCTGAAATCGGCGCGCGAAATCGCATTTTTATACTCTGCCGGACGGCCGTCCTGCGAATCGGTTACGGCCGCAGAGGACATGACGCCTTGAGTCTTTCCTTCCTTGATCTGCTTCTGAAGCTCGATGATGCCCGCGATCAGAGCCTCAGGACGGGGAGGGCAGCCGGGAACGTACACGTTGACCGGTATGATCTTGTCGATGCCTTCGAGGATACCGTACTGACCCGGATATTTGAAAGGCCCGCCTGCCGTGGCGCAGCCGCCCAGCGCGATCACGTACTTGGGCGCCGGCATCTGGTCGTAAAGCGTTTTGATGCAGGGCACCATTTTTCGGGATATTGTTCCGGCCACGATCATGAGATCCGCCTGACGAGGAGAGGGGCGGAATACGCCGAACCCGAAGCGGTCCATGTCAAAGCGAGCTGCGCCTCCGGCCATGAGCTCGATCGCACAGCAGGCCAGGCCGAACGTCAGCGGCCAAAGCGAGTTGGCACGGGCCATGTTGAGCACGTCTTCGACGCGGAAAAGGTTGACGAGGCCGGGGGCCGGGGATTGAGTATTGAGATACCGCGGGTCTTTATTTATTTCCATGCGAAAAGCCCTTTTTTCCAGGCGTAAAGAATGGCGAAGGAGAGGATGCCGAGAAAAAGGCTTACCTCAAAAAGCGCGGCGAACGTCGCAGTCTCCTTATAGACCGTCAAGACGGGAAAAAGAAAAGCCGCTTCCACATCGAAGGCGATGAAAATGAGCGCGAAAAGATAATAGTTGATGTCAAAGCGGATCCAGGCGTTGCCTATGGGAACTTCGCCGCTCTCGTAGGGGCTCGAGGCGCGTGCGCCGCGGCTGCGGGGACTTAAAAGGTAGGGGATTAGCGTATTGACGACGACGAAACCTATCCCGATGATGAGAAAGCCGAGGACGTAGGAATAATCGTGCAATAAAGACATAAGACTCC
The DNA here is from genome assembly GCA_964543965.1 of uncultured Planctomycetia bacterium. Classification (GTDB taxonomy): domain Bacteria; phylum Omnitrophota; class Gorgyraeia; order 2-02-FULL-51-18; family 2-02-FULL-51-18; genus CAMDWQ01. The sequence goes on from CAZJAX010000020.1 coordinate 7,579, forward strand.
AAAAGTTTTATCGGGTCAGTATACAAAAAAGGGCAGGGCAAGTCAAACGGGATTTGCAGGGGTTCCTCGGCCACCTTAAAATATACCGTTGAATCATATAACTCTATTAATATCAACAGCTTAAAATCGAATAAATAGGCGCCTAGAATTTGCCGTTTCTCTACGGCTAGGGTATACTTTTATTCAATATGCTAAAAAAACCAAAGGCCGTTTTATGCCCCGATTTTATAGACATTTACTATGACTGATCTAAAAGCAGCTTCCCTCAAAACGATCGCTTCGCTTCTTCTCTTTGCGTCCGCTTCCGCGGAGGTGCCGGCGTGGGCGCTGGATGCGGCGCCCGCAGCCAGTCCCCAAGCAAGGATACTCGCGGATCCGTCCCTTTTTGAAGCGCCCCTTGATCATTCCCGCTTGAAAGAGGTGCACCGCGGCAGAGGAAGGCTCGTGATCCATATCCAGGATGCTCATTCCAATTTCAGCGGCCAGGAAAATCTTGCGCGGACTCTGGACGAGATCATGAACCGCTACAAGGTGCGTCTGGTGATGGTCGAGGGCGGCAGCCGGGACGACACGCTGACACCGGTCAAAAAAATCGCATCTCAGGAGATCTGGAAAAAAGTCGCGCGCAGTTTCCTCATCGACGCGAAGATATCCGGCGAGGAGTACCTGAACCTTACGTCCTCTCATCCGATGAAGATCAACGGCATCGAAGACCCCGCGCTTTACCGCAAAAGCGTGCGCGCCTATGCGGACCTGGCAGATGCCCGCGAGAAAGCGCTTGATTATCTTAAGCGCGTGCGCGTCTCGGTCGAAAAGATCAAAAACCGGCTTTACCCTCAGGAGCTTCTCGACTACGAAAATTCGAAGAACTCTCCCGAGGAAGAGCATGCCAGAGTGTTGGGGCTGATCGCAAAATATCCTCTCGAAACGGCAAGCTTTCCGAACCTGCGACGGCTGGCGGACCTGAAGAACGCCGAAGCGCGGATCGATTTCGTCCGGGCCAACCTGGAGCAAGCAGCGCTGTTCTCCGAGCTGTCAAGGAAGGGCGCGAGGGTCTCAGAGCCGGCGGCGCAGGCGCGCGCCGGCAAAGGAAGGGACGCCTCATCCTTTGGACATTTTCAAAACATTCTGACCGCTGCGGAAGATAAAAATATCAGCCTGAATAGATTCCCCGAGCTGCTCCGCTACCGCGATTACCTCAAAGGATTCTCCGAAGTCGACATCGATGCGGTGATCGACGAAATGGAAAAAGCGGAAGACAGGATATACGCCGTGCGTCTCGGCGCCGATGACGCGCGTCTTCTCCGCGCCATCGACCGCTATCTAGCTCTTCTTTCGACGGCGCATTCGATCCAGATGACGACCAAGGATTTTTCGTTTTTTAAGGCGAACGAATCCGATTATGGAACCGGCGCCTGCCTCGCCTGGATCAACCGCAAGCTGACCGAGCTCGGGTACTCCGGGGAGCTTGTGCCTGCCTCTGATGTGCTGGACGAAGGGAAGGACGCGCTGGAGGCGTTCTATCGATCGGTTTCGGAGCGTGACTTCGCATTTGTCAAAAACGCCGAGAAGGTCATGGTCGAAGAAAATGAAAAAGTCGCGGTGCTGATCACCGGCGGCTATCACACGCCGCACCTAAAAGAGCTTTTCCAGAAAAAGGGATGGGCTTATGCGGTGCTGGCGCCGGTCGTGACCGGGGAGACGAACCAGAAAAAATATGAAGAGGTCCTGCTGGAAGGCGTGCGCGGAATGGACGTTTCCGCGGCCGCCAAAGCTCCGAAGAGAACGGAAGGTGTACGTCCTGAAGCCGTCCGCGAGGCGCCGCGCCTTGTTGATCTTGCAACGGCTGCCGCGAGGCTTGCGGGCACGAATGAGGAGTACGTCTCCCGGGTATTGTCCGAAGCTATACCTTCAGTTGATGATGCGCCGGCATTGCCAGACGCTGTTTTAAGACAGCAGCAAGCTCCGGTTTACGCCGATGCCATCGCCGCAAAGATCGGCAAATTCATTCAGAGCGAACTCACGAACCGTGATGTGAGCCGTGTCGTGTGGGCGCTCGATAAGAATGAGATCCCCAGAGATGGCAACGGGAACCCGGTGCCTTTCGGCGATGAGGACATGCTCGCGGTGCTTCGTAAAACTGATGAACAGCTGCGGAGCGCGGGTTTCGGAGAAGATAGGGAGGGCAGTATGGCGTCGTCGGCCTACTCGCCGATAGGATTGTTCGAAGCTCTGCTGTCGTCCGGCGAAGGGGCTGAATATGCCCGGCGCAATCATTACGCCCGGTGGCGTGTGCAGAATCTTAGGCGCCTGATCGCCGATCTGCCTGCGCTTTTCGAAGCGGCAGACATCCAGGGCCATGAGCTGCCGATCTTTCTGGCGCGCGATGCCATGACGGGCGGCGAGTATCTGAGATATCAAAGTCTCATCGACGGCGAACCCCGCCCGTTCGGAGGCGCTTATCATCCCGGGATGAATATGGATGCGATCGTCAGCGATTTCGTGCCCGATCCGGGACTTCTCCGCGTGCAGGAAGCGACAAAACAGGCGGCCGAGGAAGCCAAGGCTCTCGCGATCCAAAAATACCAGGTGATGACCCGCGAGCAGGGGCGTAAGCGGATCCCGTCCAAGGTTCACGACCCGTTTTACGATGAGTTTCACCCTGATCTCTATGAGCTCACGGCTTATTATTACCGCAGGGCTATCGAAAAAAGGTGGACGCGCGACGCGGATCTGCTGAATGAAGCCAGACTGCTTTACGAGCAGATCAAGCCCGAGATTGGTCCGGACAATAAAAATGTGGTCCTTATCGATCTGGCGGCTACCGGCAAGACGCTGCTGTATGTGAAAAGCGTCATCGAGCATTTTTCGCAGGAAAATAACGACCCGGTGCGCGTCCGTGTTTTTGTCGGTTGGAGTCATGACAAGAAGCTTTTTATCCCGGAAGTCCGCATGTACGCGAACGAGCTTAAGGCGCGCGATGTCCGCTTCACGGAGCACGGCAAACCTTTCCGCGATCAGGAATGGGCGTTCCGGCGCGTTTCCCAGAATAAGCAGACGGGGGAGACGGTGTTCGGTTTCACGCCGAACAATCGCCGCTCTCATATTTTGATCCAGGCATACAGGAGTATGATGTTGTATAACGCAGCGCTGGAGCGTTCCCGCGCCGCTGCATCGTCCGCTGCGGCGCGGCTCGCCTCCGCGATCCGTCCGCTTTCCGCGCAGGCCGTTGATTGGGAGTGGGCCGGGACGCTGGGAAAGATATTAAAGCCTGCCGATTTTCCGTTCGCTCTGACAGCGTCTGATATGGCCGCAATTTTACCGCCGATCCCGATCCGCAAGATCTCGGTGAAGCATGTCTTGAACGGCGACAGGAGCGTTTCCGTCCTTGTGCGCCTCGAACCCGACGAAGCGCCCTTTTTTGACATCGATCTGACGGTGCGGCCGTCGGCGCTGGACAGCGGACTCTATATCCTCGAATTGAACAAGTCAAAATATGATGAGCAAGCGATCCGCAAGCGCTTGGTCGCGGCAGATGTTCCGGATTCGCAGGCGTTTCTGATTTCGAGAAAGGAAGCATGGTTCGGCGATCGGCTGTTTCCGTGGGTCGTGCGCTCCAAAGCGCTTGGCGGTATCGCGGTGCCAAAAATGCTCAGCGAGTCCTCCAAAGATTTTTTCCGGGGTCTCGGTTTTTATCAGGACGCAGGCATCGAAACGATGATCTACGGGCGCGCTCAGGATCCTCCGCGCTTTTTGATCCATAAGGAAAAAATACAGGCGCAGATCTACAGGAACCGGAAGGGGGCTCTTGACCGTTTGAAGGACGAGCGCGGAACCGTCATGGCCGGCGCGAGGCTGGCGGTCGATCTTTTAAAGCTGGATCTTCCGAGATCGAGCCCCGAATTCCGCAGCCTGATCCAGGCGGCCGCAAATATTTTCCGCGATCTCGGAAAGCCGTTTGCGACCGGAGGGATGCTTACCAACGGGGTGCCCGATGCCTCCAAGGCGAATATTCGGCTGGTTCTGGGCAGTCAGGATCTAAAGCTTTTCCAGACGCTGGCGGAGCAATTCAGAGATTCCGAGTCAGAGGCTCCTATTATTATTTCCGGCGGGAGAGGAAGAGGTACGCCGGGTCTTGAGGCAATGCTGAAGACGGTGCTGCCGCAGCTACCGGACTCAAAAAATTTGGAAGAGGCGCTGAAGGTTGAAAATATTTCGGAAGCGGAATTGATTGCGGCGCTTTTTAAAGATATGGGTGTCGGCGCTGGCGCCATACGCAGCATTTCAACCACTTTGGAAAAGAAATCCAAGTCTACCTATCAGAATCTTGAATTTGTGCTGAATCTTTTAAAGGCCCAGCCGCAAATAGTGCCTAATAGCGAAAAACCGCGGATTGTCATTTATGTGACCGAAGCTCAAACTGCAAGAACCGTAGGCGCCATGATCTTTCGGCTGCAAAAAGAGGGTTTGGATTGGGATTTCATGGTGACGCCTGCCTATCAGCTGGATCTCGTTTCGATGGCGGATCCCGCATTGCTCGATTTTCTTTACAAGGTCCTGGGTCTGCCGGAAAAATTCGCCGAGGAATTCGAATTCACCGACTCAGATTATGCTGCGTCCAACCGCGATAAGGACGAAGCCAGCCGCATCGTCCGCGATTCGAGAGACAACGGCTCATATCCGCAAAATGCGGTTGCGACCGATAAGGATCCCAACCACCCCGGCGGAAGATATAGTTTTAAAGGCGGAACTATTGCTTATGATCACGGACCAGCTGAAATAAAGCAGGTGAGGGATACTTTGTTTCTCGCGCTCTTAAAAAAGGCCGGCGCGAGGTTGGCGGATTATTCGAGTGTGCCGGAAGCGCAGGGCAGGCCGGACCCGGAGCCCCGCATACGCCGCGCGCTCGCAGACGGGGATCTGGATCTCTGGAAAAAAGAGCTCCGCCTCTCGCGGGCATCGGAGCTGGATCATTTTATTTTCAGGACGACGCTGGACCGCATCGTTCTGGATGAGCCGCGCTTGCTCACGACGGTCAGGGAGCTTGACCGCAGGCTTTTGGAATCGGAGGAAGCCGACTATTGGAACCCCGCCGTGAATGCGCTTGAACTGTCCTATGTCAGAGGGAACAGCCCGGTGCCGGTCGGGGTCGGCTACGCCGGCGAGGGGGCAGGCCGGGTATTTTTTCATTACTCGATGATGGGATACAGCCAGAAATTTACCATCGACACCGAGAGCAGTTTTGCTCCGGAAGAAGTGAATCGCGCGCTGCTGCGTATTCTCTCCGGAAGGCAGTCGCCGCGGTTCCTGACGGATACGCTCAAGCTGGTCGCCGGCCGTACGGTGTCTCGAAAGCAGATCGACGGACCCATCACGGTGTCCAAGATCCAGGAAGGGCGGTACCAGGCGGTCTATCTGGTACTCGTCCGTCTCCGCGACGCGGAAAAGACGCTGCTTCCTTTCATTCTCATGTTCTCAAAAAAAGGCGGCGAGAAATCCTGGGTGGTCGAAAAGGAATACCGTAATCTCCGCGACCGACAAGGGGATCCGAACCTGATCCAAGTCTTGCTGGGAGGCAGGGCGGATGTCGCTTCGGGAACCGGAACGCCTTCCTCGGAAAAAGCCTTTTTCTATTCGAGCCGCTTCAACGATCATCACGGCGAAGTCATTCTCCGCATGGACAACGGACTCCCGATGCAGCTGCACCTCAATTCGTCGCTGATGACCCGAGCGCTGAATTTTGAAGAAGGCAGAGCGCGCGAGGTGCTGGCGGGAATGATCGGCACGTTCATATCGTTTTACGACGAAAGGCTCGGGGTGATGCCCGACCGGTTCATGATAGCTGCGGGTGATATCAATGTAGACGAGCGTTCGGTCAGGGAGCTCGCCGGCGAGTACCCGAGGGATCAGCGCATTTCACAGCCTAGATTTAAAATGATCGCCTGGCGCGGGAACCGAACAGGCGTGGGCTCCCGGGATTTTCTTCGTTATCTCTTTGAGATGGATTATCTCTCGCGGCATCTTTCAGGATTTTCCGTCAGAGAGTTGTCTACGGGAGCGCTGGTGTATGAAATGGAAGATCATCTGATCCCGAACTGGGTCACAGACGCGGTGCTCGTGGGTCTGGCCGAGGGACTGGTTAAAAGGCACGGACCTATTACCGGCCTGATCAAAGCCAGGGCCTGGCTGAACCGCTACGTCCGGGACATGCGCAGCGATCCATCGCTGAGAACACGTCAGCTCCTTTTGACGAGAGACGCTGAGAACGATCTCGTCCGATCGGGAGACGATATTGAGATCTTTTCGGAGGAAAGGATCAGGGAATTTGTCGAGAACGGGATCAATAAAACGATAGAGCGCCTGCGGCGCAAGAGGTCCTCCGGCGCCAGACTGGCTTTCGATCTGGATTCTGAGCTGAAACGGCTTGGCGACAGGGATGCCGACACGCGTAAAACCGCCGCGGACGGCATGGCGCAGCAGGATCTTTCACCGGAAGAATTCGATCGGCTGATCGGCAATCTCGGAAAACCCGCGATGCCGGACGACTCAAGCGGACTCGACCCTGTCTTGGCGCGAAAAAATGCGCGCATCGCCACGATCTATGCCGTCCATCAGGTATTTTTGCAGAGACCTTTCAATGATCCTCTCAGACTAAGACTGCGCGACCGCCTCGAGCGTGAAGCCGCGGCTTCCGGATCGGATGTCGTGACGGCCGATCTCGGGCACTCGGAGGATTATTCTGTATTTCAGAATCTCCGCGTGGCGGCCAATGCGCTGGCAGAAAGGCATGCGCCGCAATGGCTGCTTTCTTCTCTGCAGATGCTTTCTCCGGTCGACGATACGCCGCTGTCGGCGCGTATCTATGCGCCGCTCGTGGGGTCATTTCTAAAGCCGGGCGCGCTCGACGGCGCGCGCCTCTCCAGAACCGCCGACTGGGACGAGGGTTACGCCGAAGCGATGAAAGACCGCGGGAAAGAACAAGGCTTTTTGAAAACGCGGTTCGATGAAGCCCAAAAGCAATACGCTCTCACCACGTTTGTTGAAAGCGCGTTGCGTCAATTCTGGGAAGGTAAGAGGGACGGTTATGCGGCGCTCTTAAAGGATCTGGAAAGAAATGAAGCGGCCGGCGCACGCCTTTCGATGGATTCTGACGCAAGAGCCGAGGAGTCGCGCGCGAAAATATGGAAGCAGATCACCTCGTCGCCGATCGAGACGAAGCCCGCGAACCGCGAGGCGGCGGTCAAGGCCGTCGAAGCGTTCAAGGCTTACGTTGACGCTTCCGGCATCGATTTCAATCAGAAGAACTGGGCGGCGCTGGATTATGAGGCAGCGCGCCGGGCTTCCGTGACTCTGCCGGAAGGCAACCTGGTCGAGATCACCTTCATTCCTTATATACCCGATGCCAAGCGGCCGATCCAGGACGGAATGGCGGTCATCGAGCTTGCCGGCGACCTTGTCGGGCACGCGTTCTATAATTACGATCAGCCTGCCGTCGAAACGCGGACTTCGGACTCCGTCCGCCCGTCCGCAGTCCGCGAAAGAAGGGGCACGGTCTATCCCGCTTTCGGTATTCATCCGGATCACCAAGGTAAGGTGTCGAGCGGCCGTATCTATGAGATCTACCTGAAAACCCTGGACGCTCTTTTCTCTCCCGAATTTTTCAAGGTCGACATCACTCAAGTCATCAACAGCCAGCCCGGAGACAACGAGGAGCGGACGATCTTTTATCTCAAGCGGGGTTACCGCCCGCCGAACTTCGTTTATTCCAATCTTTTCGGTTTTGCCGACGAGATGTATTTGAAGCTGCAGGCGGGGGAGCGCCTAGAGCGCGGCGCTTTAAGAAAACTGGTCGATATCATGTATAGCCGCGGTTATCCCGGGGCGTTTTGGAGCTCGCCCTGGCTCGGGGAAGAGGAGGCGGACGGGGCGCGGCTGGCCGGATCGGCGGCGGATACCCAGAGTTCGGCTGCATCGAAAACCCTGAAGCAGGATGGCGATGCATTGTCGGTTGCTTTCGGCAAGCCGGCCGGGCGGAAGCTTTCCTCGGCCGGCGCAGTGTCGGGATCCCTCGGCAACCGTCAGCGTCTACTGGCTTTGTCCGCGCAAGATACGGAAGACCTCTATTTCGGCTTCAGAGAAGGCGGCCGGGAGGCTTGGACGGGTCTGGTATTTGAAAATGCGGCCGGCGGAGAAAAAGACGCGGTTTTCTATTTTTGGGATCGAGAGGAGGGCGCGCGTCATGAATTCGGCCGTATCCGCCTGACCGCCAGGGATATCGAAAGAGGCCGCGCGCTTCTCAAACGCCGAGCGTCCTTGCGCGATGCCCGCCTTCAAGCGCAGACTATCCTTAAGTCGCAGGCCCTTCAATTTATCAAAGAGGACGGCCAGGATGAGCTGGCTGCAAGGCGGTTGGCCGACGGGCTGCGCAAGGGCGGCGTCGCTGTTGCTTCACGGCCCGTGGTGTATCTTGTCGACGCGGCGTCGATGCACGATGACACGGCGCTGCAATTTTCTTCAATGATCGCTCAGCGCAAAAAGGGCAACCCGTCTTATGCCAACACCTATTTTATTTTTCTCGGCAGCCCTGTTTTGCCCGGCCTCGTTTCAGACGATCTTTCGTCGGTACTCAACCCCGAATCGATGAAGCTGGCATACTACGGCAGCCCTGCTGGGATCACGGCCGGTCAACTGGAGGCGGCCGCTAAGCCCATCGCGGAACGTTTTAAGCTTGAGGACCGAAGGATAGGGTTCGTACCTATCGAGCCGGTCTCTGATCTCGGGCCGGGCGATGCGCCGCATTACCGAGTGGCCGGCATCGTGCTGACTCATGCGCTTCTGCAGAGAATAGAGCTTCGTCCGGAAAACATCGGAGTGCTGCGCGGCGGCTTCAAAACACAGCTTGAAAACGCGCTTGGCAGAGACATCGCCGAAGATCTTTTCACGATTTCTGCCCTCCGTGCCCTGCAGGAGTTCGACGAATCCCATGGATCCGCGGTTTATATCGCCTTCGCGGCGCGCGCCAAGAAGGTGGATTTCGAGCTCATTGCCGAATATGCCGCGCTCAAGCGGCAGCTGGATATCGCCGCATAGCTTTCGCGAAAATCCGCCGCTACAGGTTATTTGACACCCCCTACGCAAAGCCATATAATCATTGGCCTATGGAACAAACCAGCGAATATCTCGGTCTTTTAGTCACGTTTTTACTGGCCTGCGTCATTGCCGGCCTCATCCTTTTTTTGAACGCCCTCTTGGGACCGAAAAACAAAGGCTCGCTGGTCAAATCCGAGCCCTTCGAGTGCGGTCTTCCGCCGGCTTCTGCGGCCACGGGGCATTTTTCGGTGAAATTTTATCTGATCGCGATGTTTTTCATTCTCTTCGACGTGGAGATCGTTTGGTTTTTCCCGTGGGCTCTGATCCTGCGCGAGCTTAAATGGCCCGGCATTGCCGAGATGTTCGCCTTCGTGTTCGTCCTTGTCCTGGGATTTGTGTACGCTTGGAAAAAAGGAGCTTTGGAATGGGAGCGGTGATCGAAGAAAAGGGTCTTCCAAGCGTCGACAAGTTTAATTTCATGACCACCACGCTGAATGACGCCATCGGCTGGGCGCGTAAATTCTCGATCTTTCAGTATCCTTTCGTCACGGCGTGCTGCGGCATGGAGTACATGTCGACGGCCTGCTCTCATTACGACGTCGACCGCTTCGGAGCCGGATTTCCCCGGTTTTCTCCTCGCCAGTCGGACGTACTTTTCGTCGTCGGCACGATCAGCCACAAGATGGCGCCAATCTTAAAAAGAGTTTACGATCAGATGTGCGAACCCAAGTGGGTCGTCGCGTTTGGGGTTTGTACTTGTACCGGCGGATTTTATGACAATTACGCGACGGTGATGGGTATCGACACGATCATCCCTGTGGATGTCTATATCCCGGGCTGCCCGCCCCGCCCCGAAAACGTGCTGGACGGGCTCATGAAGCTTCAGGACAAGATCCAGAAGCAGAAGCAGGAATTTTAATGGAACCCTTAGCCGAGCAGATACGGCAGAAATTCCCCAACCTCGTCACCGAGGCTTTCGCCGACCGCGCGGGAGAGACTGTGCGCGCAAAAAAAGAGGGGATCCGAGACCTCTTGTCCGGACTCAAAAATGACCCGGAGCTCGACTTCGGCATGCTGATCGATCTTTTTGCTGTCGACTACCTCCACTGGGAGGAAAAAGAGGTGCGCTTCGAGGTCGTTTACAACCTTTTTTCTCTTTCGAAGAACCGCCGCCTTTTTGTGAAAGTGCAGATCCCTGAACTCGACCCCGAGATCGATTCCGCCGTATCTGTTTGGCCTGCGGCCGACTGGTATGAGCGCGAAGTGTGGGACATGATGGGCATCGTATTCAAGGGGCATCCGAATTTAAAAAGAATCCTGATGTATGAATCGTTTCAGGGGCATCCCCTGAGAAAGGACTATCCATATAACCGGCGCCAGCCCATCGTTGGCCCGGTTAATTGACTCGGATGATAAAAACGCCAGCCCGCGATAACGGCAGGATACGGCATCTAGGCCTCGCGGGATTAGTCTTGTGTCTTACGATAAGCTCTTTTAAAACATGTTTTGCGGCTGAAAGTGAGGGACGTGCAGGCGAGCCGGCCAAAACCGCAGCTTATTTTATCGACGCGGGGATTGCCAGCGGACGCCGCGGGAACTGGGACGGCGCGATAGAGAATCTGAAAAAAGCGGCCGAGATCAGTCCGCGCCGCTCCGAGATCTATGTCGACCTTTCCATCGCTTACGCGGAAAAGAAAAGTTTTGAAGATTCGGTGGTTTATGCGAAGAAAGCGATACAGGTCGACCCGAAAAGCTCGGGCGGATACGTCGCGTTGGGTTATGCGTATCAAGGCCACGGTGACGACGCAGAAGCGATAACAGCTTTCAAGCAGGGGGTGCTGGCGGATCCGTCGAACGGTGACGCAGCGCTGGCGCTCGGTAATCTTTACACTCAGAAGCGTCAGCTGGACAACGCGATCGCGGCGTACGAAAGCGCGATCAAGGCCAACCCGAAAGAAGTGTTCGCCTACTGCAACCTCGCATATATTTATGAGACGAGGCTGGAGCATGCGAAGGCCAAGGAATATTTGCAGAGCGCCGCAAAAATCGATCCCCAGGATCCTATCGTGTGGTATGATTTGGGGGAAATTTACGGCAAGGAAGGCAATTACAACAAGTCTCTTGAGTATTACGAGAAAAGTTACTCGCTAGACCCCAAGTTTTACAAGGCATGTATGAGCCTTGCGATGATGTACGAGAAAAAGAGAAATCTGGAAAAATCGGCCGAGTATTACGTGAAGTCTTTGTCGCTGACGGACGACCCGAAGCTCAAGGACGCGATCATGAGGCAGATTTCGAAGGCCAACGAATAATTTTGAAACGTAATTTCAAATAACTTCAGGTTAGAAAGAGTTTTGAATTGGGAAAGCCATTTGTTTTAAAGGAGGGGCCGACCGAGTCCCGGTCGATGCTTCTGAACGTAGGACCCCAGCATCCTGCAATGCACGGCATCGTCCGCATCATCACGGAGCTTCAGGGCGAAACCGTTGTCGGAGCCGACGTTGAGATCGGCTATCTTCATCGCTGTTTCGAGAAGATGTCCGAGCAGGGCCCTTACAACAATGTCATTCCTTACACCGACCGCCTCAATTACGTCTCTCCGCTTATCAACAATATCGGTTACTGCCTGGCGGTCGAAAAACTGATCGGCATCGATACGACTGAGCGCTGCAAGTACATCCGCGTCATCATGAGCGAGATATCCCGCGTGACCGACCATCTGACCTGCGTCGGGGCTTCCGCGATGGAACTGGGCGCATTCACCGTCTTCCTATATATGATCAAGGCCCGCGAATACCTTTACGAGCTCATCGAGAACGTCACGGGCGCCCGCCTTACCATCTCTTACGCGCGCATCGGGGGCCTCAAAGCGGACCTGCCCGAAGGGTTCGAGGCCAAGACGCTCAAGGCCATTCAGGATACGCGTGCGGTACTCAAGGAAGTCGAAGCTCTGCTCGACAAAAACCGCATATTTGTCGACCGCATGAAAGACGTCGGAGTGATGTCCAAAGAAGACGCCCTGGCTTACGGCATTACGGGGCCTTTTCTCCGCTCGACGGGCATCGATTACGATGTGCGCAAGGCTCACAGCTATCTCGTCTACGATCGTTTCAAGTTCGACGTGCCCGTTGGCGAACACGGTGACAATCTCGACCGCTATTATGTCCGCATGGAAGAAATGTACCAGAGTATGAATATTATCGAGCAGGCCATCGCCGGCATGCCGAAGGGCCCTATCCAGGTTTCGCCGGAAAGCGGCAAGGTGATCCCCGCCGCGACCATGGTGGACGAGGCCAAGATGGGCCGGGTGAAGGGTTTTCAGGAAGCGGCCGTTGTCGCGGACCCGACGCTGGACGGCAGCGGCGGCAAGTCACATGATGTCGTCTATTCGAAAGACAAGCGCGTGGCTCTTCCGGCCAAAGAGGATACTTACGGCAACATCGAAGGACTGATGAACCATTTCAAGCTTGTCATGCACGGCCACGGCCTGCGCCCCCCGAAAGGCGAGGCATATTTTGCCGTGGAGGGAGCCAACGGAGAGCTCGGTTTTCATGTGGTTTCCGACGGCACCGACCGTCCGTACCGCGTGCGTGTGCGTCCGCCGTGCTTTCCCATCGTAGCGGCGCTGCCCAAGCTTCTCATAGGTGATATGGTCGCTGATATCGTGCCCACATTCGGCTCCGTGAACATGATAGGCGGGGAGCTGGACCACTGATGAGCATTACGACCGTTCTCATGAGCCTGGACCAGGAAGCCCAGAAGATCGTCGCTAAATACGACGAGAAACGCGCGGCTGTGCTGACACTGCTCCATCTGGGGCAGGATAAAACGGGTCACGTCTCTCCTGAGGTGATGGAGTGGGTGGCCAAGTGGTCGGAAGTGCCTGTAGTCCATGTCCGCGAAGTCGTTACCTTTTACTCGATGTATCATCAAAAGCCCGTCGGCAAACATCATATACGCTACTGCACAGGAACCAGCTGCGTGCTGCGAGGCTGCGAGTCGCAGCTCGGCTATCTCAAAAAGAAGCTTGGCGTTGAAAACGGCGGCGTCACCAAGGACGGAAAATTTTCTCTGGAAGAAGCCGAGTGTCTCTGTAACTGCGAATCCGCGCCGATGATGCAGGTCGACAAGGACTATCATGTCGACTTGACCGAAAAAAAGATCGATCAGATCCTGGACGGCCTCAAATGAGTGAGCCCATCCTCTCGCGCAATTTCAACGTCGCCAATGCCTGGAAGCTTCCCGTAGCCGAAGAGCGCGGCGCCTACCAGACTGCCAAAAAAGTTCTCACATCCATGAAACCTGAGGATGTCGTCAATGCCGTCACGGCCTCCAACCTCCGCGGCCTCGGCGGCGCCGGATTCCCGACCGGAAAAAAATGGTCCTTTCTCCCGAAAAACAATCCCAAGCCCGTATATCTCGTCATCAATGCGGACGAGGGGGAGCCCGGCACCTGCAAGGACCGCTATATTCTTGAGCGCGATCCACACCAAATGATCGAGGGCATCATCATCAGCGCTTTCGCGATCAATTCCCATAAAGCCTACGTGTACATCCGCGGCGAATACGTGCGTCCTTACGAAAACTTGCAGGCGGCTGTCGATGAAGCGTATGCAAAGGGATACCTCGGAAAGAGCGCCTTCGGTTCCGGCTACGCCATTGACGTTGTCGTGCACCGCGGCGCCGGCGCTTACATCTGCGGCGAAGAGACCGCTTTGCTCAATTCTTTGGAAGGCGGGCGCGGGTTGCCCCGCTTGAAGCCGCCGTTTCCGGCCATCGTCGGACTTTTTGGATGCCCGACGATCATCAACAATGTCGAGACCGTCGCTTGCGTTCCTCACATCATGAAGAACGGCGCCGAATGGTTCGCCGGCCTCGGTATCCCGGGCTGCGGCGGCACACATCTTTTCAGTCTTTCAGGCCACGTCGAAAAGCCGGGGGTGTATGAGCTGCCGATGGGAGTGACGCTGCGCGAGATCATCGAAAAGCACGGCGGAGGCGTCTGGAAAGGCCGTAAACTCAAAGCGGTTATCCCGGGCGGGATCTCCGCCAAGATCCTCACAGCGGCGGAGATAGACGTGAAAATGGATTATGATTCTCTGAAAGCTGTCGGCACGATGCTCGGCTCCGCCGGCATCATGGTCATGGACGAACAGACGTGCATGGTAAAAATGCTTTATTACGCGACGAAATTTTTCGCTCATGAGTCCTGCGGACAGTGCTCGCCGTGCCGTGAAGGCACGGGATGGGCGCACAAGATCGTCACCCGTTTATATGCAGGTCAGGGAAAACTTGCGGATCTGGATGAGCTTTTGAGAATTGCCCGCAACATGGAGCGGCGCACGATCTGTGTGTTTGCGGACGCCGCGGCCTGGCCTATTTTGAGCTACATTGGAAAGTTTCGCCCCGAATTCGAGCAGTACATCGCGTCGGGCAAAGCCGCTCACCTCGAGCCGGCGGGAGCTGTGCACTAATGGCTAATATCACTATCGACGGAAAGCCTTTCACGGTCAAAGACGGCATCACTATCATCGAGGCTATCGATCAAGTCAAAAGCC
>CAZJAX010000021.1:0-22043 GCA_964543965.1 uncultured Planctomycetia bacterium
TGTTGTCGGTTTTTCAGAGGAGAAGGCGTTCGATGAGGTGAAACCCATCGACTCCCTCATAGACCGAGAACCGGTGATCGACGAGCATCTGCTTGGCTTGACGCGGTGGATGTCCGAGCATTATTTCTGCGCCTGGGGGCAGACTCTTGAGACCGCGCTGCCCGCGCCGTTTAAAAAGGGCAAGTTTCTCATGAAAAGCCGGGCCAAACCTATCTCTGAGACGGCGGAGACATTAAACCCGGAAGATCTTCCGTTGACCCCTTCTCAAGACAGAGCCTACCGCAGAGTCTCTGAAAAGATCAAAGCGCGCCGCCATGAAACGTTCCTTCTTCACGGCATCACCGGCAGCGGCAAGACAGAGGTCTACATGCACCTGATCCGCGATCTTTTGAAGATGGGCCGCGGAAGCATCATTCTGGTGCCCGAGATTTCACTCACTCCGCAGGCGGTCGACCGATTCCATTCCCGTTTCGGGGATGTGCTTGCCGTCATCCACAGCCGGCTTCCCCAGGGAAGGCGGGTGGAAGAGTGGCACCGCATCCGCAGCGGACAGGCCCAAGTGGTCGTCGGGGCGCGCTCGGCGGTGTTCAGCCCGGTCAAGGATCTGGGGCTCATCGTCATCGACGAGGAGCACGACACGTCATATAAGCAGGGGGAAACGCCGAGATACCACGCGCGGGACGTCGCGGCCTGGCGTGCACGCGAAGCAGAGGCGATCCTTCTTTTGGGCAGCGCGACGCCGTCCCTCGAATCTTACCACTCTTCCGAGCTGCCCGAAGGCGCTCCGGGCCGCATTGTAAGGCTTGATTTACCGGAGCGCATCGAAAAGAGGCCTCTGCCTGCCGTGGAGATCGTCGATATGCGTCGGCCTGTCAAAGAAAAGCGGGATTTTATTTTTTCGCCCATCCTCGAAAATAGCGTGAAAGAGTCGCTGGCAAAAAATGAACAGGTGATGCTGCTGCTGAACCGGCGGGGCTTTTCGACGCACCTTCACTGCAATGCCTGCGGGTTCGTGATGACCTGCGATCATTGCCGCATCTCTCTGGCGTATCACTTCGACAAAGGGATCCTTCTGTGCCATCTGTGCGATTTCAAATCGGAGCCGGTGCGGCTTTGTCCGGGCTGCAGCAAAAGCTATCTCAATTATTTCGGGGTCGGCACACAGAAGGTCTACGAAGAAGCGCGTAAAACTTTTCCCGAGGCGCGCCTGGCTCGCATGGACACGGACTCGACCCAAAAAAAAGACGCGCACGAAACGATCCTGCGCGCGTTCAAGCGCGGGGAGATCGACATCTTGATCGGCACCCAGATGATCGCCAAGGGTCACGATTTTCCCAACGTGTCTCTCATCGGCGTCGTCTCCGCAGACACAGCGCTTCATATCCCTGATTTTCGGGCATCCGAGCGCACCTTTGCGCTTCTGACGCAGGTCGCCGGCAGGGCCGGCAGGGGAGATATTCCGGGGAAGGTGATCGTTCAGTCTCATGTGCCGCACCACTACTCCATTCAAAGCGCGAAGGAGCACCACTACCTTGATTTTTACAAAAAGGAGATCGAGTTCCGCCGGGAGCTTTTCATGCCTCCCTTTACGAGGCTGGTGCGCGTCGTGTTTAGCGGGCTTGTCGAAAAGGAAGTCATACGCCAGATCTTTCATTTCACGAAGACTCTCGAGATGAGTATCGGCGAGTCTTCGGAGATCAAGATCTTGGGACCGTCGCCGGCCATGGTTTCCCGCGAAAAGGGTCAGTTTCACTGGAATTTCTACCTGAAGGGCCCTGAGGTCGCAGAAATGAACGCTCTTTTGCGGCGGGCTCTTTCGGAATTCAAAAAAAGCCGCATAGCCATGACCGTCGATGTAGACCCTCAGTGAGCTTCATGTTAAAATCACTCTATGGCCATCCTTCCTGTATTGAAAATAGGCAATAAGATCCTCGAAACGAAGGCTCTTCCGGTGAAATCGATCACCGAAGATGACCGGCGCCTCGTTCGCGACATGATCGATACCATGTACGCGGAAAACGGCGTGGGGCTGGCGGCCAATCAGGTGGGCAGCCTGAGGCGTGTTTTTGTCGCAAATCCCGGTCTGGACAAGGGGCAGGAGATCGTCCTTTTTAATGCGGAGATCCTCAAAAAAGAGGGTGAGATCAAGGAGTTTGAAGGCTGTCTCTCCATTCCGGAATTTTATGAGCCGGTCAAACGGGCTAAAAAGGTCTGGGTCCGCGCCTTGACGCTTGACGGCCGTCCAGTCGAAGTTTCCGGCGAAGGTCTTCTTTCCCGTATTTTCCAGCACGAGATCGATCATCTGGACGGCATCCTTTTCGTCGACCGCCTCGGACCCGTGAAAAGCCGCATTTCCAGAAAAAAACTTTTGAAAAAGAATTCGTGAAGATCGTTTTTTTTGGTACCAGCCCGTTCGGCATCCCATCGCTCGAAGCTCTTCTGGGCGCCAGCCACTCGATCTGCGCTGTCGTCACCACCGCCGATAAACCTGCCGGCCGCAACCTGCGGGTCACGGCATCGCCCGTAAAGGAATGGGCAGCCGCCAAAAACCTTCCTGTGATCGAGACCTCTAGAGAGGCCATCACGACGCTCGGGGAGCGTTTGCGCGCGATGAATGCGGACGTATTCGTGGTGATCTCGTTCGGCGTGATCTTGCCGCAAAGCCTGCTTGATATTCCTGCGGCCGGTGCATTGAACGTGCATTCATCGCTCTTGCCGCGCTACCGCGGCCCCGCACCTATACACTGGGCGCTCATGAATGGCGATGCCGAAACGGGTGTCACTGTGATGCGCATGGCCGCGTCATTGGATACGGGCGATATCCTGGTGCAAAAAAAAGAGACGATCCTCGATACGGATGACGAGCGCAGCCTGCATGAGCGCCTGAGCCGTCTCGGCGCCTCGGCGCTGATCGAGTCGCTGACGCTCATCGACCGGAAAGCCGCCGTCTATACCCCTCAAAGCAAGCACCTCGCGACGTATGCGAGGAAAATCACCAAGGAAGACGGCCGCATCGACTGGAGCCAGACGGCCGATGTGATCTCCAGGCGTGTCCGCGCGTTGGCAGGGTGGCCTGGGACTTATACGTTCCTTCACGGCAAAAGGATCATTATCCTGAAAGCTTCGGTCGCGTTTGAGACGCACCCTGCCGGAGCGGAGCCGGGCTTCATTCTCCAGGCGTCAGTGCCCGCCGGCATCCTGGTGGCGGCAAAAAAAAGCGTTTTGTGCATCGAAGAGCTGCAGGCTGAAGGCAGAAAGCCGCTTTCCGCGGCCGCGTTTTTGACGGGCTACGCTTTAAAAGCGGGCGAGGTCTTCGAATGAGGTTTCCGAGGGTTGCGGCTCTCCGAGTTTGTTCTTTCAATCCAGACCGATATTTGGGATAATCCTGGGAAAATGCGTCTACCTCACGTTGCGCCTAAAGAGCTGGTTCAGGCCGATTACGAAGTTTTAAGTTCTTACGAGCATCTGGATACCGCCCCGGACATCCAGGACCTCCTATTTATCCAATCCCTCGAAGGCAGAGCCCACAACGGCGCCGGCGTTTTTAACAAGCGCACCTACGTTAACACCACGATCGACGATGTCGTAAAAGCTCTTGGCCGTGACGCGGAAGACATCAAGAGGCGCCGCCAAAAACTGATCGATGATATTGTGGATTTCGCCGTGGATGTGATGGATGGAGGCAAGCATGAGAAGCTCCTCAACTCTCAAGGCGAGCCTTTGCTGGGAATCGAGTTTTTTAAGGAGCGCCATGTCAATGCCCGCGACGTCCTTCGCGGTCTTTATATGGGAGGTCTGCGCGATAACCCCGACATACGCAAAGAAGCGGAAAAGCTTTACCAGATCAAGATCGGCGGCGGACGCTGCTACGTCATCGACATCAAGACGATGCTCGAGATGAAGCTTGACGGCGAAGTTCTGGCGCACGAGCCTCATGAAGACAAGATCGATGAGTTCATCAAGAGGGGGCTCATCGTGGAGACGGAAGGTATCGTGGATCCCGAGACTCAGCGGTATTTCTATATCCGCCACCGCGTAGGCCCCGGCCAATCGGACGACGGAGCCTTTATCATGGCGGGACTTCTTTATAATGCAGACGTCGCGCTCGGAGTTTTTCTGGCCGACGTCATTGACACGCTTGAAAAATATGCACCTGTCTACAAAGACCAGGACGGCAATCTTTCGTTTTTGATCGCCCGCGGTTTCCAGGACCTGAAGATCTCGATGCAGGATGTCTACGAGCTTACATGGCTGGCGGCCATTCCTGAGGCGGACGAGACGAGTGTCCCCGACAGCTCTTTACGTTATCTTCTGTCCATTGATTCTCGCGTGAACCGTTCGGCTTTCCGATCGCACCTCGACTTTATCGAAGGCAAACCTGTTGTGCCGCTTCTGGTGAGCTTTAAAAGGATCCTCTCCACTCATTTTTACGAATACATTAACCACCGCCTTATCAACGAGCGCAAACTCGAAAAGCTTGCGATGCCCCGTGTTACGATCCAGGAGATCGAAAAGCCTGTGATGGATCTCGTGAAGAAGGACTTCAGCATCATGATGAAGGACGCGACGATCGGGGAAGTGATCAAGCGCTTCAAGGAAACGAAGTGCGATATCATTATTCTGCAGGATAAAAACATGAGGGTCGTCGGCACGATACGGCCTTCGGATCTCCATCAATATGTCTAACCCGGATCAGCCAAATGCCCGAGCTTAGAAGAGACCCCGTTGTCGGCTATTGGACTATTATTTCGACCGAGCGGGGGCGCAGACCCGTGGAATACCGCACCGGAGAGGCGCAGGAAAACGAGGCTGTGTGTTCTTTCTGCGAGGGACGTGAAAGCAAGACAACGCGCGAGATCTTTGCTGACCGCAAGCCCGGCACCAAGCCTGACATGCCCGGATGGGATGTCCGGACGATCCTGAGTAAGGTGCCGATCCTATCTCATACAGGCTCGGAGGTCGACCGTTTCGGTATGGGACTTTATGACCTGATGGACGGCGTAGGCCAGCACGAGATCATCATCGAGTCCCCGAAGCATAAACACGATCTGGATGAGCTGAGTGACGAGGAAGTCAAAAAAGTCGTAGGTGTCTACGTCAGCCGCTTCAAAGCGCTTGAGCAGGACAAACGCTTCGATTACACGCTGCTTTTTAAGAACCACGGCCACGTATCCGGCGTGCTAAAAGACGTTGTGCGCCATTCGCGATCCCAGATGATCTCGATGCCCATCATGCCGAAGCGCGTCAAGGAAGAGCTCCTGGGCTGTAAAAATTATTTTGAGAGGCGGGACCGGTGTGTTTTCTGCGATATCATACGCCAAGAGATATCCGAGGCGTCGCGCGTTGTCGCTGAAAACGAATCCTTTCTGTGTTACTGCCCGTTCGCATCCCGCTCGCCGTTCGAGATGTGGATACTGCCAAAAAAGCATAGCGCCGATTTCGCGCGTATGCCCGAGGCGGATCTGGGGCGCTTCGCGTCTATCCTGAAAGAGGCTCTTCTGAGGCTGCGGGTGCTGCTGGAGGATCCGCCGTTCAATTTTATCCTCCACACGGCTCCGCACCGCCACGAGCCGAATGAGCCGCGCTGGCAGATGCTGGAGTCTTATTACCACTGGTATCTGCAGATATCTCCGCGGCTGACGCGTAATGCGGGCTTCGAGTGGGGCACCGGCATCCATATCAATCCGACACCGCCGGAAGACGCCGCCTATCTTCTCCGTGAGACCCAGATCAAAGGAACGAGCCATGCCTCAGTTTCGTAAAGACCCGATCAACGGCCGCTGGGTCATCGTCAACGCCGAATCGCCGCGTCTGACATTTCCGCCCAGGACGAGCGTCAAGTCCTCCAAAGTGTGTCCTTTTTGTCCGGGCAACGAGTCTTTGACGCCTCCGGAGATCGCCTCCTATCAGATGCGCGGCTCCTACGGCGGCCGGAACAGCTGGCAGGTTCGCGTGATCCCCAACAAATTCCCGGCTCTTCGCATCGAAGAGAGCGCCGAGAGGCGCGGCGCCGGTATCTATGACCGCATCGGCGGTTTTGGCGCGCATGAGGTCATCATCGAGAATCCGGATCACGACAAGGAGATCGCGGATCTGAGCCTTGATGAAGCCGCGCTTATCCTTAAGGTGTACCGCGACCGCTGCGCGGACTTGAGCCGGGATAAGCGCATCCGCTACATCCTGCTTTTTAAGAACTACGGTTCCGAAGCCGGCGCCAGCCTCGAACATCCTCATTCCCAGCTCATCGGGCTTCCGATCGTGCCCTCAAGGGTGCTGGGAGAGGTGCGGGGCTCCTCGGCGCATTACGATCTGACGGAGCGCTGCATCTACTGCGATATGCTTGAGCAGGAGAAAGTCGACAAGCAGCTGACGGTCTATTCTGAGGGAGGTTTTACGGCGATCGCACCGTTCGCTGCTCGCTTTCCTTTTGAAACCTGGATACTGCCCAGCGCGCACGCCTCAAGTTTCGAAGCTATTAGCGAAGAGGGGTTGAGGGGGGCCGCTAAGGCGCTTCAGGAGACGCTCAAACGTCTCAAGAGAGCGCTTGGCGATCCGGCCTACAACCTCATGATCCATACCGAGCCTCTCCATGGCCGCTCTGCCGAAAGTTTTCACTGGCACATCGAGATCATACCGCATCTCACCGAAGTGGCGGGTTTCGAGCTGGGTACCGGTTTTTATCTGAATCCGACGCCGTCAGAGATCGCCGCTAAAAAACTGCGCCAGGCGGGAGAGGGGGAGGCTTGAAGAAGAATTTTATCGGGGTGATCGTGAGCCTTGTCTTCATCGGCATCCTGGCCTATTCGATGCGCGCGGAGGTGCCGCGCGTGTTAAGCGTGCTCAGAAACGGCAATCATGCGCTGCTTTTGGCCGCGACGCTTATCTTTCTTACAGCCGGAGTCATTATGGGCCTGCGTCTCAAATTGATCTTCAGCGGCAAAGATATCCTGATACCTCTCAGGGAGACGGTAAGTCTTACGTTCGTCGGTTTTTTCTTCAACAATTTCCTTCCCACGTCCGCCGGAGGCGACATCGTCAAGGCGATCTGTGCGGCGCGCATCACCAAGGAGCCTGTAAAATGTGTGAGCGCCGTGATGATGGACCGCATATTCGGGCTTTTCATGTTTATTTTGATCCCCTGCGCGAGCCTTTTCTTTCTTAGGGATAAGATCAATCCCAAGGTTCCGGTCATCGTCTACTCGTTTTTGGGCATGTCTATAATTTTTTTTGTACTTATCTTTAATTCGAGCATCGCCAAACGTTTTCATCTAGTGGAGAAGTTCTTGAACGTCTTTAAAGTCGGCGGGTTTATCCGCAGGATTTACGATGAGCTTCATGATTTCAAGAACCATAAGGGTCTTGTCGCGCTCGCTATGATTTTATCGCTGGCGGGGCAGAGCGTGAGCATCTTTGTGCTCTACCTGATGGCGCTGGCTCTCGGAGCGGACCCGTCTTCATGGCTTTATTTTTTTCTTCTCGTGCCCATCGTGCATCTGATCGGCATGGTGCCTTTGACGCTCAACGGTCTCGGGCCGCGCGAAGCGGCATATATCTATTTTCTAAAGAACTATATCGGCGTGGAAAGAGCAACGGCTGTGGGTATTCTTTGGTTCGGTCTGCTCATGGTTTGCAGTATCATCGGAGGCCTGATCTATCTGGCTCGCCATGATTACCACATCCGATTCAACAAACCCAATCGGGAGGAAGTGACCGCCCTATGAACATCCGCTTAAAGAATCTTTTCAAGCAATTCGGCGCCGCAGGCATCGACGCGCTTTTCGTCAGCTCCTGGCCCAACGTCTCTTATCTGTCAGGTTTTAAGGGGACTGAGTCCTGGATCTACGTGTGTCCGAAGGGCCTTTACTTTATCACCGACTCGCGGTATTTGGAGCAGGCCAAGCGCGAAGCCGAAGGCTTCAAAATCGTTCTGCGCGACAAGCAGGGCGTGTCGGATATTGTGGCGGGGCTCGCCAAACAGACCCGGGCTTCAAAGGTGGGTTTTGAGGCGTCCCAGGTGACGGTCTCATTTCACGCGAACCTGGAGAGGGCGCTGGGGCAGGGCAAGCTCAAACCCACCCAGAACCTTGTCGAGTCCCTGCGTGAAATCAAGGACGCCTCCGAGGCAGACCTGCTGCGGCGTACCGCCGAGATCGCTGTAAAGGGGTTTCATTATATCCGCCAGGCTGCCCAGCCCGGAATGACCGAGCGGGACATCCAGGGACGCCTGGAATATTACACAAAGACCATCGGTTCCGAGAGGCCTGCCTTTGACATCATCATCGCAGCCGGAGCGCGCGCCTCCATGCCTCATTGCCAATCCGACGATACGAAGGTCAGGAATAACGAGGCTGTCCTTGTGGATATGGGGACGGTGTATGGGGGTTATCATTCGGATTTGACCCGCTCTGTCTTTTTGGGTAAAATGTCCGCTTTGTATAAAAAGGTGCACGGCATCGTGTGGGAGGCTCAAAGAGCCGGCATACGAAAGGCGGGCCCCGGTGTTTTGGCCAGCGAGGTCGACGAAGCGTGCCGGTCGGTGATCCGCAAGGCGGGATACGCCGAGCGCTTCGGACATGGAACCGGTCATGGGGTGGGGCTTGAAATTCATGAGGCTCCGACAGTTTCGGGGCGCAGCAAGACCGTTCTGAAGCCGGGCATGGTGATCACGGTCGAGCCGGGGATATACCTGCCTGGAAAACTAGGCGTCCGGATAGAAGACATGCTCTTGATCACCAAAAACGGACACGAAGTGCTGACTCGGGGGCTCGATACTTACCGCCTCGAGTAAGCCGTTCAAAATTCTAGAAAGAAAGGGCTTGATTATGTCGATGATCTCAACCAGCCAGTTCAAGGCTGGCGTAGTGGTGAAGTACGAAGGGCAGAGGTGCGAAATCGTCGAGT
Organism: uncultured Planctomycetia bacterium; assembly: GCA_964543965.1. Lineage (GTDB taxonomy): Bacteria > Omnitrophota > Gorgyraeia > 2-02-FULL-51-18 > 2-02-FULL-51-18 > CAMDWQ01. Next base: position 8,902 of record CAZJAX010000021.1, read on the forward strand.
ACCAGTTGGTCAAGATGCAGCAGCGTCAGCCGATCGTCCGCACCAAATTTAAGAACATCCGCACCGGCGCCGTCATCGAGGTTCCTCTGCGTTCGGGTGATAAATTTGATGAGGTCTATCTAGAAGACCGTCCGATCCAGTACCAATACCGCGACGGCAATAAACTCCATTTTATGGACACCCAGTCCTATCACGATGTCGTCATGAGCGCGGAAACGCTAGGCGACCGGGTAAATTATCTTAAAGAAAACGACGAGATCATCGGACGCTACAACGACGATGAGCTGATCCTTGTCGAGCTCCCTTCTTCGGTAATCCTGAAAGTCACTGAAACCGAGCCCGGCGTTCGGGGCGACACCGCCAAAAGCGGTACGAAGCCCGCGAAGGTCGAGACCGGTGCTATATTCAAGGTTCCTTTGTTCGTGGGTACCGGTGATTCGATCAGGGTCGATACTCGTACCGGCCAGTATTTGGAACGCGCATAAACCAACTTTATTTTTATAAAGAAAGGTAGGGCGGGATGAATCTAAAAGAGATCAAGGAAGTCATTCAGCTCATGAACGAGAACCAGCTCTCCGAGTTTGAGATGGAGAAAGACGGTCTCAAGATCCGCTTGAAGAAGAACCAGGCCGGGGGATTCGAGCCTATGGTCTACGAGTCGCGCCCCGCGCAAGCGCAGGCAAGACCGTCAGGTTCGGGCGAAAACAGGGAAGCTCCGAAGCCTCAGGCGGCAGCCGCAAAGAGCACGATCAAGTCGCCGATGGTCGGCACTTTTTACGCGGCGACGGCCCCCGACGCTCCTCCCCTGGTGCAGGTCGGCACCGAGGTTCAGGTGGGTCAGGTTATCTGCATCATCGAGGCCATGAAGCTTATGAACGAGATCAAGGCCGAAGTGAAGGGTAAGATCACGGAGCTCCTGGTGCATAACGGAGACCCGGTAGAGTTCGGCCAACCCTTGTTCGTTATCGAGTAATGTTCTCGAAAGTTTTAGTCGCTAACCGCGGCGAGATCGCTTTACGAATCATACGCGCCTGCCGTGAAATGGGCGTGCGGACCGTTGCCGTTTATTCGACGCCTGACGCCAGCTCTCCTCATGTCCATCTGGCTGACGAGGCTGTCTGCATCGGCAACGCCCCCAGCTCCCAAAGCTATCTGAATGTTCCGGCGATCATCAGCGCCGCCGAAATCACGGATGTTGATGCGATCCATCCCGGCTACGGCTTCCTTTCGGAGAACGCCCATTTCGCCGAGATATGCGAGTCCTGCCACATCAAATTCATCGGCCCAAGCCCTCAAGCCATACGCGCCATGGGCGACAAGATGGCTGCCCGCGAAACTGCGCGCAAGGCCGGAGTGCCTATCATTCCGGGAACCGCCGAAGCCGTCAAAGACAAAGACGATGCTCTCAAGATCGCCAAAAAAATTAAGTATCCGGTCATCATCAAGGCGGCTGCGGGCGGCGGCGGGCGCGGGATGCGCGTCTGTCATAATGAAGTCCGCCTGGTCAGCGCGCTGATGACGGCCCAGCACGAAGCTGAAAACGCTTTTGGCAACGCGGCAGTCTATATCGAAAAGTACCTTGAGCGTCCAAAGCACATCGAGATCCAGCTTCTGGCGGATACGCACGGCAATATCATCTACTTGCAGGAACGCGACTGCACTATTCAGCGCCGCCACCAGAAGCTCGTTGAAGAGGCGCCTTCGCCGTCCGTCGACTGGAAGCTCCGCCGTAAGATGGGCGAGATGGCCGTTAAGGCCGCAAAGGCCGTCAACTATACCAATGCCGGGACCGTCGAGTTTCTTCTTAACGAAGACGGGCAATTTTACTTTATAGAAATGAACACCCGCGTCCAGGTCGAGCATGGGATCACCGAGCTCATCACGGGCATCGACATCGTCAAAGAGCAGCTCCGTATTGCGGCGGGCGAGAAGCTCACCATACGAAAACAGGACCAGGTGCCTCTCCGCGGGCACGCGATCGAATGCCGCATCAACGCCGAGGATCCCGCGAACAACTTTTCGCCGTCGCCTGGAAAGATCGAGCGCTATAATGCCCCGGGCGGACCCGGTGTACGTGTAGACAGTCACGCTTACGCAGGCTATACGGTGCTACCTTTTTACGACTCGATGATCGGAAAACTCATGGTGCATGGGCGCAACCGCGGCGAAGCTATCGCGATCATGCAGCGGGCGCTCGAGGAATTCATCGTAGAACCGATCAAGACCACGATCCCGATCCACAAAGAGATCATGAAACATCCCGTGTTCCGGCGCGGACAGATGTACACGGACTTCATCGACCGCATGCTCGGAGAGCAGCGCGCGGACAAAGACAAAACGGCTGAGCTTGCCGGAAACAAAAAATGATCATGGAGATAAAACTACAGGAGGAGATTTTATGAAGATAGGCGTTTTGACGGGCGGCGGCGATTGTCCCGGATTGAACCCGGTGATCCGCGCTGTAGTGCGCGGGGCTATACGAGAGGGGGATGAAGTTCTCGGTATCAAGTTCGGCTGGAAAGGACTGGTTGAAAACAGCACGATGCCGCTGGATCTGGCGGCCGTGTCGGGTATTCTTCACCGCGGCGGCACCATTCTCGGTTCCAGCCGTACAAATCCCTACAAGGACCCTAAAAACCTCGAATCGCTGAAAAAGACCTGGACAGCCCTCAAACTCGACGCGCTTGTCGCCATCGGAGGTGAAGACACGCTCGGAGTGGCGACCAAGCTATCGAAAGAAGGTTTTCCTGTCGTCGGTGTTCCGAAGACGATCGACAACGATCTTTCGGGGACAGATTTTACGTTCGGCTTCGATACCGCGGTCAATATCGCGATGGAAGCGATAGACCGCTTGCACACCACGGCCGAGAGTCACCGCCGCATCATGGTCTGCGAAGTGATGGGCCGTCACGCGGGCTGGATCGCGCTCCACGCGGGCATCGCCGGAGGGGCGGATATCATCCTGATCCCTGAGGTGCCGATCAAGATGAACGAAGTGCTGGACGTCATCAAAAAGCGTACGGACCGCGGCAAGAACTTCAGCATCATCGTCGTTGCGGAAGGCGCGAAGTTCGACGGCAACGAAGCGCATCTCGACAACAAGCTTGATGAGTTCGGCCATGTTCGCCTCGGGGGCATCGGAGAGCTTCTCGCGCGCAAGATCGAGGAAGCGACAAAGTCCGAAACCCGCGTGACGGTGCTAGGCCACATCCAGCGCGGAGGCAGCGCGACGGCGTTCGACCGCGTGCTCGGCACCCGTTTTGGCGAAAAGGCGATAAAGCTTGTTCACGCAAAACAGTTCGGTCATATGGTCGCTCTTCGCGGAAACGAGATCGTTCCGGTGAAGATCGAAGATGCGACAGGCAAGCTCAAGACCGTCGATAAGGAATTTTACGATATGGCCAAGACTTTTTTCGGCTGATCCGTGAAGGACCTCATCGCCAAGGACATCCGCGACGGTATCGCGGTCAAGCAAGCGCTGATCAATGACCATCTGCCGCTGATCGAGAAAGCGGCGCACGCTCTGATCGATTGCCTTAAAAACGGAAAAAAGATCCTTTTTTTCGGAAACGGCGGTTCCGCCAGCGACAGTCAGCATATGGCAGCAGAATTCGTCGGGCGCTATGAAAAGGAGAGGCGGGCCTTGCCGGCGATCGCATTGACCACGGATACATCCATCCTCACAGCCGTCGGAAACGACTACGGTTTCGACCGTGTATTCGAACGCCAGATCGCTGCGCTTGGAGCTCGCGGCGACGTCGCCTTCGCCATATCCACCAGCGGAAATTCAAAAAATGTCATCCTTGGTATTCAGAAAGCCCGCGAATTAGGCCTGTACACGATCGGGCTGACCGGCCGCGGGGGCGGCGCCATGCATTCTCTTGTAGACCTTTCCCTGGTGGTTCCTTCACAGAAGACCTCGCGGGTGCAGGAGTGCCACATCATGATCGGTCATATTCTTTGCGAGCGCATCGATGAAGCCTTATCCGTCTGAAGGAGCCCTCAAGATTACCGGCGCCTCATCTATCGCGCGCCGCCTTGACAAAGAAAGAAAAGCGGGGAAAAAAATTGTTTTTACCAACGGGTGCTTCGATGTCCTTCATGTCGGTCACGTGCGCTATCTGTGCCAGGCGCGAAAACTCGGTGACATTTTGGTCGTGGGGTTGAATACTGATGCATCCGTCAGAAGACTCAAGGGTCCCGGCCGCCCGGTCAATTCCCAAAAGGATCGCGCGGAGGTTCTAGGCTCTCTGGCCGCCGTCGATTATACCGTGCTGTTTAGCGATCCCACCCCCATGAGGCTTATCCGAAAAGTAAAGCCTGATCTGCTGGTCAAGGGCGGGGACTGGAAGAAAAAAGATATCGTGGGAAGCGATTATGTCGAATCGTACGGCGGGAAAGTCAGGTCGCTGCCGTTCGTAAAGGGTTTTTCGACGACGGGCGTACTCGGTAAGATCGCAAAGCTTTAGACTGATCCATGACGACGGATCGGCGCATTTTTAGGGTACTTGACGCGAACTTCAACCGTTCGCGGGAAGGTCTGCGCGTCTGCGAAGAGATATTCCGTTTTCTATTGAACGAAGCGCCTGTTTCGCGCAGGCTTAAGAAAGCCCGCCATGACGTTACGGCGCTCATGAAAATGCTTCCGGTCCCTCCGGGACAGGTATTGGCTTCGCGCGACGTGTACGGAGACGCAGGAAAAGAGCCTGCTAAGCTCGGAAGCAGTCGATCGGACTTTGCAGACCTTTTTTCTGCCAATATCGAGCGGGTGAAGGAATCTCTGCGCGTTCTTGAGGAGTTCACGAAACTCGTCGACCGCAGATCTTCCGATGGTTTCAAAAAACTGAGGTTTCGGGTCTATGCGATCGAAAAGCAAGCTGTGCCAAAACTGGAAAGTTTATGTGATCACCGACCCGGCGGCCGGGAGCGGCGACACGCTCGTTAAGGCCGTGCGTGAAGCGATACTCGGCGGCGCAGCTGTCATTCAGCTTCGCGACAAAGAGGCCACGGACAAGGATCTCATTAAGAAGGCCGAGCAGCTTTTGGTGCTGACCCGCTCTGCGGGGATCCCGCTGATCGTGAATGACCGCATATCGGTAGCCAAAAAATCCGGAGCGGACGGAGTGCATCTGGGTCAGGACGACGCCAGCCTCAAAGAGGCGCGGACCTTGTTGGGGAAAAGGGCGATCATCGGCCGTTCGACGCACAGTCCTGAGCAGGCGCTTGCGGCTCAGGAAGAAGGCTTTGACTATATCGGCGTGGGCCCGGTGTTTTCGACGCCGACGAAGCCGTCTTACGCTCCGGTCGGTCTCGAGCTTGTGAAGTTTGCGGCTGCCAACGTGAAGATACCGTTTGTCGCTATAGGCGGCATTGATCCGATGAACGCGGCCGAAGTGAAAAAGGCGGGCGCTAAAACCGTGGCGGTGGTAAGGGCGGTGATGGCATCCGACAACCCGAAAGAATCCGTGGAGAGTCTATGCAGAATCATGTCATGAAGAATAGGATCCTGGCTGTCGGCTCCGTCGCCCTTGATACCGTAAAGACGCCTTTCGGGCGGGCGGTCGAGGCTTTGGGAGGATCGGCCACGTTTTTCAGTGCCAGCGCGCGATTTTTTGCGCCGGTTTCCGTCGTGGCGGTCATCGGGCAGGATTTTCCGGCAAAGCATCTGGCACTCATGAGGTCTCTCGGCGTTGATACGCAAAACGTCGTGACGGCGCCGGGAAAGACGTTCCGCTGGAGCGGGGAGTACAACTTCGACCTGAATTCGGCCAAAACGCTGAAGACTGAGCTGAACGTGTTCGCTTCATTTAAACCCGAGATCCCCGCTGCGTACCGCTCCAGCCGCGTGGTATTCCTGGCAAACATCCATCCCGAGATACAACATTCGGTTTTGGGGCAGGTGAAGCGACCGGTGTTCAGCGCATGCGATACGATGAACTATTGGATAGAAACGCAAAAGAAGAGCCTCACCGCGCTCCTTAAAAAGGTCGACATATTCCTGTGTAATGAGGCGGAGGCCCGAGAGCTGAGCGGCGAGTACAATTTGATCGCCGCCGCGCGCTGGGTGATGGCGCGCGGACCCAAGATTTTTGTCATCAAGAAGGGGGAGCACGGCGTCCTTTGTTTTACGCGGAGCTCGATATTTGCGTCGCCGGCTTTTCTGCTGGAAAAGGTTTTTGATCCCACCGGAGCAGGAGATACGTTCGCCGGAGGCTTCATCGGCTATCTGGCGGGCCGCGGCAGGATAGGGGAATCGGATATACGCAAAGCCATCGTTTACGGGACCGTGCTGGCTTCATACAATGTCGAAAGCTTCAGCTTGAAGCGCGTGGCCGGTTTGAAGCGGGCCGACATCGATAAGCGCTACAATCTCTTCAGCTCTCTGACGAAATTCTGAAGATTTAACGAATTTTTTTGCGGGTGTAGTTCAGTGGTAGAATAGAAGCTTCCCAAGCTTCGGATGCGGGTTCGATTCCCGCCACCCGCTCCATTTTATCCCGATATTAAGCCCGGCAAGGCGTACAAACTCTCAGTTATTCCTTCATTATTTTTTTGACGAAAACATTCCAAGGAGTTATCATATTCATACTTGGATTTGAGCCTTACCCGCTGTATTTTGTGACCTGATCAGAGATCATTTTGCGGGATGGATAAAGCGGCGCCTGAGCCAAAAATTTTGAAAGTATTCACTCCAAACCTTTTTATGTTTTAAAGGCTTTTCATGTTCAGTGATCCGGTCATCGGAGATTCTTTTTTCGGCCGCCAGGACATCCTGGATCTTCTGCATAAGCGCGCTACCGCGCTGAAGTCGGGGTATCGGCAGAACGTCGCGATCATAGGCCATCAGCAGCTCGGCAAGACCTCCATTCTCCGTCATTTCCTTTTCACGTTACGCGACCCCGAGATCCTTTCCGTCTACGTCGAGATCAAGCTGCAGTCGCTGGATTATTTCGTCGACCAGTTTATACGCTCGCTGCTGTTTCAGTATCTGGCTCAGACTCAGGAAGTTAATCCCACGGAGTCGTTGGAAAAGCTCGTTGTTTCAGCGCAGCCGTCGATCCCTAAAACGGTGACGCGTATCCGGGAGATCTCCGATCTTCTGAAGAACCGCCACGCCGAAGAGGCTTACACCAAGCTTTTTGAGCTCACATCCATTGTCAAAGCCGAGACGGGGAAGAACTGCATCGTGGTTTTGGACGAGTTCCATCGTCTTGGCGAGTTCGGCATCAAGAACGCCTTTTACGATTTCGGGCGGCGCATCATGGTGCAGAAAGATACGATGTATCTTTTGGCTAGTTCCTCGTTTTCTGCCAGCCGCAAGATCTTGGCTGAGAAGCTTTCGCTGCTCTTCGGCAATTTCGAGCGTATTTATCTAGAAAACTTCGATTTTGAGACGTCCTTCGCGTTCATCGAGAAAAAAATACAGCCTTTGCACATGAGCAAAGACCTGAGAAATTATCTCGTCTCTTTCACTGACGGGCACCCGTTTTTTCTGGAAACCATTGCTGCGAGGATCCGCGAGTGGTCGCTGTCGCAGGGCCGTGAGCAGGCATCCACGTCCGATACAGCGGAAGTCTTTTACCGTCTTTTCTATGAATCTCAGGGCGTGCTTAATCAGTATTTCATGAAGCTGATCTCGCCCTGGACGCAGGCGCGCTCGAGAGGGAAGCACCTACTGATCCTGGCGGAGATCGCGCGGGGAAACAATCGCTTGAAGGAGATAGCGTGCGCGCTGAATATGAGCCAAAAAGAGGCTTCGTCTCAGCTGCATGAACTCATGGAGTACGAACTGCTCGTCAAAACCGGCGTGTTTTACCGTTTTCACAATAAAATTTTCAGGTTCTGGCTCCGCGAAGTCTACGAGAAGAAGGAGCTTTCGCTGCTCGGCGCCGCAGGCAAGAAGGAGGCGTTCGCCGCTGAGGTGCTTCGCGATATCAATGAGCATGCGGAGATCTTGGCACTGGGTGTGGTGCAGCGCGTGGAAGGGCTTTTTTCCGAATTTCGCAATGACCTGGTCGAATTCGGAGAGAAAAAGAGAAAATTGCCGCATTTTACCGAAGTGCTCCGATCGGCAGAGATGCATGGACGGGACTTGTCGAGCCGCATCGTCGCCAGGGGCAGCGGCCGCTGCTGGGTTTGTCAGGTGACCCAGGAAAAGGCCACCGAGAAGGAAGTGATGGAGCTTGTTCAGGGATCCCCCAAGAACAAGACGGCTCACACCAAGGTCCTTTTGGCGCTCAAGGGTATTGATGACAACGGAAAGCTGCTGGCCAAGGAAAAGCGCGTGCTCACGCTGGGGCTTTCCCGCATCAACCTTCTGATGGATCTTTACGGAAAACCTCCGATCGTATTTCATGAATAGACTCTGGGCTCCGTGGCGCAGAAAGTTTTTGGCGCATCCGAAACCCAAAGGCTGCATCTTCTGTGTACTGCCTAAATCCCAAAACGACCGAAAGAATCTGATCGTTGAGCGCGGGGACACTGTTTTTTCGATGCTGAACCTGTACCCCTACAACAATGGACACGTGTTGATCTCGCCCTACAGGCATTTGGCGAGCCCGGAGCTTATGACCGAAGGGGAATGGGCGGAGCTTTTTCTTTATGTAAAGCGCTCCAAGGCGGCCTTGGACCGGGTCCTTAAGCCGCATGGATACAACATGGGTATCAACGTCGGCGCTGCGGCCGGGGCCGGCTTTGACAAGCACGTTCACTTTCATCTCGTGCCGCGTTGGGGAGGAGACACCAATTTCATGCCGGTCGTGGGCGGACAAAAAGTCATTTCTGAATCCCTGGATGAATTGTGGAAGCGTCTGGTGAAGGATCTCCGATGAATATCCGGACGCGCCCCCAGCTTGAGCGGGAAGAGAGAAGTCTGCTGGCGTCCTATGCGTGTAAAAGCGGGGATTCTAAGGGACGCATGCACCCGGAAAAGGAACATCCTTACCGCACAGCCTATCAGCGCGACCGCGACCGGATTATCCACTCGACCGCATTCCGGCGGCTTGAATACAAGACCCAGGTTTTTGTGAATCACGAGGGCGATTATTACCGCACGCGCTTGACCCACTCATTAGAAGCCAGTCAGATATCGCGCGTTATCGCCAGCGCTCTCCGCCTAAACTCTGATCTTGTGGAGACTATCACTCTGGCGCACGACCTGGGCCACACGCCGTTCGGCCACGCCGGCGAGGACGAGCTCGAGGGCTTGATGAAGGAGCACGGGGGCTTCGATCACAACCTACAGAGTCTTCGTATTGTCGATTATCTTGAGGAAAGCTATCCTGATTTCCGAGGTCTGAACCTCACCTACGAGTCACGCGTGGGTCTCTTCAAGCACCCCGAGCTCGCCGAGGAGGCTCAGAAGCGGGGGATGGGCAAGTTTGATCGCTTTCTTTCTCCCATCCTAGAGTCCCAGGTCGTCGACTTGGCTGATGAGATAGCCTACGATAATCACGATGTCGATGACGGGCTGGCTTCGGGGCTTATCAAAGAGTCCGATCTGAACAAGCTCTCTCTTTGGCGTATCGCAAAAAAGGGGCTGAAGACCGTGCCCGGCATCACGCCTGCTGTGCACCGGTACGGGGTCATCAGACGCCTGATCAATCTCGAGGTCTCCGATTTGCTTGCCCAGACGCAAAAAAATATCCGAAAGTTCGGGATCCGCACGCCGAAAGACGCGACAAAGAATAAGGGTTTCATCGTCTCATTCAGCCCAGGGCTCACCGCTCAGCGCGAAGAGCTGCGGCAGTTCCTGAAAACACGTCTCTATCGCCACTACCGTGTCGTGCGCATGACCGACAAGGCGCGGCGCTTTATTCGCGCGCTTTTCGAGGTATACCTCGCGCGGCCCGAACAGCTGCCTCCGGGCAGCCAGAAAAGGCTGAAGTCCGAGGGGGTGCCGCGCGTCGTCTGTGATTATATTGCGGGCATGACCGACCGCTACGCGCAGGATGAGTACAGGAAGTTTTTTGAGCCGTTCGAGAGGGTGTAGGCATGGAGTCAGTCCCCAATAACGATAAAGAGATATTAAGTCATTTCCTAAAGCATGAGGGAATGCAGAAGATCCGGGCGTCGATGCATTCGGAGCTTGGCAATCCTGTCTGGTGGCTCTTCTCAAAGCTGGACGGTGAATGCTACCGCATCGACGAGCCCGGGGACGCGCGCCAGTTCAGCAGCGCCGCCTGCATATCGACCGCGCTAAAAAAACACGCGGACAAGGGGCAGCCGTTCGTCTTCGAGGAGCCTGAAGGGCTGCCGCATTTCTGCATCCCGCTGCACATCAGCACCCGCCTTGCCGGCTATTTTGTTTTATCCGGAATACGAAAAAAAATGAATCCGGAGCGCTTGGATCTGGCTGCCGGCTATGTAACGCTGCTCATGGAGACATGTTACCGGGCCGAGGAGATCAACCGTCTTTCCGCGACCCTCCGTCCCCGTGCTATAGCGCTCTCGACCGTCCATACCGTGCACCGCATTATCAACTCGACACTGAACCTGAACGAATTAGTATCGCGCCTTGGCCACTTGACGGCGCAGGTTCTGCGTGTGCAGCGCTGCTCCATCTATCTGGTCGAAAACGCAGGCATCGGCGGCGCTCGCCAAAAAAAGAACAAACGAGAGTTTCTTATCTGCAAGGCGCGTGTAGGTTTCCCGAAAAGCGGTCATCTTCCGGTCAAGATCGCATTCGGCCAGGGGGTGGAAGGCCGCGTGGCAAAAACCTCGGAAATGCTTCTCCGTAAGAAATTCATCTGCATACCGCTCATCGACGAAGACCTGATGGGCGTCGTGCTCGTGCGCGACAAAAGAGATAAAAAACCCTTCAATCATTTCGATCTCGAGATCCTGACAACTCTCGCCGAGGAGGCTGTGATAGCGATCAAAAACGCGCAGCTTTACGAAGAGCAGCGGCGCGTGACTCTCGGTACCATCCAATCGTTGGCCGTCATCCTGGGAACCAAGGCGTCGACCGGAAGCCGTCTTTCGCAGGACGTTTTTCTTAAGCTCGCCACTGCGATCGGAGTGCATTTGCATTTGAACGAAGACCAGTCGCAGGCGCTGCACTATGCCTCGCTCTTAAAGGACACCGCGAAAGTCGGCATCCCGGAGGAGATCTTAAGGAAATCAGGCAAACTCACCGGCGATGAGTTCAAGCTTTTGCGCGAGCATCCGATCCAGGGGGCGCGCATCGTCGAGCACTTCGAAAACCTTAAATCGGTCACCCCGATCATCCTTTATTCCCGAGAAAAGTTCGATGGAACGGGTTATCCTAAAGGCCTGGCGGGAGAGAAGATCCCTATAGGCGCGCGGATATTTTCAGTGCTCAACGCGTTCGAGGCCATCATTTCGGGACGTCCTTATCGCAGCCAAGCCTCGATTGAAGACGCCATGGAAGAGCTTTCGCGTAATCGCGGCACTCAGTTTGACCCCCGCGTCGTGGATGCGTTCGTTAAAGTTTTGAGCGACTCGAAGCTCTTGCGCCTGATCAAAAAGAATCGATGAGGCGAACCGCTCTATCCGTTCTCGCTGCGACCCTGATCCTGGCAGCTTCGTTCATCGCTTATTTTTCACGCCCCGAGGCCGCGGGCCGGCTTCTTTCCAACTATCTTTCGATCCGCACGGGTGTCCGCATCGACATTGCTCAGGCGCGCGCTGCCGGATGGGGGAAAGTCCGCTTTACAGGCCTTCGGGCGGGAGGAGCAGAAGGCGAGGCTCACTGGCTTTTGGCTGAAGAGGGGGAGCTTGCCATCGATCGATTCCCCTTATCGCTGACAGCTTTACGGCTGGATCTAAAGCGTTTTTCTCTCCGAGGATCATTCCGGAAAAATGCGGCCGCCATGATGGATATGGTCTCATCTCAGAGAACCGATGCTGAGACTGCGGGGATATGGCCGTGGTTTGATGAGGCCCGATTTTTCATACGGCAAGATCAGGGGAGCACCTCGGTCCGAGTTGCGGCTGTGAAGTCGGACGACCTTCATCTTTCAGGGAGGGTTCGGTTTGAAGGCAGAAACTTGGCAAAGATGAATTTTCGCTGGGCGGTTCCGGAGTCGCTTTTTTCGCAATGGCCGGGCGCCGCCGTGCGGAAAATTTGTCGGGAAAAGAAAGGCGGGCGCACTGCGGGCCAGGCAATAGGCGGCCAGACCTGGACATTGCGGGGTTCCCGGGGACCCCTCCTTCAGTTTTCCGCTATCCCGGCATCGAAATAGCCTTGAAGCAGGACGCACCGGCTGATAAACTGATAAGCCATGAATGAGATCAAACCGCAAGAAAACCAAAAAGAGCTTTTTTCCGATTTTGTTCCCGAGCCCCAGCGGAACGAACGAATCCCTTCGATAGCCAAAAGCCACAAACCCATTCTGATCTCGACGACCCTCGAGCAGATGCTCCTGATAAGCATCGTCATGATCTTGGTGTTCTGTCTCGTGTTTTTTCTGGGCGTTCTCCGGGGCCGATCAATGGGTGATCAGGGTTTTGCCGCAAGAGCCGCCGCCGAATCTCCCGCAGTAAGGAAACCTGTTCAAGTCAAAGCCGCCGTCCCTCAAGCCGCCGCCAAACCCGCCGCTATCCCTGGAGCCGTCAACAGAGATGGCTCGATCATGGTTGTCAGAGAGCAGGCCAAGCCGTATACGATCCAGATCCTGACGACCAAAAAGCGGGCGTATGCCGAGAGTGAAGCCGCCTCCCTGAAAAGCCGAGGGATCAACAGCTGGGTGATGGCCTCTAACGAGTATTACGTCGTCTGCGTCGGAACGTATGCGAACAAAGAGGAGGCCAGGAAGGACCTGTCCTTCTTTGCGTCGAAGTATAAGGGCAGCTATCTGCGCCGCCGCTGAGCCCTAAAAACAGACTTTATTGAGACTGCGCCAAACCTCCTTTTGGCCCTGATTCCAGGGTAGATTCCTGGGCTCTGCTATGGTACACTAATCGCTCTAAAAGAAAGGGGTTTTGTGTATGTCGATTCATTCCAGTTTGAGAGCAAGCGGCGGAAGCAACAAGCACCGCTCAGTGCTGAAGCGTTTCGAGCGTCTTAAAACGCTGAAAGACAAGAGCCTTTGGAGCGAGGAAAAGTCAGTTCTCGGTATCCCCAAAGTTAAGCAGCAAAAATTGAAGGTCAAGAAGGAAAAGGCAGCCGCGGCTGAGGG
>CAZJAX010000022.1:0-18627 GCA_964543965.1 uncultured Planctomycetia bacterium
GAGAATTACCTAGAGCCCTGCCGCTTGGTAGACCATACCAGCGACATTGCCACCCATACCACCGCCCCGGGTCGCCCAACGTACAGGAGGCGTGCAAATTAAGATGAAACTCGACACCGGGCTGATTAGCAAGAGCGGCAAATTGACCGTGACGTCCATAGTGAAGTCGGATTACCGAACGACACAAAAGTTCGAAGTTTTCTTGTGCGCTTCCGGGGAGTTTTTCGAATTCTGTCCAATTCACCATGACAGAGACCTTTAGGCTTCAAGTATTTCTTTATCGTCTGTATCACGGTATTCGTGTTTTGAATATACTTCCACTCGCGCACCCCTATCAATCAAGAGCTTTAAAAAGGCTGATACGTCCATTTCGTCGGTTTGAATGACAATTTTTTCGCCTACAAGTTTGGAGCTGATGTCATACCTAAATTGGTCAAGTTCCGCTGGCAAAACACTGAAGAAGCCGACCTTCTCTAATAGCTTTAAATCCGAACTTGAATAATGTTCGCTGCCCCGCCGGTCATCATTACTGCTGGTGATAAATTCGGTGAGCTCATCAATAGCTTTCTTTACTTTTTCGGCAGAAGCCGCGTCTTTGAATGTTCCAATCATCACCAAATTGGCTGAATGCTCAGAGCCGTAGCTGTTCCAGATTTTCATATTGTTTTGCTCGCCTTATCCTGTAAGTGTTTTAAGGCGGCTATTATACCATTCTGACCGATATCAACACCTTCGGGGTCGTAGGACGTATGTTTAAGCATGCCCCGGGCATCAATGTGAGCGTATGCGCGCAGTCCTACTTCTTTTTCAAAGGGATTGCATGTGGGCATACCATCAGCACCTAGTTCGCTTACGGCAAGACGGATATTCCCAGAATAGGATCTCACCCAAGCCTTCAGCGATTCCGCTGTAACAGCATCAATCCCATCCCGCTCATTCGAAGACTGTTCGGGCAGAAGAAGAAATTCAGCAGCGCCGACCTTTTGTGCTATAGATACCGCCGCATCTATTTCCGGAAAAGTGTCAGAATTAACTACATAATTAATTCCAAAGGGGGTAATTTCTCTGATTGCCGCCAACCGTTGTTGCAAAACACTAAATGAGCGCCCACGAAGCCGTTCATATGTAGCTCCGATCCCATCCATGCTGACTCGAATAAAATGAACATTCCCTTTCAATTTTTCAAGGAGAGCATCATCAAGATGGTGACCATGAGTCGTAAAGGTGACTGCGAGCTTGGTATTCCTGGCTGCATACATACACAGCTCAACAAATTGCGGATAAAGAGTTGGTTCGCCGCCGCCAAAACCGACACCTATAGCCCCATTAACATCTAATTCGTTAAGCCATGACACAATCTGATCAAAAGGAAGGACAGCATAGGTTTTTGGAGCAAAACAATATGAGCACGCAAGATCGCATGTATTAGTCAGCGCAATTGAGACTTGCCGCGGCGCCGTCGCCCAATCTGTTGCAGGGGGAATGAATTCGTCAATAAGGAGATTTAAGCCTAAATCTCGGACAAATAGATGGACACCGGATGGTCCCAGACGAAGTTTGGTGCGTCCATAAGAAGACCCTACAGTGTTGGTTATGCCCAAAGCCATAAGGCGATCTCTTTAATTATGCCCGCATGGGCATATGAGTGTTTCCGACTGTATCCCAGTTGTATCCGGAGGCTTTTTTTGACGTCATCAATCGCACTTTCCCCATTGTAAATAAATGAGTTGCATCATCTCACCCCCCAGATTTTGTGCATCTGAGGGATCACGCGGACGTCGAAGAGGTGCTGCTTGGCTTCGGCAAAGTAGCTCGTCTCGATGAGCTTCAGGGACTCGGTGTTGATGCCAAAGGCGTCTGATAGCGGTTGGAAGATGAAAGGCAGGCGGGCGTTGACGTTTTTGACAAGTCGGACGCACGCGCGGATCTCTTCGAGATTGGTCGAGGGGGTCACGACGACCTTGGTAAAGACGTCCTTTTCCAAGGCGATTTTGAGAAATTCTTCGTGCTCTTTGTCGAAATTTTTATCGCCTGTGCTGCTCGGAGGCTTCAAATCCATCGCGATGATGTCGCACCATTTAATGACCTCGCGCAGCTGGGCGGGCATCGTGCCGTTGGTTTCGAGATAAGCGGTGATCCCCTTTTCCTTTAAACGCGGTAAAAGGCTTAATAGGAACGGGGTGTAGAAAAGCGGCTCCCCCCCAGTCAGCGACACCGAGTGATGCGCGCCTTTATCCTTTTCAAACTGAGCGATATCGCCGAGAACGCGATCCAGAGAATAAATGGAAAACTTCTCCTCTTTCATCTTCTCCAGCTCGTCGCAGTAGCCGCAATGCATATTGCAGCGGCCGAAGCGCACGAAGATCTGCTTCATCCCGAGATATGGGCCTTCGCCCTGAATGGACGAGAAGATCTCGCTGATCTCGGTCTCTATCGTTTTGTCGGTGATCCTGTGTTTTGTGCTCATGCTATATCTTTGCGTTCCTCAGATCCGGCGGCGCGTAGCTGGCGCAGGCGTCCGGAGTCTCCCAGACAGTCACCTTCGTGACACGCGCGCTCGGCGACTTCACGCGATGCGCAAGCTCTTCGCAGATGACACGCGCGATGTTCTCGGTCGAGGGGTTGAGCCTCTGGTCTTTGAAGCGCGGGTGCTCGTTGATCGACGTGTATTGAAGCTGAGCCAGCACATCCCTCAGCGCCGGCTTCAACATCTCGAAATCCATGACCACGCCCATCGAGTCGAGCCTGTCCGCCTGAGCCGTGACGGCGACCTTCCAATTATGCCCGTGCCGAGGCTCCCAGGAGCCGTCGTATAATTTCAAAAAATGCGCGGCCGAAAATTCGCCCTCGACGACGATTTCAAACATCGCTAGACCTTCACCGTTTCAAAATAGTCCCCGACTTTCGCGACCGACTGGATGGGCTGGCCCAGGAAGCGCTCGCCCAGCGCGCGGAAGGGCTCAGGTTCGTCCGAGACGTAGAAACGCGTCTGCGCGGACCTCTTCTTGCCGGATGACGATAGCTTCATTTCTACGAGCAGCTTCTTGGCTTCTTTTGCGGTCTCTTCGGCGGAATTCACAAGCTGCACATTTTCTCCCATCGTTTTCTGGATGGTTTTCGCCAAAAGCGGGTAATGCGTACAGCCCAGGATCAGCGTGTCGATATCAAAAGTTTTGAGTCCTTCGAGATACGTCTTGGCGACCTCTTCCACGATATCCCCCTCAAGCCACCCCTCTTCGACAAAGGGCACGAATAGCGGGCAAGCTCCGCTGTACACCTTGACCTTGGGATCGAGGCGTTTAAGCGAGGCCTCATAGGCGCCGCTGTTGATCGTCGCTTTGGTACCGATGACACCGATACGGCCGTTTTTTGTACGCGCGAGCGCGGCCCGGGCGCCCGGCTCGATGACTCCGATAATGGGCAGCGGAAAATGTTCTTTCATCGCGTCAAGACTCAGGGAGGAGGCGGTGTTGCAGGCGACGATGACCATCTTTACGTCGAAGTTCCTCAGGAATTTCACATTGTCGAGCGAAAAGCGCGTGATAGTCTCTTTGGACTTGGTGCCGTACGGCACGTGCGCCGTATCGCCGAAATACACGATGTCTTCGCCAGGCAGGTCGCGGTAGACTTCCTTGAGCACGGTAAGACCTCCGATGCCTGAGTCGAAAATGCCTATGGGTGTTTCTGCCTGCATACCCTTATCCCTTGTTTATATTTGTTCGGCAAAATGACCTTCGTATTGCCGTTTAAATTTCAGTATACCCTCCGCGATGGCGGCAGCCATCTTGCGGCGGTAGCGCGCGCTTCGGAGCTTGTTTTCATCCGAGCGGTTGGAGACGTAGCCGAGCTCCACCAGCACCGACGGACACTCCGTCCACTTGAGCACATAAAAATTGGCGGCTCTCAGGCGGTTGGCTCCGATCGGCACCGAATGCTGCGCCGTCTCGCCGATGTGTCCTGCCAACCGCAGCGACTCCCGGCGGTTATCCGCATCCTTCAGATCCCAAAGCACCGCTTTGAGATAAGCGTCGCTTTCACGGATAGCCTCCGCCTTCGTTACGCCGGATAAATTCTCGGCCCGCCGCGCAGCCGCGGCCTTGTCGCCGGACGGGTCATTCAGATAATAGATCTCAAATCCTTTGAGCGAGCGCGATACCGAGGCGTTGGCATGAATGCTGACGAAAAGGTCGGCCCTCTTTTCATTGGCCACGCGGGCCCGGGCCGACAGAGGCACGAACATGTCGCGGTCGCGCGTCATGATGACGCTGATACCCTTTACCGAAAGCTCGTCGCGGACTCTGCGGGCGAGCTCAAGCGTCACGTCCTTTTCAAGGAGTCCGCGCAGACTGATGGCTCCCGCGTCTTTGCCCCCGTGTCCCGCATCGACGACGATAGTCTGTATCAGCGGCCGGGGCATCAGCGGCGCTGCCGGGATGACAGGCGCAGACACCCCTCCGATCCAGCCGAAAAACATCATCAGTAGCAGCAAATGCTCACCCTATTTTAAGCGCTTTAGAACTTCATTTTATACCATATTTTACGCAGGGTGTGTATAATGTTGCCCATGCGTTACGATCCTTTTCAATTGAAAGCCATCGAGGCTATCGACGCGGGCAAATCGGTGCTCGTTTCCGCTCCGACCGGAGCCGGAAAAACAGCCATCGCGGAGTACGCGATCGACAAGGCTCTGGCGCGCGGCGAGCGGGTCATCTACACGGCGCCGATCAAGGCTCTATCCAACCAAAAATACCGCGATTTCTCGCTCAAATATCCCGACCAAGTAGGCTTGCTCACAGGCGACGTGTCGCTCAACCCCGACTCGCCGATCGTCATCATGACGACGGAGATCTACCGCAATCAGCTTTTTGAAGACCCGGAGCGCCTTAAGACCACTTCCTGGGTGATCTTTGACGAGGTGCACTACCTAGACGACCCCGAGCGCGGCACCGTTTGGGAAGAAGCCATCATGTTTTCGCCCGAAAAAGTCCGGCTGGTGGCGCTGTCCGCCACGGCGCCCAACATCGAAGGGCTCGCCACCTGGATCCGCGGCATTTTAAACCACGAGATCGAAGTCATCATCGAGACGCACCGCCCCGTGCCGCTCGTCAATTATTTCCAGTGCCAAGGCACCGTCCACTCGGATACGCACGCGCTCAAAAGAGAAGGCTATCAGAATCAGGAGATATGGCCCTCGGGCTTCGGACGCGAAGGCAACCAGCACCGACGCGAGCGTTTCCGCCAGGGCAATTACCACAAATTCCTGCGCGCCAAGCCCAACCGCACCGAAGACCTCGTGCGCCACTTATCCGAGAAAAAGCGCCTTCCCTGCCTTTACTTCGCCTTCGGCCGCAAGCGCACCGAGGAGCTGGCGTGGGAGCACGAAAAATTCGACTTCCTGACGCCTCAGGAAAAGATCGACATCGAGGTGCTCTATACGAAGCTTTGCAGCCGCTTCGAGCTGACCAACGAACCGAGCGCCGTCGATATGAGACGGCTCGTGCTGCGGGGCATCGCCTTTCATCACGCGGGGCTGCTGCCGACGCTGAAAGAGGTCATCGAACAGCTCTTTACTTCCAAAATGATCAAGCTGATATTCACGACGGAGACTTTCGCGATCGGCATCAACATGCCCGCCAAGACGGTCGTGTTCGACGAGATGCGGAAATTCTACGGCACACATTTCGGGTTCCTAAGAACCCGGGATTATTTCCAGATGGCGGGCCGAGCCGGGCGCCGCGGCATCGATGCGGAGGGCTATGTCTACTGCCGCGTCAATCCGCACCAGATCCCCTTTCCGTCGCTCCTGCGCATCGTGTACGGAAATCCCGAGCCCATCGACAGCCAGTTCAACAGCTGCTACGCCACGCTGCTCAACCTCTACGACCAGTTCGGCTCCAAGCTCATGGATATCTATCCCCGCTCTTTCCACTACTTTCAGTCCAACCGCAAGGACAGGCTCAAGGGCGCGGCCGTCATCGAGCGCAAGCTGGCCTTCCTCAAAGACATCGGCCATATCCGTGAAGAGGGTCTCACGGAAAAAGGAAGCTTCGCTTCATGGATGTACGGTTATGAGATCCTCTTGTCGGAGCTTCTCGAGGAAGGCTATCTGGAGACCCTGGACGAAGTGAAGCTCTCGGTGCTGCTTTGCGCACTGGTCTTCGAACCGAGAAAGAACCAGGAGACGAGAAAGCTGCCGCCTCACCTCGAAGGCATCGAAAAGCGCGCGGCCAAGTGTCTGCGCGTGATCCATCACAAGGAACAGGTTCACAAAGTCTATCCGCCGACCAAGCTGCCCTATTTCAACCTGTCAAAGGCGCTCGAGGCGTGGATCGCGGGATGCAAATTTCAGGATCTGGCAGCGCTGACGGACGTGGATGAGGGCGAAGTGATCCGCTACTTCCGCATGGTCATACAGCTTTTAAGACAGCTCAAGCAGGCTCCGCAGGTCAGCGAAAGACTCCGCGAGATCGCGCGAAGCGCTCAGAAGAAGATCAACCGCGATCTGGTAGACGCGGAAAAACAGCTGAGGAATATGTAGGTAGGAGCGCTACTGCTTCAGCAGCTGCTGAAGCTCGCCGCTTTCGTACATCTCCCGCACGATATCAGCCCCGCCGATCAGCTTTCCATCGATGAACACCTGGGGGAACGTCGGCCACTGCGAATATTCCGGCAGCGTAGCGCGGATGTCGGGATTGGCGAGGACATCGACGGTCTGGAACGGGGCGTTCAGCTCAGCAAAAAGCTTCATCGTCGAGGCTGAGAACCCGCACATCGGCGCCTGAGGCGTTCCCTTCACAAACATCACGATCTTGCCGGACTTGATGGCCTTCTCGATCTTATCTATCGTCGGATTGCTCATAAATTCTCCTTTTTTCAGCCGGAAACCGGCAAAACTTTAGTTTTGATCTGCACCGCGTGGATGCGGTTATCCATTTCCTTGCGAAGCACGGCGAACACCATCTTGTGCTGATCCATCAAACTTTTTCCAGCAAACGCGGCTGATTCAACCATGATCTCAAAATGGTCGCCGGTACCCATCATGTCGCTGACGGCGACGCGCGCGCCGGGCATGGCCTCTGAGATCAGTTTTTCGATTTCCTGTGTGGTGATCATGGGGAATATTCTACTCCAAAACTGTTTCTTCGGCCTCAATTTTGTTATACTGAATTTTATGAAAAAAGCGCTATTCTTCCTCGCGGTCCTGCTCGCCGCGCCCTTCCCCGCCGCAGCGGGCGACAGCGCCGAAAATGCCGGCCAGGGACTCATCCGAAGCTTGAAGGCCAACCGCTCGCTGCTCCAAAAGTATCAGAACGAGTATGTGCAGCTCAAAGGCACTCTGGGCGCGGAGCCTGCCGGATCCGACCTCCAGCGCCTGAACGATCTTGAAGTAAAAATACGGATACTGGAAGAAGACTCGGAAGATCTGCAGTCTTTTTTACCGATGGGCCGCCAGGCAGAGGCCTTCGTCACCGACCTGATGGCCAAGAAAGCCCGCGGAGAGAGGATCAAAGAGATCCGCTCAGCGGAGAGCCTGCTCCAGGAGACTGAACTCAAGCACGCGATGCCCGCCTCTTCACCTGAAGCCGAAGATGCCTTCCGCATGCATGAGCGGGCGCTCCAATACGTCACTGAGGGACGCTTCCGGGATGCCGTGCAGCTTTATGAAGAGATCGTGATGAAAAATCCGGATGACGACGAAGCCTACCTCATCATGGGCCATACGTACCTCTTGATGGGTCAATATCAGAAAGCTGAGAGGGCGTTTCAGAACGCCGTCCATATCGACCCCGCCAATACCGGCGAGATCGTCCCCTTTTATGAAAACACGGTGATCCAAAACCCCGACAGCGACTCGGGCTACGCCAACCTCGGCTACGCCCTGCTGATGATCGGAGAGGTGCTGAAGGCTAAAAACGCTTTCGTCGAATCCTTAAGGATCAACCCCGAAAACGCGGCCGCGCAAAACGGCCTGATGTACCTCGAACGCCTGATGGGTCAATAATCGCTGAAGCTGCGGCGGGATGCTTTCTTGTCTGAGTGGATCTTTTTGGCGTCGAGCATCTTCTCTTTGGCGCGGCGTGACCGGCGCCTCTTCTGACGGCGGATCTTCTCGATCTCGCTCTTGCGGGCGCTGGCGGCCCCCAAGACTCTCTCCTCGATCTTTTCTACGAGCATGCGCTTGGCCAGATACCGGTTGAGCGCCTGAGAGCGCTCCTGCTGACACTTCACTTCAAGCCCCGTCGGGAGATGCTTCAAGAAAACGCAGGTGGACACCTTGTTGACGTTCTGGCCCCCGGCTCCGCCCGCGCGGACAAAACTCTCTATAAAATCGGACTCTTTTAGACCGAGCTTATCAATTTTTTCCTGCAGCTCGAGGTTTTTTCTCTCCGAGACGGGATAGATCACGGGGATCTACGAACGGACGTGAGAATTGAAAACTTTCTTGCGGTAATAGCGCAGTTCATCGATGGACTCGCGGATATCGTCCATGACCCGGTGCGTCTGTTTTTTCTCGCGGGGCATTTTGTAGTCCGCGGGATACCAGCGGGTCACGAGCTCCTTGACTGAGCTCACGTCGACGACACGGTAGTGCAGGTGCGACTCGAGTTTGGGCATGTACTTGATGAGGAAGCGGCGGTCCTGCCAGATGGTGTTGCCGCACATCGGAGCGGTGCGCTTTTCACAGTGCTGTTTGACGAAATCCAGAATGATCTGTTCGGCCTTCTTCAGGCGGATCTTCGAGGCTCGGCACTCGCCGGTGAGACCTGATTTTTTATGATGAAAACGGCTCCAGGCTTCCATGCCGTCGAGGACTTTGTCGCTGTGCTTGATCGCGATCGCGGGGCTTTCGGCGATGATGTTAAGCTCGTTGTCGGTCACGATCGCAGCGATCTCAAGGATCACGCACTTTTTCGGGTCCAGCCCGGTCATCTCAAGGTCGATCCAGACGAGCTTTTCCTTTTTTATCTTAGCGGTCATGCGGCAACCTTTTTCACTTTCAGCGCCTGGCGTTTCTGCCAGCGCGCGGCGTATTCGTTGATGGTGTCGATGAGTTCTTTGCTGGACGGCTGCACCGCCACTTTTCCGTGCAAGAGAATATCTTCGGCTGAAACCGGCTTTCCGTAATACCGGTGGTTGGCGCCGTTGTCGGGGATCATGAGGGCGCCGTTGAGCGCCACGCCCGCAAAAAGACCGCGGCTCTGCGAATAGGAAAAGATCATCGATTTGAGGAAGAAATCCGTCGAGATCTCGGACGCTGTGCCGGCGGGGCCCATCGAAACCGCAAAATCGCCGCCGAGCGTAAACTTGCTGGTGAGAAGACTGTCGAGGCCTTTATCGTTCAGGATCAGCAGGACTAGATCTGTCGCCTGGATGCCGATCTGGAGACCCCCCGAAGCTCCGGCTATCGTGGAAAAAGCGGCCGGGCTCCATTCCCCCGTCTTCTTGTCGCGCTTGAGAACCACGCCCCGGCCGTAACGCCCCGCGACGAGGAATCCGCCGTTGATGACGAAAGGATAGATCGCAATAGCTTTACACTTGGCTAAAAGCTCCTCAGGGATGCTGTCGTTAGAGCTCATCAGATGGCGCAGGACTTCATTGGAGCGTGCGAGCACGCGGTCCTGCTCGGGGGCGTCGGCAAAGCAAGTTACCGGAAGGAAGATGCTCAGGGCGAGCACCCACACGGCGGTTTTAAAAAAAATCGGTTTATGGCTCAAATGACTGTTTTTCCCGCGAGGCTGTAAAATTGAACGGCTTGAAAATTATGAATAAAATACTCTTTATGCCGGAAAAAGTCTAGGTTTATCCTAGGATTTCAGCACCGAATTCGCACCTCGGGTTTGCGCGGGCGCCTCTTCGACTTCATTCTGCAGAAGACGCGTGCCGCTCGACATCAGGGGCGCGCTCGGAAGCGGCCCCGAGGGACCGTAAAACCTGCGGGGACTGCGCTTGAGCGTAAGCTTTACTTCCAGCGCCTTCCACTCGTTGCTGTAGGCCGTGTGATTAGCCTGCACGGCGACCTCGTCGCCGTCGCTGATATCGCGCAGCGAATCAGCGCCGTAAAACTGCGTGTTGCGGTCGCAGTCCACCTTGATCTCTTCGATCTTTTCGGTCTGATCGTTCAAGCGGTAAAGCTTGAGATAATTGGTCGCCGTGTTGACGCCTGCGACCTTGCTTTTGATGCGGATCGTCTCCGCGTTCGCGGCGCCCGCCGCGGAAAGCAGAACGGCCAAAAACAACAAAAACGCTTTCTTCATCTCATCTCCCGGGGAATATGGTGGAGGCGGTGGGAATCGAACCCACGTCTCTGACCCTGATATCTCGAGCCTCTACATGCTTAGCTGATATTTTGATGTCCCCTATAAGTCTAGAGTCAGCACTATCCTCTAGGGTAAGCCCCCTGTCGTTCTCGTCTTCCCCGCCAGAGACACGCGTGAAAGACCAGCCCGCTGCGGTCGTTCATCCCGTCGCGCAGGCGTAGACGGGTGAACGGTAGCCGATTTTAGGCGGCTAACGGTAAACGCATAGGCACCGCGAACGGCACCATCTGCATGGTTTTACCCATGTTGTTTTTAGCGTTTGATTTGTGTCAGGTGTTTAAAGAGGCCTCCCGACCACCTCTGCATGCGACTCCTAGATCCATTGCCAGATCGATACCTGTCGCCCCCTGGGGACATATTATACCATACAAAAACACCCCGAAAAGCGCTCTGGACGCGGTTAATTTAAAGGGGAAGCGAGAGAGATTATTCGGCGTAATCGGTAAAGTCCGGCACCGACGAGTCGTAGTCATAATCGCCGCCATGCGCGTTTGAAAGGCCCAGCTCGGAGACGACCCCGAGAATATCGGAGATTCCGCCATCCCCGACCGAAGGCGCTTGCTGAGGCTCCGCTTCGACGTAGATGATCTGTGGCGCGGGCTGCGGAGGCGGCGCCTGACGCATTTCGGCCGGCTCCTTGCCGGCGTGGACGTCATACATCTTGGTGATCTTGGCGCGCATCCTCTCGTCGTCCTCGCTCAGGGACTCCGGATGATCGGCGACCCGGACCGTGACGTCGGAGACGGTTTTGATCTTATCGCCTGCGACGGCGCTTATCGCGTAAGTCCCCGCCTTCGCGCGCATATCTTCCTTGGCCGCGAGAAACACCAGCGACACTGCTTCGCCGGATTCAAGGACGATGCGCCGCTTCAAGCGCGGCACCGGCGCCAGGCGCATGGGCCAGGCGTGCAGACGTCCCTTTTCATCTTTGATCTCGATCTCGACAAAATCCTGCCAGCCGCCCTCTCCGCGCTCCAGCACGACGGCTTTTCCCGAAGCTTCGATCGAGACCTTTAAAATAAGAGGCCATCCGCGGTAGACTTTCTGATTTTTGGCGTCGTTGATTTCGAGCGTGATCTTGGCCGCCTCAAGATTTTGCAATACGGCGGTCTGCTCCGAAGCGGGCTCAGCTTCATCATTGGGGACCGGCGCTGCTTCGTCCGCGATCGGCGCCTCCTGCGCTTCATCTTCGGGAGCCGTCTGCTCCGGCTCCAATTGAGCCGCTAGCGGACTTACAGCGGCGAGCGCCGTCTCTCCGGGCGACACCGTGTCGCCGGAGGGCGACGGATTCTCCCAAGAAAAACCCGTCAGGATGAAAAAGGTGAGTCCTAGAAAATATGCGGTGGATTTATTCATCGGTCCCGGCCTCCGCGGGTATCCCCGCTCCGCTCATCATCTGCTTCATCGCTTCCGGGTTCATGCCCATCTCTTTCATCATCGCGTTGGCCTGTTCCTGCGCAATGTCATCCACTTTGCGGTAGCCTGGCGGCAAATCAAAGATGCTTTGAGAGACCGGCTGTATCTTGAGTTCGGTGACTTCGTAAAATACGCCGCTCATCCCCTCCTCTCCGCCGGACATCTCCATCGCCAGCGGCACCCCCTTGGGGATCTTGGCACCTTTCACGGATCCGAAGGCCATTTTGAACGCATCCCTCAGCACCTTGGCGCCCTCCTCTATCTCTTTGCGGTCCTTGGCCGGATAGTTGGACCACATCGCTTTGGAATGTTCCTTTTCGTAAGCCTCGGACTCCTTCTCCATTTTTGCGATGTCGCCTTGAGCCGGGGCTATCCACATCGTCATATTGGACTCGCCTTCTACATTGCCCTCGGCGCAGGCGCCGTAGTAGCCCTTGGTCTCGTACCCGGCGACCTCGCGCGTTCCCTTTTCATGGATCACCGGCGTGCAGTCCTTGTCGTGCGCGCCGACACCCGTCATTTTCCGAACCTCTTGGATATCATCATCCGAAATATCTTCGTTCATTTCTTTAGCTATCGCATAAGGCAGCGCGATAGGTTTCTCCTGATACATCTTTGTTTTCGGGTCGACCGTCCACTCGACGCCCTTATCCAGACGCGTGATGATGATGCATTGCCCCAGGCCGGTCACCGAGGACTGAGAGCGCTGCTTTTTTCCTGAAGTCCAGCTTTCCGCTTCCGCGCTGCCCATGCTTTTGGCGCGAAGGTAATAATCGGCTCGGGCGGGCACCGACACCGTGATCAGGACCAGCATCAAGATCAGGCGTTTCATTGTGTTTCCTCCTCATCAGTTTCCTCGGGTTCTTCTTCTGCCGCGGGCGTCTCCTCCTCCGCCCGGTCTTCCGCTTCTACTTTTTCCACGGATGGCGGATCTTCCCCGGCCTGGGCTGCGGCGATCACATCCGGCGGGGCGATCTGTTCGGGTTTGGCGTAGGCTGCCTCCCCCTTACTCTCGAGAATCAAACTGAAAAGCCTCTTCTGGTTGGCCGCCAAGTCCAGCGGGGGTTCCTTGGCGCCGGGATTTTTTTTCAGATAAAGTCCTATCGCCGCATCGTACGCGTCGAGCGCTTCCTCGTTTTTACCGGCGGCTTCGGCGATCTCAGCCTTGAGGCGGAGTGAATCGACGGACACACCCTGCGCTTCCAGCCGTGTCAGCGCCTCTTCGGGCGTCTCTTCCGCGGAAAATCCGGGACCCGCGCTCACGAGTATCGATAAAAGAACTACAAACCATAAACGCTTCATTGATAATCTCCCGGCTCGGAACGGTTGGGGTGATCGTTCGTGTAAAGGTCGTTGACGCACACATGCGTCTGGCAATGCCCGCGGTCACGGATACGGTCGGCGTCGCGGAAACGCGGACGAGGCTGGCGCGCCGGATCATTGACGCCGGTCCCTGTCACGACACGGCAGAGTTCGATACCCGTGATCTCTTTCGGGCCCGAGCTTAAGTAGCGTGTGCCGCCGCGCGGAAAATCCGGATCATACGCGCTCGCGACGTCGTAGCGCATCAGACAGTCCTCGAAGCCGCTGTGCTGTCCGTGCAGATTGCCGACGTACACGGTGCGCGGTTTGATGAAAAGTTCGGGATTGAGCTGGCGGCCGTTTTCGGCAAATACGGTCACAATTTTACCGGCGCCCGTCTCGCTGCCCGTCTCCGCGTCTATGGGAAACTCCCACACCAGGTAATAGGCTCCAAATTTCTGCGCCTCCCAGCGCACCCACCCGCGGTCCCGGTCGCCGTGATGCCAGACGTTGGCCGCGTGCAGGAGCTCGTGCGCGATCATCACGGGAAAAGTCTTGGTCATGATCTTGGCTTTGCCGCGAGTAACGATATTCCAGTCGCCCGGATGAAACCCGGTGCCGACGCTGATCGAGGTGATGTTTCCCGGGGTGCCCGGCCCGCCGTTGGCCGCGGCGTAGCTGACGCCCGGATCCGCCTCCAGGACCACCGCATGCTGCAGCGCGCTCGAGGGCGCGTCCGTGTGATTGAAGTTGATCATGCGCTCGTCGACCTCGTCCTCCGAAAGTTTGCCATGGACATTGAGCTTCGTTTCCGAACGAAACAGATCGATGCCCTGCTCCGCGGCCGCCTTGGCCGCGCCCTTGAGCTTATTGACGATAAAATAATCCTTCCTCTTGGGGTCGCCGCAAAAATGCCCGCCTTCATTTTTGGCGTAAAATCCGCGGTACTCTTCATAAAGCGTCAGCCCGTCTCCTTTGTGCCCGCGGCATGCTCGTGCGGTGGAGGGCGGCGCGTTCTCATCGTCGTCGGCGTCCGCGAG
This sequence comes from uncultured Planctomycetia bacterium, assembly GCA_964543965.1. GTDB lineage: Bacteria > Omnitrophota > Gorgyraeia > 2-02-FULL-51-18 > 2-02-FULL-51-18 > CAMDWQ01. Next base: position 14,078 of record CAZJAX010000022.1, read on the forward strand.
CCCCGTCACCCCGTGGTCCTTTTTCCATTTAGCCGCGATGTCGGATCCGTTTTCCCGCCAAGGCACCGGGATCGCCGCGTCGCCCGCCCCCTTGAGCCTGCCCTCGACCTCTTCGCCGTCTTTCATGACGGCCGTGACACGCAGAAACGCATGCGCTCCCCAGTCAAACGATGAGATCGCGACCGAAGCTTCCGTCCCTTCTTTTTGAGTCTCGGCGCGCTGGCCGTCCGCGTCTTTGATCTCGAACCCCGGATTTTCGTTCTCTTCAAAACGGAGGTCATATTCAGTCCCGGCGCCCTTCACCGGCCAGTTCATCGCGACGCCGCGCTCCTGGGACGTGGCCAAAAGCTCAAATACAAATTTTTCCGGAGTCTCCTTGGACTCCCCACCCTTGTCGTTCTTGAGATGAGCGATCACCTGCAGCTTACCGCCTGCCGTCGCGCCGTCCGGCCCTCCCCGAGGAAGCCAGTCCTCATAATCCTTGATTTCCACTTCCACCTCAAAAGACGAAAGTTTGTCGGGCCTGAAATTCCATGAAACGGTTTCTGTTTTGACGGTTTGACTGCAGTCATCGCCCTTGATGACTTCGCGTGTCGTATGACTTCCGCTGAGATTGAGGCTTCTCGGAATCGGCCGGCTGTCGGTCAGCGCGCCAAATGTCGTCTGTCCTTCCGCGCTTCCCGGAAACCGCTGCCAGCCCGCCCCCATCTCATGACGTGCCAAGCGGACCCAGCGGGACTTTTCCTGACTGCTCGCACCCGAGGCAAAAATACTGTAAGTCCCTTTTTCATCGTCATCCAGGCTGATGCTGAGCGAGTGCTCCTGACATGTCCCCGAACATCCGCCTCTCCAATCCAAGCCGTGCCATGTCGAGCGCTTCTTTCGGACGTCGGTGTAAGAACAGCTCACGTCAAATTTGCCGCTGTCGGGTTCGTTATGGCGATAGACCCAGGCGTTGGTGTTGGGTCCGCCCGCGACCGCGCCCTTCATGGAAAAGGACCAGTCCGCGCGGCTGTTGATGGCCTGGTCGCCGCAAAGACCGCCGCTGGATTTATGGGTCACTGAGGTCTCGTGAGAGGAGATCGAGCCGACCCATTTCTCGACGCGCATAAATCGGGTCACAATGGGATTTTCTTTGGGCTCGTCTTCGGCTTCAAGAGGAGGGGAGGTCAAAAACATCAGGATCAGCAGAATGGGCGTGAATTTAATCATCCTCGCGGGTTTCATTGAACGCACGCCAATATCGCCTGCTTCAAAGTCTCGGGGTCTATGGGCTTGAGGAGATACCCCCTCATTCCTGCGCGCCTGCAAGATCTCTGATCATCCTCTGCCGAAGCCGCTGTCAACGCCACGATGGGAAATCGGTCAAAACCCTCCTTGGATCTGATAAGCTCCGCAGCATCGATCCCGCTCATCACGGGCATCTGCAGATCCATCAGGCAGAGGTCGTAGCTGCGCGTAAAGACCTTATCGACCGCCTCTTTGCCGTCCATGGCGGTCTCGACGATGCAGCCCAGCTTTCCAAGCACGATACCTATCAGTTTTTGATTGATCGGATTATCCTCGGCGACAAGCACTTTCAAACCCTTAAACCGCGTCTCATCCGCCGCCCGCGCCGACCTCTCGGTCGGATCTTCCGCGGGCCTCTGCATCGCCGGCTTCAGCGGCAGATCAACCGAGAACACACTGCCTTTGCCCGGCTCGGAAACGGCATCGACCGTCCCGCCGACAAGCTCCGCCAGCGCTTTTGATATCGAGAGTCCCAGTCCGGTGCCGCCGTATCTCCGCGTCGTCGAAGCGTCGGCTTGCTCGAAAGGCTTGAAAATATCCGTCAACTTCTCCTTTTCGATGCCTATCCCGGTGTCGTGCACCGAAATCCTGACGCCTCCACCCGCTGAAGACGGGCGCACCTCCACCCGCACCTCGCCTTTTGGCGTGAATTTGACGGCGTTGCCGACAAAGTTGAGCAGGATCTGCCGTACGGCGGAAACGTCTCCGATGAATCTGCGCGGCATTTTCTTATCATAATCGCAGCTGAGCGCCGTAAGCCCGTCAGCGGCTCGGACGCTGCACACCCGCAAGATGGTGCGCACGAGCTCCTCGAGATCAAAATCGACGTTTTCGACTTTTCTCTGCCTCGCCTCGAGCTTTGAGTAATCCAGCACGTCATTCACGATGTTCAGCAAGATCTCTCCGCTGTCGCCTATCGTCCGCAGGTAGTCATTCTGGGCTGCGTCAAGACCGGTGCCGGAAAGTTGACGGGAAAAACCGATGACGGCGTTCAGGGGCGTGCGGATCTCATGCGACATATTCGCAAGAAACCGGCTCTTGGCCTTTGCGGCCTCTTCGGCATCCTGCTTGGCTTTGCGTAGCTTTTCTCCCTCATGCCTCATCACCAAAAAAGTGCCCGCGACAGACAAGAGGATCAAAACGAAAAGCAGGAAAAACCTGAAAACGGAGTACCGCGCCAAAGAGATCGCGGAGATCCATTGCTTTGCCGAATAATCGACGCCCAGAATTCCGTCGCTCTTGCCGTCAGGACCCCGCAACGGCACATACGCGCTGACCCAGCTGCCCCATTTATCTTCGTAAGGAACGCCGTCAAAAACGGCCTTTTTGGAATCGAAGGCTTTTTTTAAGACGTCGCCGGCCTCGTAGATCTCGCCGATGGGCGTGCGCCTTTCCCTTTCCCCCTCATATTTTCCGTCGCGGTTGTAATCGGTCTCGGAATCGACTACGAGGATCACCTTGCCGTCATCGAGACGCCGCATCGTATAGATGTCGTTGACCAGCCCGTTGACTTTGAGCCACCGCTTTTGGGCTTCGATCAGCGACAGATAGATCAGGTCGTCTGCGCGCGTATCCTGATCGACGAGGTGATGCCCCATCAGCTCGAATTCCTGGGCGTAGGTAGGCGCAAAACCCTGTAGCTGGCTTTGGATCTCTTCCTGACGGCGGACACCGATCACATCTGCCCGGAAGATCCCCGCCCACATCAGCAGCAGCACGAATCCCCACACCAAAGAGAAGAATCGGCGCCCCCGGGAGTACCCTTTCGCCCAAATTGAAAAAACGGCAGCCGCGCTGAAGCAGAGGGCGCAGAAAATGATCCAATCCGTGCGCGGGCTCCAGGCGATCATCCGCGGGATCTCCGCGCGACTTCCGCCAACGCCGCTCGGTACGCGGCTTCGGCGGTCAAAACTTCAGAGCTTTCCCTCCGCCGCGACGCCTCTTCCAGCCGCTGCAATTGAGGAGTGACGGCGTGAAGCCTCAGGGTGCCCGATGAACCCTGCAGAAAATGAGCCAAAAATCTCAGGGACTCGAAATCCATAGCCTTCACGGCAGCTTCGAGCTCAGCCATGCGGGACTCAGCCATACGAATGAACTCTTCCACAAGCTCGTCGTACACCGCTTCGGAGAGCCCGCCCAGCTCTTTCAAGATCTTGGATTTTTCGATATCCATGGCTTTCCTAAATTAATTAAAATTAATCAATATTTATTAATAATTGCTTATTTTAAATAATATACTATATGAGAGCTTATTTCAAGGCGAGCGGTGTTGGCTTTCGGGGAGACGAAATCGGCTTATTCGGCGATCTTTTTCTGGGTCACTTCCACCGGCATGCGGCTGAGCTTCTGATAAAGCTGTATCTGACGGCGCACCGGCCACCAGTCGTAGAGATACATCTGCAGAGGCCTCCACATCGCCACCCATCCGGCGATGGTGAAGCCCTCCCGCAAAAATTCACGCCACGGACCCTCTGGCAGATGACCTTCCAGAGCGTACGCCGACGCGAGGCAAGCAGCCAGAAACAGGATCCCGATGAAAAATGAAGAGCGTGCCTGACGCATGAGCTGGCGGAATTCCATCTCCACCGCTTCCGCGCGATATGAAAAATAATGGTGCACGGCTTCCTGGATGATCCTTTCCGAGCCGTCTTTTTTGTGCGTCAGATGGACGCGGAGTATCAGCGGATCCTTGGACGGGTACTCCTGCGCCCAGTTCATGATAAATTCCTCGGCGTCGTGGTCGAGGTCCTTCTCGTTGAAAGGCGACGGATCCATCGAGTTGAAAAGCTGGCTCATCTCGCGAAGGTCGAGCTCGATATAGCGGTGGCGATTATCCTTCATCGGGGGGCGTTTCCCTTTTCAATAAACATCGAGGTCCTTCATGCGCTTGTCCGAGATCCCGAAGTGGTGCGCGATCTCATGCTGCACCAAGTGCCGGATCTCGTCTTTGATGTCTGCGCCGGTCTCAAGACACTCGGCTTCGACGGGCAGCTGAAAAATAGTGATCTTGTCCGGCAGCACCATCGAGTAGCCTTCGGCTCTCTGGTCCTGCGATACACCCTGATAGAGCCCCATCGTCCGGCTGCGCGCGCGGCCCCTCTGGATCACGACATCGATATTTTTGAGCTTGGCTTTGATTTCTTTGGGAAGGGATTTGAGCGCTTCGCGGACCAGCTTTTCAAAAGCTTCGCGCGTCATCGCCTCTGGTCTAGACCGGCAGGGCGGGCTGCTTCAGAAAATTGGGCTGATCGATGATCTTC